>NZ_QKTD01000005.1:0-206650 GCF_003234695.1 Curtobacterium sp. MCLR17_042
GTGCCGGAGCAGGGGCGGGTGCCGGAGCAGGCGCGGGTGCCGGCCGGCTCGGGGTGCTCGGCTTCGCGGGCGTGCCGGGGTTCGACGGGGTGCTGGGCTTGGACGGCGTGCTCGGGACGGCCGGGGTGGAGGTCCCGCCGCCGGTGCTGCCGGTGCCGCCCGTGTTGCCGGTGTTGCCCGTGTTGCCGCCGCTCGTGCTGCCGCCGGTGGCGTTCCCGGTGCCGGTGCCGGCGTCGCGCGTCTGCTTCGCGATGGCGGCCGCGGCGGCCTTCGCCTGCTGCGCACTCCAGTACGCGGTCTCCGTCGCGACGCTCGTGCCCTTCAGGTACGCGAGCTGGCGCAGGACCTCGGCCTGCTGGTCCTGTTCCTTCTGCACCCGGGCCTGGGCGCCTGCGGCCACGTCGTTGGCCGTCGCGAAGGTGGTCTTCGTCGCCTCGGTCGCCTTGCGCAGGGCCTTCTCTGCCGCGGACTGCTGCGCGGCCAGGGACTCGACGGTCTTCTGGTCGGCGCGTGCTTCGGCCAGGACGGTCGCGGAGCGCTCGGACAGGTGCGACATCGTGCCGACGCGGTAGAGCAGGTCCTTCGAGTCCGACGAGTCCATGAGCATGGTCGTCGACAGGTCACCGCCGCCCGTGCGGGACAGCTCGACCACGAGCCCGGCGACCTGGCCGGCAGAGTCGTCCGCCCGGGCCTTCGCACGCTTCGACTGCGCGGACAGGTCGGCGAGGGTGTCCTTCGCCTCCTGCTGCTGCGACGCCGCGAGGGCGTACGCCTGCCCGGCCTGCTGCTCGGCGACACCGGCCTGGTCGGCGGCGTCCTGCAGCGTGCCGAGCCGGTCGCTCAGCTCGTCGACCGTCTGCTGGGCGTCGGCCGCATCGGACTTGGCGGCCTTGACGTCGTCCCAGGACGGACCCGAGGGTGCGGCCTGGGCCGGTCCAGCGATGACGACCGACAGGCCGATGCCGAGCACGGCGATGGTCGCGATCCCGCAGGAGAACGAGCGAGCGGAGGTGGTCATGACGTGGGTCGACGCCTTCTGGTGGCGCTGATGCTCATACCGAGATCCCCCGCGCTGCCATGAAGGGGACCGGGTCGACGGCAGCGCCGTTGATCCGGGTCTCGAAGTGGAGGTGACACCCGGTCGACCAGCCGGTCGAGCCGATCTTGGCGATCTGCTGTCCCGCGGTGACGTGCTGGCCGGCGGTGACCATGATCCCGCCGTCGACGACGTGGCCGTACGCGGTGGAGATGCCGCCGCCGTTGTCGAGGATGACCTCGTTGCCGTACCCGCCACCGTTGCCGGCGAAGGTGACGGTGCCGTCGTGCGCCGCGTAGATCGGGGCGTAGCAAGCGGGGGCCAGGTCGACGCCCGCGTGCAGGGCGCTGACGTGCGTGTAGGGGTCGACGCGGTAGCCGTAGGGGCTGGTCTGGAACCCGCCGGCGGGTCGGACCCAGCCCGCCGGGTTGGCGCTGCCGCCACCGGTGCCGCCCTGGCTGGTCGCCGCGGCCTTGGCTGCTGCCTTCGCGGCGGCGGCTGCGAGGCGGGCCTGGCGGGCCTTCTCGGCGGCGACGCCCTTGCGGTAGTCGGCCTCGACGCCGCGCTGCTTCGAGGTGAGCGCGGTCAGCTGTGCCTCGAGCCGGGACTCGTTGTCGTTCTGGGCTTCCACCGCGGTCTGTGCGGCGTCGGCGGCACCCTGGGCCTGCTGCATCTTCGACTGTGCGGCGTCGGCCAGGTCCCCGAGGGCCTGCTTGGCGCGGTCGGCCTTGTCGGCGAGGCCCTGGGCCACACCGCGGTCCTGCGAAGCCTGCGCGTAGATGCCCTCGGACTGCTCGCTGAGCTTCGACATGGCGCCGAGCTCGTAGAGCAGGTCGCCGGAGTCGGACGGGTGCGTGAGGATGTCCGTCGTCACGTCGTCACCGCTGGTGCGACCGAGCTGAGCGGCGAGCTGACCGGCCTGCTCCTCGGACCGTGCGGCGGTCTGCTTGGCCTCATCGGCCTGCGACTGGAACTTCTTCTGCTTGAGCGTCGCCTCGTCGTACTTGTTCTGCGCGGCCTGGTACGCCTCGCCCGCGGCCTGTGCGGCCTTCTGCTTGGCAGCGGCCTCGCTCTTCAGCGACGAGATGAGCGACTTGATCTCGCTGACCTTGGCCTGCTGGGCACTGGTCGACGACTTCGCCTGCTGCACCTCGTCCCAGCTGGGGTAGCTCGCGGCGCTGGCGGACGAGGCCGGGGCGAGGACCGCGAGCGTGCCGGCCGTGAGCGCGACGGCGACCGCGGCGGCGATCAGGCGGCTGCGGGAGCGGAGGGAGAAGGGAGTGGAGGTCGACATGTATCTCGATTTCGTAACAGCGCGGCAAGGCTCACGCACGTAACACTGTTAACAGGTGCAACAGTAACAACACGGGTCGCAGGCTCGACAGCCCCTCGGACGAGGGGTGCGGCCGCCGACGATGCTCGCACCGACAGCATCGGAGACCCGTGCGCTGACGCCGCGACACGCCGGGGATGCACGGTTGGCGGGGTCGGATTTGTGAAACCCGGGGGGCATCCGTATGCTTGTCCATCGGTAGCGCGATGCACTGCTTGCGGCCCTATCGTTTAGTGGCCTAGGACACCGCCCTTTCACGGCGGCAGCACGGGTTCGAATCCCGTTGGGGTCACTCCTTGAGTGAGCGAGCAAGTAGTACTGAACAACACCACAGCAAGACACAATACAATATGGCCCTGTAGCGCAGCTGGTTAGCGTGCCGCCCTGTCACGGCGGAGGTCGCGGGTTCAAGTCCCGTCAGGGTCGCCACGGCTGGATAGCTCAGTTGGTAGAGCGTTCGACTGAAAATCGAAAGGTCCACGGATCGATGCCGTGTCCAGCCACCGGTGAAGGCCCCCTGCTTCGGCAGGGGGCCTTTTCCGTTGTCTGGCCGGTGTGACCTGCTCGCAAAACACCGGTGTTCGCGCATCGAGCCGCGGCATGCGCGTGTTCAACGGGCGAACACCGGTGTTCTGCGGACCGGCTAGGCCTCGCGGGTCTTCGGGCTGCTGTCGTTCGTCTTCGCGGGGTCGCGCTCGACCACGGCGCCCAGGGCATCGTCGATCCGCGACATGAGCTCCGCGGGGATCGTGACGCCGGCAGCGCCCGCGTTGTCGTGCACCTGCTCCGGACGCGAGGCACCGATGATCGCCGAGGCGACGTTCTCGTTCTGCAGGACCCAGGCGACCGCGAGCTGCGCCATCGACAGGTTCAGCTCGTCGGCGACCGGCTGCAGCTCCTGCACCGAGGACAGCACCTCGTCGCGCATGAACCGCTTGATCATGTCCGCGCCGCCCTTGTCGTCGGTCGCGCGGGAGCCCTCGGGCAGCGGCTGACCCGGCTTGTACTTGCCGGTGAGCACACCCTGGGCGATCGGTGACCAGACGATCTGCGAGATGCCGAGTTCCTTCGAGGTGGGGACGACCTCGTCCTCGATGACCCGCCACAGTGCCGAGTACTGCGGCTGGTTCGAGATGAGCTGGAAGCCGAGGTCCTTCGCGAGCGCAGCGCCGGCCCGCAGCTGGTCCGCGGTCCATTCGCTGACGCCGACGTACAGGACCTTGCCCTGGCGCACGATGTCCGCGAAGGCCTGCATCGTCTCTTCGAGCGGGGTCTCGTGGTCGTAGCGGTGCGCCTGGTACAGGTCGACGTAGTCCGTCTGCAGTCGCTGCAGCGAGCCGTCGATCGACTCGAGGATGTGCTTGCGGGACAGCCCGGTGTCGTTGTGGCCCTTCGGACCGGTCGGCCCGAACACCTTCGTGGCGATCTCGAGGGACTGGCGCCGCTCCCCCTTGAGCGCTTCGCCGAGGACCGTCTCCGCGCCGGTGTTGGCGTAGACGTCGGCGGTGTCGAAGGTCGAGATGCCGACCTCGAGGGCGGCCTTGACGCAGGCGATCGCCGCGTCGTTCTCGACCTGGGATGCGTGGGTGAGCCAGTTGCCGTAGGTGATCTCGGAGACCTTGAGGCCCGAGTTGCCGAGGTAGCGGTACTCCATGTGCGTGTCACTCCTGTCGTGGGGCGCGTCGGTGCGACCCGAACGGTGACGGTAGTCCGCGGGTCGATGCCGGGACCCAGCGGCAGTCCCGGGCGGCAGGACGAAACCCCGGCGATGTGGCCTGGGCCAGTGATCGTTCCGGGGTCTACAGCACTACGTTCCCACAACGCCGAGCGCGGTGCATAGGCAAGGTCATGACACCGTTTCAATTGCCCGACGATCTCGACGGCACCCTCCGTCTCCTCTTCCACGCGTTTCGCGTCGGCGAGTTCGTCCTCCGCACCGTCGAACGCCTTGCCGTCACCAGGAGACGGCGGCCGTGCTCGATGCCCGACCCAGCATCTGAGGTGCAGGATCGAAAGGGTTGCGGCACGGAGCGGTGCCGCCGGAAGCGAGGGAGCATCCATGACCGGAGCGAGCGTGTTGTTCATCGGCGGGAGTGGCGTGATCAGCGCCGCCTGCGTCCGGGAAGCCGTCGAGCAGGGGTTCGACGTGACCGTGCTCAACCGGGGGACCACCGGGGGCAGGCCGATCCCGGAGGGTGTGACGCGCCTCCAGGCCGACGTGTCGGACCGCAGCGCACTGGCAGACGCACTCGGCGACCAGCGCTTCGACGTGGTCGTGAACTGGATCGCCTTCACGCCGGACCAGGTGCAGGCCGACGTCGACTTCTTCGCCGGGCGGACGCGGCAGTACGTGTTCATCAGCTCGGCCTCGGCGTACCAGACGCCGGCGACGCACCTGCCGATCACGGAGTCGACGCCGCTGAAGAACCCGTACTGGCAGTACTCGCGCGACAAGATCGCGTGCGAGGAGCTGCTGATGGAGGCGTACCGGGAGCAGGACTTCCCGGTGACGATCGTGCGGCCGTCGCACACCTACGACGAGACGAAGCTGCCGCTGACCGGCGGCTGGACTGCGGTCGCTCGGATGCGTGCCGGCAAGCCGGTCATCATCACCGGCGACGGCACCTCGCTGTGGACCCTGACGCACAGCCGTGACTTCGCGGTCGCGTTCACCGGGCTGCTCGACCGGGCCGAGGCGATCGGTGAGCCCTTCACGATCACGAGCGATGAGGCGCCGACGTGGAACGCCATCGCGCACGAGATCGCTGCGGCGGCCGGGGTCGAGGACCTGCGGATCGTGCACGTGCCGGCGGACGCGATCAACGCCGTCGACCCCGAGTGGGGCGCGGCACTGCTCGGCGACAAGGCGAACAGCTCGGTGTTCGACAACAGCAAGGTCCGGTCGCTCGTGCCGTGGTACCGGCCGCGCACGACCTACCGGCAGGGTGTGCGCGAGGTCATCGCCTGGTACGAGGCGCACCCCGAGGAGCAGGTCGTCGACGAGCGGCTCGATGTCCTGATGGACGAGCTGGCGGCGCGCTGGGCGGTGTGAGCCGCGCTTGGTGAGCAGAAATGGTCGGGTGCCGTGTGGCGACCCGACCATTTCTGCTCACGAAGCGCGCGCGAGCGCGCCCGCGGCGCGGGCGCGCGAGCGCGTCAGGCGCGCGCCGTCAGCACGTCGGCCAGGGTTCCGATCGCGAAGCGCACCTCGTCGTCGGTGACGACGAGGGGCGGCGCGAAGCGGATCGTCGACCCGTGGGTGTCCTTCACCAGGAGCCCGCGGTCGGCGAGGTCCTTCGAGATCGCCTTGCCGGTGCCGAGCGCGGGGTCGATGTCGATCCCGGCCCAGAGTCCGGCGACCCGGTGCGAGACGACACCCTTGCCGAGCAGGTCGTCGAGCAGGCCGCGCAACAGCGGTTCGCCGTCGAGGGCCCGCTGCTGGAACGTGCCCTCACCGAGCATCGCCACGACCTCGGCGCCGACGGCTGCGGCGAGCGGGTTGCCGCCGAAGGTCGATCCGTGTTCGCCGGGGCGCAGGACGCCCAGGACATCGCGCGAGCCCACCACCGCGGACACCGGCACGATGCCCCCACCGAGGGCCTTGCCGAGCGTGATCAGGTCGGGACGCACCCCGACGCGCTGCACCGCGAGCGTGCGCCCCGTGCGACCGAGGCCGGACTGGATCTCGTCGGCGATGAACAGCGCACCGAACTCGTCGCAGATCTCCCGGACGGAAGGCAGGTACGACTCCGGCGGGATGACCACGCCGCCCTCACCCTGGATCGGCTCGAGCAGCACGGCGACGACGGTCTCGTCCATCGCCTCGCGCAGGGCCGCAGCGTCGCCGTACGGCACCGTGCGGAAGCCGGGCGTGAACGGCCCGAAATCGTCGTGGGCCGAGGGGTCGTCCGAGAACGAGATGATCGTCGTGGTGCGGCCGTGGAAGTTCCCGGACGCGACGATGATCGTCGCCCGCTCGGCCGGCACACCCTTGACGCGGTAGCCCCAGGCGCGGGACACCTTGATCGCGGACTCGACGGCCTCGGCACCGGTGTTCATCGGCAGGACCATCTCGGTCTCCGTCAACGCTGCCAGTGCTGCGGCGAACGGCCCGAGCTGGTCGTTCACGAACGCACGGCTCGTGAGCGTCACGCGGTCGAGCTGCGCCCGTGCGGCGTCGAGCAGCCGCGGGTTGCCGTGACCGAAGTTCACCGCCGAGTACGCGGCGAGGCCGTCCAGGTACTGCTTGCCGTCGACGTCGGTGACGGTCGCTCCGGCGCCCGACGCGATGACGACGGGCAGCGGGCTGTAGTTGTGCGCGAGGGCGCGGTCCTCGACGGCGAGCGCCGCCGCGGTGTTGACCCCGAGCGACGCTGCCGCCGACATCAGCTGACCCCGAGCGAACGCGCGACCGAGGTGCCGGTGCCGACCGGGTGCAGGTCGAGGGTGCAGCACTTCACGCCGCCACCGCCGAGCAGCAGCTCGGACAGGTCGACGCCGATCGGGTTGTAGCCCTTCTCGCGCAGCTGCTCGGCGAACCGGACAGCCCGGGCGGCGATCACGACGTTGTACCCGTCGGAGTACGAGTTCAGACCGAGGATCGCGGCGTCCTCTTCGGTGGCGATGATCGCGTCCGGGAAGTGCTCGCGCAGGATCGCCAGCGACGGCTCGTCGAAGGCGCTCTCGAGGTACGCGATGTTGCTCGTCCCGTCGACGGCGGGCTCGGGGTCGAGCACGGCGATCGCGGTGTCGAGGTGGTAGAAGCTCGGGTTGATGAGCTTGAGCGTCACGACCTCGCGGCCGTAGATCTTCGCGAGCTCGTCGTGCGAGGTGCTGTCCGACCGGAAGCCGGTGCCGGCGAAGATGGTGTCCCCGATGAGCAGGAAGTCGCCCTCGCCCTCGTTGGTCTGCTCCGGCTCGGCGACGGTCAGACCGGCCTGGCGGAACCAGTCCATGTACGCGGGGCCCTCGGGCTGGCGCTCGGGGTACTGGAACTTCGCGCCGTACGCGATGCCGTCGAGGACGAACCCGCCGTTGGCCGCGTAGACCATGTCCGGCAGGCCGTCGATGGGGTCGATGTACGAGATGTCGAAGCCGAGCTGCTCGTAGACGGCGACGAGCGACTCCCACTGCTCGACGGCCTTCGACGTGTCGGTCGGCTCCTCCGGGTGCATCCACGGGTTGATCCGGTAGCTCACGGTGTAGAAGTCCGGCTTGCACATGAGGATCGTGCGCTTGGTGGCGACACGGGCCGGGGTGGCGACGGACTCGGGGGCGGGTGCGGTGTTCGACATCAGTCCTCCTGGAAGGGACCGGGGCCCGAGCCTGCCAGGAACCGAAACGGAACGAGGAGAAGAGCTCCGGTGAGATGCAGGCTCACTCACCGCAGCGGACCAGGTCGACGCCGAGTCGATCCTTCCACAGACTCGCCGCAGCGGAACAGTGACACTCAAGCATCGACGCCACTCCGATCCTGACACACACCGTCCAGCAAGTGCAGTACCGGGGCTCTGACGGCGTGACACCCGTTCGGGTGACGCACGTTTCGTGCGCGAGACCCACCAGCCTCGCAACAAGTCCGCGTACGATGGGGACAAATGGATACGCTCGACCACCGCATCCTGGATCAGCTCCGGGACAACGCCCGCGCCGGCTACGGCGACATCGGGTCGGTGGTCGGACTCTCGGCCTCGGCCGTCAAGCGCCGTGTCGACCGGCTGGTCGGTGACGGCGTCATCCAGGGCTTCACGATCAAGGTCGACCCCGCCGTCGAGGACCGCGGCACCGAGGCCTGGGTCGAGCTCTACTGCCGCGGCACCGTCTCGCCCGACGAGCTGCGCGCCCTGCTCGACACCGTCCCCGAGGTCATCGACGCCGGCACGGTCACCGGCAGCGCCGACGCCGTCGTGCACATGCGCTCGAAGGACCTGTCCGCGCTCGAGGAGGCGCTCGACAAGGTCCGCCTCGCACCCCAGGTCGACCACACCCGCTCCGCGATCGTGCTCTCCAAGCTCGTCAGTCGAGAGACCGCGTAACGTCCCACGCATGGGACAGAAGGCGGTCTGGAGGCGCGACTCGGCACCCACGGGATCGCGTCCGGCCCGGCAGCTGGTCACCGCTGCGGGCCTCGCCTACGTCGCGAACTGCCTGTGGGGCACCGCGGTCGCCGTGCGGCTGATCCGTACGAAGAAGCTCCGCGTCGTGCACCACGGGCTGTTCGTCGTGACCGCGACCCTGACCGGCGTCGCCGCGACCACCCCCGCGTGGACGCGCGACCGGACCGCACTGTTCCTGCTGCCGGCACTCGTGCCGCTGGCGGTCGCTCCACGCACCGACCCGCGCTCCGGAGCACACTGGAAGGTCGCGGTCGCCGCCGCACCGTCCTACCTGGGGGCCGTGCTCGCCCGCAGGCGATCAGAGAGGTGAGCAGTGGAGCTGTTCGAGGCCATCCGACGACGACGCACGACGAACGGGCCGTTCCTGCCCGATCCGGTGTCGGACGAGCACCAGCGGCTGCTCATGGAGCTCGCCGGCCGGGCGCCGTCGCAGCTCAACAGTCAGCCGTGGCGCTTCGTGCTGATCGAGGAACGCCAGACGATCGACCGCGTCGCCGAGATCAGCGGCAGCTCGATGACCCGCACCATGGCCGAGGGCACGTTCTTCGAGCGGTACAAGCCGTACTTCCGGTTCTCGAAGGCCGAGATGGACGAGCGGCGCGACGGGATGCTGTTCGACAAGCTCCCCGGGCCGCTTCGGCCGTTCACGAAGCAGGTGTTCACGAAGCGCGGGCAGCTGCTCATGAACACGCTCCGGGTGCCGCAGACCCTGGGTGAGGAGAACCGGAAGCTCGTCGCCGGGTCGCCGCTGCTGCTCGGCGTGATGCTCGACCGCCACGAGTACCGGAAGGAGGAGCTGTCCGGCTTCTACTCGGTGTTCAGCATGGGCGCGGCGATGGAGAACATCTGGCTCGCGACGACCGAGCTCGGCCTGGGGATCCAGTTCGTGTCCTTCCCGATGGAGACCCCCGGCGCGTGGGAGGAGATCGAGGGACTGCTCCGCGTGCCCGAGTCGCTCGAGCTGATGGCCGTCTACCGGATCGGGTACCTGCCCCCGGAACGACGACGGCCGGCCATCGACTGGACGTCGAGCGAGCGGAAGCGACCCTCGCAGTACGTGTTCCGCGGCACCTGCGACACCCCGCAGCGCGGGTGGGACGACGCACCCGTCGCAGCCCACATCGAACCGGAGGCGACCACATCGTGACCGACACCCGACCAACCCAGAGCACCCCGGGCCTCCCGGCCGTCGCCCCCGGCCTGCCGGGCCGCCCCTGGATCTCGCAGGACTGGCTCGACGTCGTCTTCGTGCACTGGCGCGTCGACGTGTCGGCGGTGGCCCCGCTGCTGCCGGCCGGCACGCGGCCCGACACGATGGCGCTCGACGGCACCGACGACGGGGTGACCACCTGGGTGGGCCTCATCGCGTTCCGGTTCGAGGACACGCGGTTCCCGCCGTTCTCGACCGGGAGCATCGGCGACTTCGTCGAGCTGAACGTCCGCGTCTACACGGTCGACGAACAGGGGCAGCGCGGGGTGGTGTTCCTGTCGCTCGACGCCGGCAAGCTCCTGCCGACCATCGGTGCGCGCGTCGCGACCGGGCTGCCGTACCGGTGGGCGGTCGCGGAGTCGCGCAGCGGTGACGGCCGCGTGGGGTACGCGATGCGTCGGCACGGCACCCACCTGCGGTCGATGCTCGACGTCCGGATCGGTGCGGCACTCGACGAGCCGGGGCCCCTCGAGACGTTCCTGACGGCGCGGTGGGGCATGCACGTGCACCGGGCCGGACGGACGCGGTTCTGGCCGAACGAGCACGAGTCGTGGCCGTTGCACCGGGCCTCGGTGGTGTCGCTGCGGGACGATCTGGTCGGGGCTGCCGGGCTGCCCTTCGGGCTGACGGAGCTCGAGCCGGACTCGGTGCTCTACTCGCCGGGGGTCACGACGCGGTTCGGTCGGGGGCGCTGACGCCGGACTCCGGCCCGTCCAGCGGTGCTCGGGCAGCAGACCGGAACTGGTGGACGGCCACCACGGCGGAGAACAGTGCGAAGAAAGACCCCGACACCCAGGCGGTGGTCCGGTACTCGGGGAGGTCGGCGACGGTGAACCCGATCACGGCGAGGGTGGTGCAGGTCACCGCCACGCACACGGAACCCCATGCGACGACGAGGTAGTCGACGCGTGGGACGGTGCGCGCGAACCGGAAAGCCATGGGGACACCAGCCATCGCGCCGAACACCAATCCCAGCGGGGTCCCGACCATCAGGCTCGCCACCGCGACGACGGCCGCGCTGGTCACCGCCACCACCACACGGGTGACGTGGCAGCGCCACGACGCGCTGCGAGTCTGCTGGTCGTACGCGCGCCAGCCCGTGATGAACAGCGCGATCGAACCGATCACGAACACGACCGCAGCGGCGACGCCGACGACGAGCGCGAACGTGCCCCCGAACGCGATGCCGAGGGCGACGTGTGCGGCGGCGAGGAGCACCTCGAGCACCGGGTACGTCCAGACCTCGAGCAGCCGGTTCGGTGTGTTGAGCACCCAACCGGGCGGCGCCTCCTCGGCGGGGCCGGCGGTGTCGGGGTCTCGGGTCTCCACCTGGCCATGATGTCCGATCGGTGGGTGCGTCGTTCGGAACGGCAACGTCGGGGGACAGCGGCTGAGTGGTGCACGGTCGACCGCAGGTACAAGGGAGCCATGACTCGAGTGGCAGTGGTGACCGGTGGATCCGCAGGACTGGGACGGGCGACCGTCCGGGAGCTCGCCGCACGGGGGTGGGACGTGGCCGTCCTGGCCCGCGGGCAGGAGGGCGTCGACGCCGCCGTCGCCGAGGTCGAGGCCGCCGGGCGCCGCGGGCTGGCCCTGGTCGCCGACGTCTCCGACCGCGACGCCGTCGAGGCTGCGGCCGACCGGGTCGAGCAGGAGCTCGGACCGATCGACCTGTGGGTGAACGGCGTGATGGTCGGGGTGTTCGGGAAGTTCCTCGACACCGCCCCGGAGGACTTCGAGCGGGCGCTGCACGTGACCTACCTCGGCTTCGTGAACGGCACCCGGTCGGCACTGTCGCGGATGGTCCCCCGCGGTCGTGGGCACGTGATCCAGGTCGGCTCGGCGCTCGGGTTCCGCGGGATCCCCCTGCAGGCCGCGTACTGCGGTGCGAAGCACGCGATCGTCGGGTTCACCGAGTCCGTCGTCTCCGAGCTGCGCGAACAGGGCAGCAAGGTCAAGGTGTCCCGCGTGGACATGCCGGCGCTCAACACGATCCAGTTCCAGTGGGTGAAGTCGAAGCTGCCGCACCACCCGCAGCCGGTCGCCCCGATCTACCAGCCCGAGGTCGGTGCCCGGGCCATCGCCGCCGTGGCCGAACGACCGCGCAGCCGCACCTGGGTGGGCGAGTCGACGGTCTACACGATCCTCGGCAACCGGATCAGCGGACGCTTCGCCGACTGGTACGCCGCCAAGACCCTGGTCGACGGGCAGCAGGCCCCCGACAAGGACGGCCTCGAGATGCGGGACAACCTGTACGAGCCGGTTCCGGGCGACCACGGCGCGCACGGGGTCTTCGACGAGTCAGCGCACGCCTGGTCGCCGCAGACCTGGTGGGTGGAGCACCGCCGGGTCGGCAACGGCATCATCGGGGCCGTGCTCGGTGCCGCCGGGGCCGCTGCACTCGTCGCGGGACGCCGACGATGAGCCGCCGGTCGTCGACCGTGAACGGGGCAGCCGTCGTCGAGCTGGCCCGTGCCGGGCTCGGCCTGTGGCACCTGAGCCGTGCGGCCCGAGGGTCGGACCAGGCGGTGCTGCACGGCGTGCTCGGGGTCCGACAGCTCGCACAGGCCACGCTCGTCGCGCGGGCTGGTTCCGGCAACGCGCACACCCTGAGCGCCGTCGTGGACACCTTGCACGGCGCGACGATGGTGCCGCTGGCCGTCGGCAATCCCCGTCGACGCCGGTTCGCGGTCGACCAGCTCTGGATCGCCGCCGTCCTGGCGATCGCAGAGGCAGCGGTCGTCGGTCGCGGAGGGCGCCGCTGAGTCCTGTCGGGGGTGCTCGGTAGCGTCCCCGGCATGAGCACGATCTACTCCGTCGCGTCCTCGCTGGACGGCTTCGTCGCCGCGCCCGACGACGACCTCGACTGGCTGCTGCAGTTCGGCTTCGAACCGTTCCAGGAGCACCACGACCGGTTCTACGCGGGCGTCGGCGCGATCGCGATGGGGTCGACGACGTACGAGTGGCTGCTCGAGCACGACGACACGTGGGCGTACCCGGACCTGGCGACGTGGGTGTTCACCACGCGAGACCTGCCGGTGCCGGACGGTGCCGACGTGCGCTTCGTCTCCGGCGAGGTCGGCGACCACCAGGCCGACCTCGAGAGCGTGGCCGACGGCCGTGACGTCTGGGTCGTCGGCGGCGGACTGCTCGCGGCGCAGTACCAGCAGGCGGGCATCCTCGACGAGCTGCGGGTCACCGTGATGCCGGTCGCGCTCGGCGCCGGAGCGCCCCTGCTGCCGGTGGCCGCACCGACCCCGGTGTTCGAGCTCGTCGGCACCACGCAGTTCGACGGCGGGGCGGTCGAGCTCCACTACCGTTCCGCAGCAACCGCGGCGTAGCGTCCGGAGCATGAGCGACAACGAGCAGACCGAGCCCGTCATGGACGGTGCCACCGATGCCACGAACCACGAGAAGCTGCAGGGCCTGATCGAGCAGGTCGACCATGACCACGCCGGTGAGGGTGCCGGCGCGATGGCGGACCACCTGCGCGACCGCATGGACGAGACCGGTGTCGAGGACGAAGCAGCGGGTGACGCCGAGGACTGATCCTCGGGGCACTTCGTGAGCAGAAGAGGTCGGGTTCCCACACGGGACCCGACCTCTTCTGCTCACGAAACGAAACGCACGAAGCGAAACGCGCGAAGCGCAACGCACGAGCGCTCACACGCGCAGCTCGGAGAAGTCGCTGTCGACGTCGCCGAACCGGTGCGCCGTGATCGACACCGACTGCTCGCGCAGGTACGGCAGCATCTCGATCACGCCGGCCTCGACCACGGGGGCGTCGTGGATCGCGACGTCGATGCTCGCACCCAGGGCTTCCTCGAGGGCGAGTGGGTCACCGCCGAGCAACCGGATCCGGGCGCCGGGACCACCGAACGCCGTGTGCGCCGGGCGGTCCTGCCCCTGTGACAGCACGGCCTCGAGCGCGTCGACGGGCTGGTCGTCCTGGTCGGTGGACCAGTCCGCCTGGAACACGGCCCCCGACGACGCGCGGGCGTGGAACTCCTGGTCGGACTCCACCAGGTGGTCGACGACGTCGAGCGGTGACCGGTTCCCCGCGAGCAGCTGCGTGAGCGGGCCGGGCAGCGGCCGAGCCGTGCTGAGCAGGACGTGCGCACGTGCCGAGGTCGCGGCGACGAGCGTCCGGACGAGGTCCACGGTCGAGGCGTCCTCGGCCTGGCGCACGATGACGGACTGGGGGCGGTGGCGCAGCACGTTCCGCTGCACCACGAGCCCGGACAGGTCCCGCGACCGGAAGAGGGTCTCTCGTGCGTGCACGTCGCTCAGTGCCCCGGCGCGGACGCGGTCGAACTCCTCGAACGACAGCCCGCTGCGCGCGGCCTCGATCACTGCGGTGACGCGCGGGGGCAGGCCGTGCAGCTGGATGCTCTTGTGCACGGTGCGGGGCGTGGGCAGCCAGCGGCCGAGGGTCGCGACGTACATGGGCCCGCCGGCCTTGGTGCCGGTGCCGACCGAGGAGCCCTTCCAGCCGCCGAACGGCTGGCGTCCCACGACGGCACCGGTGATGCCGCGGTTGACGGAGAGGTTGCCGGCTCGGACCCGGGCCAGCCACTCGGACACCTCGTCGACGTCGAGCGAGTGGATGCCCGCCGTCAGCCCGAAGTCGGTGCCGTTCTGGATGGCGATGGCCTGCTCGAGGGTCTCGGCGCGCATGATGCCGAGCACCGGGCCCGAGTACGCGGTCTGGTGGAAGTCGCTGCCGGGGCGGACGCCGTCGCGGATGCCCGGTGACCAGAGGCGGCCGGAGTCGTCGACCGCCTCGGGCTGCACGAGCCAGGACTCCCCCGGGCCGAGCTCGGTCAGGCCCTGACGGAGGGCGCCCTGCGGTTCGGCGATGAGCGGGCCGACCTGCGCCGTGGGGTCGTCGGGCCACGCGACCCGGAGCGTGCGGGTGGCGTCGACGAGCTGCCGCTGGAAGCGCTCGCTCTCCCCCACCGACCCGACCAGGATCACGAGGGACGCCGCCGAGCACTGCTGTCCGGCGTGCCCGAAGGCGGACTGCACGATGTCCTGCACCGCCAGGTCGAGGTCGGCGCTCGGCGTGACGACGATGGCGTTCTTGCCGCTCGTCCCGGCGGTGAGCGGCAGCCCCGCACGCCACCAGCGGAACGAACGGGCGGTGTCGGACGAGCCGGTCAGGATGATGCGGTCGACCGTGGGGTGGCCGATGAGGTCGCGGCCGAGTTCGTCCTCGGCCAGGTCGACGAGCTGCAGCAGCGAGTGCGGCACCCCGGCGTCCCAGAGCACGTCGGCGAGCACGGCGCCGGAGCGCTTCGCCTCGGGCGCGGGCTTGAGCACGACACCGCTGCCCGCGGCGAGCGCCGCCAGCACGCCACCGGCGGGGATCGCGACGGGGGAGCTCCACGGCGGCACGACGACGGTCAGCCGCGGCGGCACGTACTGCGCGCCCTCGATGTCGCCGAGGCGACGGGCGCTCTCGGCGTAGTAGTGGGCGGCGTCGACGGCCTCGGTCACCTCGGCGTCGGCCTCGGCGAAGGTCGTGCCCGTCTCGGCGGCCATCACCTCGATCAGGTCAGCGCGGCGGGTCTCGAGTTCGTGCCCGATGAGGTCGAGGAGCTCGGCACGGTCGGACGGGTCCTGCCGCCCCCAGTTCACGCCGGCCTGGGCGGTCCGCGCCATGATCCGCTCGAGCTTGGAGCGGTCGGCGACCTTCGCGCCGCGGATCGTCTGCGCGCCGAGCTGCGAGCGCGGCACCCGGCGCAGGACGTCGAGCGCCCAGGCCCGGTTCGCGGCGATGGACGGGTCGGTGTCGGGGGCGTTGCGGAACGCGTCGCGCAGGACCGGTTCGCCGAGAGCCCGGTGGCGGTCCTGCGTGCGGTGGGTGGCCGGGACGGGCTCGTCGAGTGCGGCGACGGACGCCAGGTACCGGCTGTGCTCCCGCTCGAAGACGCTGGCGTCGTGGTCGATGTCGGCTGCGGCGGCGATGAAGTTCTCGGGGCTCGCGCTCTCCTGCAGGCGACGAGCCAGGTACGCGATGGCCGAGTCGAACTCGTCCGGCTGCACGACGGGCGTGTAGAGCAGGATCTGCCCGACGTCGGCCCGGACGGCCTGGGCGTGGGTGGACGCCATGCCGAGCAGCATCTCGACGTCGACGGCGTCGGTGACCCCACGGCGCTGCGCGAGCACCCACGCGGTGGCGAGGTCGAACAGGTTGTGCCCGGCGACCCCGATGCGCACGGCGTCGGTGCGCTCCGGCGTCAGTGCGGCGTCGAGCAGCCGCAGGTACGCGGTGTCGGTCTCGCGCTTGCTGCCCCAGGTGGCGAGGGGCCACCCGTGCAGGATCGCGTCGACGTGCTCCATGGCGAGGTTCGCGCCCTTGACGAGCCGCACCGTGATCGGGGCACCGCCGCGCGCCCGGCGTTCCTGCGCCCACGCGGTCAGCGCGTCGAGCGCTCCCGCTGCGTCGGGCAGGTAGGCCTGCAGCACGATGCCGGCCGGCAGGTCGGCGAACTCGTCACGGTCGAGCAGCGCCCGGAACACGGCGAGGGTGACGTCGAGGTCGCGGTACTCCTCGATGTCGAGGTTGATGAACTTGGCCGGGCGTCCGGCGGCCGTCGGCGCCGCGGCCAGGCGGTAGAGCGGGACGAGCCGGTCGACGACGCGCTCGACCGTCTGGTCGAAGGCCCACGGCGAGGTCTGCGGCACGACGGCGCTCACCTTGATCGACACGTGGTCGACGTCGTCGCGGGCGAGCAGGTCCATGGTGCCCTGCAGGCGTCGGTCGCTCTCGGCGCTGCCGAGGACGGCTTCGCCGAGCAGGTTCACGTTCAGTCGTGTGCCCGGACCGCGGACCTTGGCGAGGGCCGGTCCGAGCTTGCTCGTGCTCGCGTCGATGACCAGGTGCCCGGTCATCCGGCGCAGGATCCGGCGCGCGGTCGGGATCACGGCCCACGGCGCCATGGTGGCGAACCCGCCGCCGAGCGTCACCGCCCCGCGCAGGTACCAGGCGAGGAAGTCGGGGACGTCACGGCTCAGCTGCTCGAGGTTGCGAGCGGCGACCCGGGGGTCTTCGGGGCGGATGACCTTGTCCACGAACCCGCGGGTGAAGTCGAGGCCCTGCTCGTCGCGCAGGACCTCGGCCAGACGGACCGCACCCGGGTCGGGCTTCACCCCGGCGGACGCCGCCAGCCACCGGCGCACGAGCGCGACGGCGTCATCGGTGGTGTCCTGGAGGCGAGCGCTCGGCATCCCCCGATCGTATGCCGCACGTCCGACGCGACCTCGGAGCACGCCGTACGTCGGCCAGGAGTCATCCGAGCGGATGAAAGGGCTCGCGGCGCGGTCCGATCGTCCGCCCGGTGGATACGCTGGTCGGCATGTCGACGGAGGGCAACGGTGGCCACGACTGGGCCACCTGGGACGCGTACCACGACGCCTGGCGACGACTCGACCGGGCGCTCGACCGCGCCGTCCAGGCGGGTGCCGGCATCTCCGTCCCCGAGTTCGAGATCCTGATCGGCCTGCACCGCGACCCCGACCACCGTCTGCGCGTCCGGGACATCGCCGCGGGGATCGGCTGGGAGAAGTCGCGCGTCAGCCACCAGGTCACGCGGATGGTCTCCCGCGGCCTGGTCGAGCGGGCGGACTGCCCGAGCGACGCCCGCGGCAGCTGGGTGGTGATGACCGCGGACGGCCGTCGCGCGGTGCTCGCCGGCATCCGCGCGCACACCGGTGCGCTCGAGGACCTGTTCTGGAGGCCCGTGGGGACCGACGCCGAGACGCTGCGGTCCGTCAGTGCGCGGGTCCAGGACGCCATCGGCCCCGACGACGCCTCGGACGAGGCCGACGTCGGCTAGAGCGTGACGACGGCGAGCGCGCCGCGCTCACCGCGCAGCCGGACCTGCACGCTCTCGATCTCGTCCCGCGGGATGTCCGTCGACGCCGACAGTCCGCGCGCATCGGCACCGGCAGCCGTCCACGAGCCCACGGTCTGCGTCGAGCCGTCGGTCCGGACGACCACCAGGTCGTAGAGGATCGAGCCGTCCGGCGACCACTCCTTGCCGCCGTACGAGCACCCCCAGTCGAAGCGGGTGCCCCACTGCTCGCCGCTGATGGCGAGCTGGACGTCGAGTCCCTGCACGCCGGTCATGTCGTAGCGGTCGGCGGTGGCGGCTGCGGTCGGAGCGGCACCGGCCTGCACCGTGGTGCGCTCCCCCGCGGCGCCGACCGCGAGCCCGCCCAGGACGGCGGCGACCACCGCGAGCCCCGCGGTGGCGGCGACCCAGACCCGGCGACGGCGGCGACGGTGTCGGACGCGGTGCGCGACGGAGGCGAGGTCGCTCTCGGAACGGGTGTCGGGCCTCCCGTCCGGTTCTGCGATCTCGATCGCCTGGTCGGCGGGCAGCTTGCCGAGCAGCCCCGGCAGACCGACCAGCTCTGCGACGGCGGCCGCACAGCGGTCGCAGTTCTCGAGGTGCCGTTCGTACTCCAGCCGCTCACTGGCCGGGAGCGACCCCAGGACGTACGCCGCATCCCACTCCGCGTACTTGTCGTCGCTCATCGGGTCACTCCTCGTTCCTGCAGTGCGAGCCGCAGGGCTCGCAGCCCGTAGTGCAGCCGCGACTTGGCGGTGCCCTCCGGGATGTCGTGTCGTCGTGCGATCTCCGGCACCGTGTGCCCGAGCCAGTACGCGTCCACCACCACGCGACGGTGGTCCGGGCTCAGCGACGCGAGTGCGTCGGCGACCACGATCCGGTCCAGCACGGCGTCCGTGCTGTCCGACTCGATCCGTTCGACCTGGTGCTCGGTGCCGTGCTCACGGCGGTTGCGGGCCGACCGTGCGTCGTCGACCACCAGGTTGCGCGCCACCGTGAAGAGCCACGCCCGTGCGCTGTCGGGTGCCCGTTCGAGCACGGCCGGGCGCTGCCAGGCGCGGACCATCGTCTCCTGCACGACGTCCTCGACCGTCGAGCCGTCCCGCGTGAGGTGCCGGACGTACCGCGTGAGCGCGTCACCGTGCTCGCGGTACAGCGTCGCGAGCAGCTCGTCCGCGGAACGACTCGTCACGGTCACTTCCCGAGGTCGAGGGAGAACTCGACGGAGCCCTTCCCGTCCACGGTGACGAAGCCGAGCGACGGGGCCTTCACGCCGTAGTCGGCGAAGGTGATCGGCACGGTGCCGGCGACCTGGACGGTCCCGCCCTTGCCGACCGCGACCTGGGCGTCGGCCGTGACCGGCTTCTCGACGCCGTGCAGGTCCATCGTGCCGGTCAGGGTGACGTCCTGCGTGGAACCGTCGAGCGCCTTCGTGACGTCGACGGGCTTCGTCAGCTCGAACGTCGCCGTGGGGTACTTGTCGGTCTGCAGCGCGGTGGAACGGAAGTACTCGTCGCGGGCGGCTTCGGGGGTGCTGATCTTGCCGACCTGCACGGTGACGGACGCCTTGGTGAGGGACCCGCCGTCGACGACGGCGGTTCCCTTGACGTCCTTCGTGCGACCGACCACGTTCACATCATTCCCCTGCAGGACCTCGTGCACCCGGTACCCGGCGTACGAGCTGCTCGTGCTCGTCCAGGTGCCGTCGGCGTCCTTCGCGTCGAGGGTGCTGGACGAGGACGCCGACAGCGAGGGTGCGGCGGCGGCCTGGCCGTTGACGGTGTTCGCGTAGATGACCGGGCCGGCGATGACGGCTGCTGCCGCCACGACGACGACGCCGGCGGAGATCCCGATGATGACCTTGGTGCGTTTGCGGAGTGCCATACCCAGACGACGAGGCAGCCGGGCGGATCGTTCAAACGGGTTTCAGTCGGAGGTCCGGGCGCGGTCCTGGTCGGCGCGGTCCTGGTCGGATCGGTCGTCGTCGGATCGGTCGTCGTCCGCCGCTGTGTCGTCCGCGGTCACGGCGTCGGCGGGGGTCTCCCCGCGCATCCGCACGAGGCTCGCCAGGGTCGACACGGCCATCGCGGCGACGATCACCAGCAGGGACACCCACGTGTTGATCTCCGGCGCCCACTCGATGTGGTGGCCGCCGTTCAGGAACGGCAGCTCGTTGTCGTGCAGCGCGTGCAGGACGAGCTTCACGCCGATGAACGCCAGGATCACGGCGATGCCGTACTTCAGGTAGACCAGACGCTCGAGCAGGCCGCCCAACAGGAAGTAGAGCTGGCGCAGACCCATCAGCGCGAAGACGTTCGCGGTGAACACGATGAAGGGGCTCTCGGTGATGCCGAAGATCGCCGGGATCGAGTCGAGCGCGAACAGCAGGTCGGTGGTGCCGATCGCGATGAGCACGATGAGCAGCGGCGTGAAGTGCCGGACACCGTCGTGGTGGGTGCGGAACTTCATGCCGTCGTACGTGTCGGTGAGACGGACCCGGCGGCGGAGCAGCCGGACGATGAAGGTGTCCTTCTGGTCGTCCTCGTCCTCGCCGCGGAGCTGCTGGATCGCCGTCCAGATCAGCCAGGCGCCGAAGATGTAGAAGATCCACGAGAAGTTCTCGATGAGCTGCGCGCCGACCAGGATGAAGATGCCGCGGAGCACGAGCGCGATGATGATGCCCAGCAGCAGCACCTCCTGCTGGATCTTCTTCGGCACCGAGAAGCGCGCCATGATGATGACGAACACGAACAGGTTGTCGATGCTCAGGCTGTACTCGGTCAGCCAGCCCGCCAGGAACTGACCCGCGGAGTCGCCACCGGCGAAGACCAGCATGAGCACCGCGAAGATCAGTGCCAGCCCGACGTAGATGCCCACCCAGATGCCGGATTCGCGCAGCGTCGGCACGTGCGGGCGGCGCGCGACGATGAGCAGGTCGGCGAGCAGGATCGCGACCAGGGCGATCATTGAGCCGACTTCGAACACGACGGGGAGCTCGGGCATTCGGAGCCTTCCTTGCTGGTGGTGGGGCGGGCGGCTTCGTGAGCGACCCGCACCAGTCTCCGGCATGATCCCGGCGGTGGCGAACCCGGGGGCTGCGTGCGGCGGACAGAGCCGTGCTGTCAGCTCGCTGACGTCACCGCGTCCGCGACGGCCCGGGCGACCTCGGTGGCGGGGACCTCGGTCGCGTCGATGACCTCTGCCTCGGCATGCAGCCAGCCGCGAGCCGCCTCTGCGTAGGCGTCGACGTACGCGAACCGGAACGTGGACGGCCCCACGATCGGGTCGTTCTGGATCCGGTCGCGGAGCGTCGACTCGTCGACGTGCAGCACGAAGTGCCGGACCGGGATCCCGTGAGAGGCGAGCCCCGCGGCGATCTCACGCCAGTACGCCTCGACCAGGACCGTCATCGGCATGATGAGCGGCCCGCCCACGTAGTCGTGCACCCGGCGAGCGGTCTCGACCACGAGCGGCCGCCACGGGTCCCAGTGCTGGAAGTTGTCGCTCTCCGGCAGCCCCGGCGTGACGTCCATCAACACCTCGCCGACCTTCTCGGCATCGAGGATCCGCGAGCCGGGCAGCAGCGGCTGGAGCAGTCGGCTCGTCGTGGTCTTGCCCGCCCCGTGGGTTCCGTTCAACCAGACGATCACACCAGGACCCTAGCCGCCGACCACCCCGAGGGGCGGTCGGCGGCTGGTTGTCGATCGACCGAACGGTCAGCGACCGCTGAGGTCGTACGGGGCCACCGTCGAGTCGACCGTCGTCAGGTACCCACCCCCGGCGAGCGCCGTGGGCAGCGTGATGGTGCGGAGCACGGAGGGCTTCGCACCGGTGGTGTCGATCTGGGTGATCTTCCCCTCGTCGCCCCGCGTCACGAACACACTGTGGCCGTCGTCGGTCGCCGCGGTGAACCGCACCGACGCCCCGGTGGCCGGCTGTCCGGCGACGGGCCCCTTGCGCAGCGGCGTGAGCGCGACCGAGGTCGTCGGGCCGGAGTAGACACCGTCGGCCTGCTTCCGCACCAGGACGAGCGAGTCCCCGGTGCCCGACGTCAGCGCGACGGCGGCGAACCGGGCGGTGACGGCGACCCGGGTGAAGGACCCGGTGCCGAGCTCGACGCTGCTGATCCCGCTGGACGCCGTGGACGAGGTGGTCAGGTACGCGGGGACGGCATTCCACGGGGTGCCCGCGGCCGTGGTCCCGGCCTGGGTGCCGACCACGGTCGTCCCGTCCGGCGCCATGCGAGGGCGGTAGCTCTGCACGCTCGGCTTCGGGTAGGCGACGGACCGGGAGCCCGTGAAGCCGGTCCGCGTCACCCGCACGGTCTGCACGCCGGCGGCGAGGTCGGAGCCGATCACCGTCCCGGTGGCGTTGACGATCGGGCCGTGCGGGTACGCGCCGAGGGGCGTGGTCGCGACGGGACGCGGGTGCGTCGCCCCGCGCATGATCGCGGACACGGAGTAGGCGTCGAGGCGTCCGCCCGCGGTGACGACCAGGCGCAGGGGGCTGCCGACCAGGAACGTCTCGACCTCTTCGGTGCCGCGCTTGCCCGTCGTGGCGAGCTGCACCGCCGAGGTGTCGATCCGTGCGGTGCGCTCCGTCTTCCGCCGCAGGTCGATGACGGTGACCCGCTGGCGCTCGGAGCCGTCGAAGTCGGAGCCGACCGCCAGGTGCCGGCGCGCGGTGTCGGTCGACAGCCAGCCGGCACGCTCCCAGCGCTCGTCGGCGTTGGGGATCGCGTAGTGCTGCGCGATGCGCGCCGTGCCGCGGGGGCCGATGGCGAGGACGTCGAGCTGCGGCTTCGACTCGTCCATGAACGCGATCTGCCCGTGGCCGAGCTGCACGGAGCCCGCGTGGGTGCCGAACTCGATCCCGCTCAGGGTGGCGGTCCGCCGACCGGTCACGGCGTCGTTGACGTACACGCGCTTCGCCGTCGGGTCAGCCGTCACGAGCCAGCTGTGGTGGGCGGTCCGTGTCACGGCGGGTGCGGCCGAGGCGGGGACGGCGATCGCGGTGGCGACGAGGGGGACGAGCCCCGCGAGGACGAGGGCGGGGAGGAGACGTGGAGGTCGAGCGGACATGGGGCTCCTGGGGTGCAGTGTCGGATGACGGTCGTCTAGACGATAACCGTTCTCATCTAGACGAGACGCTCCAGAACTGTACGAAGACGCTCAGCATCCCGACGAAGGGGATGGCACCCACGGCCACCGACAGGGCAGCGAAGCAGATCGCCGGCGTCCTGGCCTCGAGTCCGCGGAGCCGCACCGCCGCGACGAGCGCGCCGACCGCGAACGGGAACGTCACGAGGACGGCGTACAGCGGCCACGACAACGGCGCCCACGACTCCGCGCTCTCCCCCTCGGCTCCGACGGAGACGATCGAGCCGGCGACGACGAGCACGATCTCGACGACCGGGGGCAGGGCGATCGCCACGTCACGCACCACCCGTCGCCGCTGCCGCCCCATGCGCCGACCCTAGTGATCCGTGATGTGCGCGCTTCCCCGCCTTCCACCAACCGGCCGTGCCAGGGTCGAGCCGTGCAGAACTCCACGACAGTCGTCATCGCCGGATGCGGCGACCTCGGGACCGAAGCCGGCCTGCGCTTCGCCGACCAGGGCCACCGCGTGATCGGACTCCGCCGCCGTGCCGAGCTGGTCCCCGCGCCGATCACCGGCCGGAGCGTCGACCTGCGCCACGAGGTCCCCGAGATCCCCGCCGACACGAGCGTCGTCGTCGTGGCCTTCGCGGCCGGCAGCCGCGACGTCGACGAGTACCGCGCCACCTACGTCGACGGCCTGCGCAACGTGCTCGACGGCATCGACGCCTCGGAGGCCGACCCGCGGGTGCTCGTCGTGTCCTCGACCGCCGTGTACGACGTCTCGGACGGCAGCGAGGTCACCGAGGACACCCCCGCCCGTGGTGCGACCCCGACCTCCGAGGTCCTGGTCGAGGCCGAGGTCCTGCTGCGCGAGCGCGCTCCCGGCGCCGTGCTGGTCCGGCTGTCCGGCGTCTACGGCCCCGGCCGCGAGCGACTCATCGACCAGGTCCGGTCCGGTGCCGCACGGCTGGCACCGGGGACCTCACCGCACACCAACCGCATCCACCGCGACGACGCCGCCGCCGCGCTCGTGCACCTGGCGGCCCTGCCGGACCCGGCACCGCTCTACCTGGGGACGGACGACGAGCCGAGCCGGCTGGACGACGTGCTGCGGTTCCTGGCCGACGAACTCCACGTCGCCGAGCCGTCGACGGGTGACGGTGACGCGCGGCAGGCCGGCGGCGACAAGCGCCTGTCGAACGCGCTCCTCCGGTCGACGGGATGGGCACCCCAGTACCCGACGTTCCGCGAGGGGTACCGCGCCGTGCTGGCGGGCGCGGGCACACGCCACCCCTGACGCCCCGCGAGACACCGGTGTTCGCACTCCGAACACCCACGTGCCGGTGTGCAATGCGCGAACACCGGTGTTTTGCGGACCCACACACCCGCCCGACAGACGCGCTCAGTGGCCGCGGTGGTCCTGGATCGTGATCCGCGGCCCGAACGCGGGCTTCCGGAACCCGGAGCCACCGATCAACCGCACGACCCGCTCCCGGTGCCCGCGCCAGGGCTCGAGCAGCTCGAGCATCCCGTCGTCGTCGACCGGGGCACCGGTGAGCGCCCACCCGACGAGCGCCGGCACGTGGAAGTCCCCCACGCTCGGCGAGTCCGGGTCGCCGTGGGAGCGCTGGGCGGTCTCGGCGGCGGTCCACCGGCCGACCCCGGGGATCGACTGCAGCTTCGTGGAGACGACCTCGCCACCGCGCCCGTGCGCCAGGGTCCGTTCGAGTGCCGGCGCGAGCTTCACGGCGCGCATCACGGTGGCCGAGCGCCCCGGTTCGATGCCGGCGCGGTGCCACTCCCAGCTCGGGATCCGCGCCCACGTCGGAGCGTCCGGAGGCACCATCATGCCCGCCGGTGCCGGGCCGGGTGCCGGGGTGCCGTGCCGACGGAGCAGGTACCGCCACGCGCCCCACGCCTGCCGCGAGGTCACCTTCTGCTCCATGATCGCCGGCACGAGCATCGCGACCACGGTGTTCGTGCGGAGCAGCCGGAGCCCGGGCTGCTTGTGGCGGGCAGCGGCGAGGAACTCGTGGCGCGTGACGTCGAACCCGTCCCAGTCGTCGCCGCGACCGAGCATCTCCGGAGCGTGGGAAACCGCCCACGAGGCTCCGCTGCCCCACGCCGACACCGCGATGGTGTCGCCGGCCCGCCGGATCGCCACGGAAGCGGGGCCGGAGGGCGTGCGCAGCGCGAGCCACACGACGCCGCCGACCACCTGGAAGGCCGGGTCGCCGGAGCCGCGCTGCAGGGGCCGCAGGGTCGACGCGACGTCCACCGCGCCTCCAGGCCGGTACACCGTGTCGACGCGAGACGCGTTACCGGACGCATCAGCGGCGTCGACGGCGGAAGCGAGCAGGGACACACGGGGATGGTAATGCGGAACCACCGTCAGTCATGATGGGCACTGATCCCCACCACCCGACGACGGAGTTCCCATGCGCATCGGCATCCTCACCTCCGGAGGCGACTGCCCCGGCCTGAACGCGGTCATCCGCGCGATCGTCCTGAAGGGCATCGCCATCTACGGACACGACTTCGTCGGCTTCCGCGACGGGTGGCGCGGGGTGGTCGACGGCGACATCGTCCCGCTCGGCCGCAAGGACATCCAGGGCATCGCGAAGCAGGGCGGCACGATCCTCGGCACCAGCCGCACGAACCCGTTCGAAGGCCCCAACGGCGGGGTCGAGAACATCTCCGCGACCCTGCAGCGGCACGGCATCGACGCCATCGTCGCGATCGGCGGCGAGGGCACCCTGGCCGCCGCGAAGCGCCTGACCGACGCCGGCCTGAAGATCGTGGGCGTGCCGAAGACGGTCGACAACGACCTGGGCGCGACCGACTACACGTTCGGCTTCGACACCGCCGTCGCCATCGCGACCGAGGCGATGGACCGCCTGCGCACCACCGGCGAGTCGCACTCGCGCTGCATGGTCGCCGAGGTGATGGGCCGGCACGTGGGCTGGATCGCGCTGCACTCCGGCATGGCCGCGGGCGCGCACGCGATCCTCATCCCGGAGCAGAAGACGAGCATGGAACAGATCGCGAAGTGGGTGCGGGCCGCCTACGACCGCGGTCGCGCTCCGCTCGTGGTGGTGGCCGAGGGCTTCGTCCCCGACCACGAGGACACGGCGCACACGGAGCGCGGGCTCGACGCCTTCGGGCGGCCGCGGCTGGGTGGCATCGGCGAGCGCCTCGCGCCGCTCATCGAGGAGATGACGGGCATCGAGACGCGGGCAACGACCCTGGGGCACATCCAGCGCGGCGGCACGCCGACCGCGTACGACCGGGTGCTCTCGACCCGGCTCGGGCTGGCGGCAATCGACTCGGTCGTCGAGGAGCGCTGGGGCCGGATGGTGGCGCTCCGGGGCACCGAGATCGAGCACGTCTCGTTCGAGGAGGCGCTCGGGGAGCTCAAGACCGTGCCGCAGGCGCGGTTCGACGAGGCCGCCATCATGTTCGGCTGAGTGGGGCTGAGGGGGTTGGGGCGGGCTGGGGCGGCTGTTTCGGGCGTACCTGGTCGGATCGGGCGTACCTGGTCGGTTCTTCTGCCCCGGTACGCCCGAATCCACCAGGCATCGCGCGCGTTCTGGGAAAGAACGGGCACGCCGACGAGCCCGCCGAGTCTGCGCCCGGTCAGATCGGGCGTACCTGGTCGAATCGGGCGTACCTGGTCGGTTGTTCCGCCCCGGTACGCCCGAATCACCAGGCATCGCGCGCGTTCTGGGAAAGAACGGACCGAAGGCCGGGAGGCTCGGGGTAGCGTCCGGCGCATGACCCGCGCCGTCCTCGTGTCCAGTGCAGCCCCGCCCACCGTCACCGACGTCGACCTGCCGGATCCGGCCGAGGGCGAGGCCCTCGTCGACGTCACGTACTCGAGCGTCAACTACAAGGACGGCCTGGCCCTCGCGCGGAACCCCGGCGTCGCCCGGCTCGACCCGCTCGTGCCGGGGATCGACGTCGTCGGCACGGTGTCGGGGCTCGGACCGGGCGTGCACGAGGTCGCGATCGGTGACCGGGTGGTGCTGAACGGCGCCGGCCTGGGTGAGACCCGGCACGGGGGCTGGGCAACGCAGGCCGTGGTGCCGTCCGGGTCGCTCGTCGTGCTGCCCGAGGCGATCGACGACTCGTTCGCGGCGGCCATCGGCACCGCGGGGTTCACGGCGATGCTCAGTGTGCTGGCGTTGGAACGCTTCGTCGCGCCGGACGACGGGCCGGTGCTCGTGACCGGGGCATCCGGCGGGGTCGGCACCGTGGCGATCGCACTCCTCGCGGCCCGCGGGTACCGGGTCACGGCGTCGACCGGTCGTGCGGCCAACACGGACTCGCTCCGCCGGCTCGGGGCCACCGAGGTGGTCGACCGCGGCACCCTGTCCGAGCCGGGCAAGCCGATGCAGCGTGCTGCCTGGGCCGGAGCGGTGGACAGCGTCGGCGGGGCCACGCTGGCGAACGTGCTGGCATCGACCCGGTGGGGTGGTGCCGTGACGGCGTGCGGGCTGGCGCAGGACTCCGCACTGCCGACGACCGTGCTGCCGTTCATCCTGCGGTCGGTGTCGCTGCTCGGGATCAACTCCGTCGACGCCCCGCTCGAGCTCCGTCGTCGGGCGTGGGACCGCCTGGCGACCGACCTCGACGCGGCGCTCCTGGCCGACGTCACCCGCACGGTGACGCCAGAGCAGGCCATCGCGGTGGGGGCCGAGGTCGTCGCGGGACGGGTGCACGGACGAACGGTCGTCGCCGTCACGGGCTGATCCGGTGTGCTTTCCGGGCGATTCTTTTAGCAAACGTTTGCATATTGGCACGCTAGGATTTCGAGTGTCGATTTCGTCCTCGAGGAGATGACATGCCGGTCCCCAAGTCCACCGTGGAGAGCTCTCCCCGGAAGCTCCTGCGCGACGTCGTGTACGACAAGATGCTCGCGGCCCTCCGCGACGGCACACTGCAGCACGGCGAGCGCCTGAACGACGACGAGCTGGTCCAGTGGCTGGGTGTGAGTCGCACCCCGATCCGCGAGGCGATCGCGAAGCTCGTCGACATCGGCCTGGTCGAGATGGAGGCGAACCGGTACACCCGCGTCGCCACCCCGACCTTCGAGGACTGGGTCACCGCGACCCGCGCGACCGCCGGGTTCTTCGAGCTCAGCCTGCGCTGGGGCGTCCCCGAGTACAGCGACGAGGACGTCGAAGCCCTCACCGTTCTGCTCGACAAGGCCGACCGCATGCGCAAGGTGCGGGACTACGGCTTCAGCGGCGCCCTCAACGAGATCATCGAGTTCGCGGTCGAGCACTCCGGCAACCCCCTGGTGCAGAACGCCGCGGTCGGTGCCATGGAGCGGGTCCGCTTCACGCTCAACCCCACGCCGGCGTTCGAGCAGTACGGGTCCGAAGCGTTCTTCTCGATCCTGCGCGAAGCACTCACCGAGCGCGACGGCGAAGGCGCTGCCGAGGCCGGCCGCGCCCTCACCCGCAACTTCGAACAGCACATCGAGGCGGTCCGCGCCGACCGCGGCTGACCCGTGGTCGCCGGCGAGTGGGGTGACCCGTGGGCGTCGGTGAACGACGACGCCTACGCCGCCCTGCTCGCCCACGTCCGATCCGGTCCAGGGGACGCCGTCGTCGTCGACGTCGACCACCTCGCCGCCACACAGGGGGTACCCCGAGCACGGCTGCGCGCCGCGGCAGCCCGCCTGCAGGACCTCGGGCTGTTCACGCTCGGGAGCGACGGGTCCTGGGAGTACGACGGGCTCTCCGACCAGGACATCTCGGACGGCTACGACCTCTGGGTCGCCCTGATGGGTCCGGCGATGCGGGCGACGCTGCCGGTGCTGTCGGACGACCTCGTGCAGCGTCTGGACGCCGCCGTCGCCAGCACACGGTCGCTCGCGGCGCTCCGGCAGCCCGAGTACCGCGCGGCGTTCGCGACCACGGCCCAGTTCTGGTTCGAGCACTGCCCGAACGGCCTCGTCCGATCGTTGGGCGTCCAGGCGTTCGAACGGCTCCGGTGGGCGAGGTTCCCGAACCAACCCTGGACCGTCCCGCAGGTCGACGCCTGGCTGGCCGCGGTCGAACGTGTCGCCGAAGACCGCGGGCCAGACGCCGTGGACACGGCCGTCGACGAGCTGTCCGCACTCTTCGAGGTGCAACGCCGCAACGCCGGGATCCCGCGGTCCTCCGGCCTCGCCGTGTCAGCCCTCGGGCACCGTCGGTCGGCGACCGAGCGGTCACTCCTGCGGGACATCCGCACCGGTGCGCTCCCCGTCGGCTCGACGCACGCGTTCCCGAGCATGGTCGCGCGGACCGGCTCGCCGCCGCCCGAGGTCACGGACGCCTTGAGGAGCCTCGCCGACCTCGCCCTGGTCGAGGACGACCACGGGCTGGTGCGGATCGCCCAGCCGTCGCTCACCGCCTGGCGGGACGCGATGGAGTTGCTCGGGGGACTGTTCACGGCAGCTGCTCGTCGTCTGCTCCCGGCGCTCGACGGTGACGCGCTCGAGGAGTTCCACGACCTCGTCGAGCGTGCCCGCACCGACGGCGAGGTCCGTGACCACCGCTACACGGACAGCGCCTTCGCCGTGAGCCGGTTCTTCGCCGAGCACTCGGGCAACCGGTGGGAACGAAGCGCCCTTCGCCTCGCGATCGGCCGGCTCGTCTACGCGCTGCCCGAGGCCCCCGCGTTCCGGCAGTGGGACGCCGGAGCGCTCTGGTCCGCCCTCGACGCAGCTGCGGGCAGCGGCGAACCGGTGGCCGCACGGACGGCAGCCGAGCTCTTCGTCGACGTCACACGGGCGCACGTGGACGACGTCACGGCCCGGTGGGGCACGATGGGGTCATGACCGACCCGCGCGACGACGTCCTGATCCACGCCACCGGGGTCCGCGTCACGCGCTCCGGCCGCGACCTGCTGCACGACGTCGACCTGACCGTCCGCCGCGGCGAGCACTGGGCGCTGCTCGGACCGAACGGTGCCGGCAAGTCCACGCTGCTGGCCGTCCTCGGCGCGACCGGGCACCCCACCGCCGGCACGGTCGAGGTCCTCGGCCGCCGGCTCGGACGCGTCGACGTCCGCGAACTCCGGGAGCACATCGGCCACGTCGACCCCCGGCACCGGATGCTCTCGCCGCTCACGGTGCTCGAGACGGTGCTCACCGGACTGACCGGCACGACGGACCTCATGATGCGGTGGGAGCCCTCGGCCGAGCAGGTCGCGCTGGCCGAGCAGCACATCGCCGACGTCGGGCTCTCGGCACGACGGGACGCCCGCTGGCCGGTGCTCTCGCAAGGTGAGCGGGGCCGCGCCCTCATCGCCCGGGCCCTGATGTCCGAACCCCAGCTGCTGCTGCTCGACGAGCCGGCGACCGGCCTCGACGTCGCCGCACGGGAGCACCTGCTCGAGACCGTCGACGCGCTGCGGCACCGGCACCCCGAGCTGGGCAGCGTCATGGTGACCCACCACCTGGAGGACCTGCCGGCCTCGACGTCGCACGCGATGCTGCTCCGCGACGGTGCCGTCGTGGCCCAGGGCACCTCGGACGAGGTCATCACGTCGTCGGCGGTGTCGCACGCGTTCGACTTCCCGCTCGCGATCCTGCGAGCAGAGGGGCGCTGGGCGGCACGCCGATCCGCCTGACGCGTGCTTGAATGGCCGTTCAGTGTCCGCGGCCCGTGTCGGGGAGGGACCCGGCACCGCACCACGGTGTCACGCCGCGGACCGTCACCAGGGGGAACCATGACGAACACGCCGCCGCCCTACCCGGGGTCCGAGCCGCAGCCGAACGACGGGCAGCCGAACGCCGGCCAGCCGAACGGCCAGCAGTACCCGCAGCAGCCCGCAGGCCAGCCCCAGCAGCAGCCCGCAGGCCAGCCGTACGCGCAGCAGCAGCCCGTCGGCCAGCCCTACGCGCAGCAGCCGCAGCAGCCCGCAGGCCAGCCGTACGCCCAGGCCGCTCCCGCCGGAGCCGCTCCCTACGCACCCCCGCCCAAGTCGTCGTCCTCCCGCGGCAAGCGCGTCCTGATCTCGGTGCTCGGCGTCGTCGTGGCCGTGGTGGTGGCGTTCCTCGTCCGCCAGGGCCTCAACGCAGCCTTCAGCGACTCCACCGAAGAGAAGGTCTCGAAGGCCGTCGAGCAGATCCGCGAGCAGAGCGACCTGCCCAAGCAGGTCGACTCCGTCACGACGTGGACCGGGATCGAGGCCGAGGGCGCCGCGATCCACTACGACTACACGGTGTCGTCGAACGTCGATCCGGCCTCGATCACCGAGGGGGCCATCCGCGACGCCGTCGGGCCGAACCTCTGCTCGAACAGCGAGACGAAGAAGCTCCTCGACGAGGACGTCGACATGCGGTACACGTACAAGTTCGAGGGCTCGTCGAAGACCGTCGACACGACCTTCACGAAGGCCGACTGCTCCTGAGCCCCGACGCCCGTCACGCGGGCGCGGCGGCAGCAGCCTCCGCGCCCGTCACACGGTCGCGGCGGCAGCAGCCTTCGCGGCCGCGGGCAGGGCGTCGAGGATCCGTCCGACTGCGCGGTCGTCGTGCGCGGCCGTGACGAACCACGCCTCGAAGACGCTCGGCGGCAGGGTCACCCCGGCGTCGAGCATCGCGTGGAAGAACGGCGCGTAGCGGAACACGTCCTGCGCCCGCACGTCGTCGTAGTTCCGCGGTGCCTGCTCGGTGAACGCGAACGAGAACAGGTTGCCGGCGCGCTGCACGGTGTGGGCGACGCCCTCGGCCGACAGGGCCTCCGACGTGGCCGCGGAGATGACCGCAGCCGTGCGGTTGAGCGACTCGTACACGGACGGCGTCGCGGCCCGCAGCGTGGCGATGCCGGCGGCGACGGCCAACGGGTTCCCCGACAGGGTGCCCGCCTGGTACACCGGCCCGAGCGGGGCGAGGAAGTCCATGACCTCGCGCCGACCGCCGAGTGCGGCGAGGGGCATGCCACCGCCGATGACCTTGCCGAACGTGATGAGGTCGGGCTTCCACCCGGCGCCGTCCGGCACGACCTTGGACGCCTCAAGGCCCCACCAGCCGGCAGCGCCGACGCGGAACCCGGTCAGGACCTCGTCGACGATGAGGAGCGCCCCGTGCGACCGGGTGATCTGCGCCAGTGCTCGGTTGAAGCCGCGCTCCGGTGCCAGGACGCCCATGTTCGCGGCGGCCGACTCGACGATGACCGCGGCGATGCGCTCGGAGTGCTCGTCGAAGGCCCGGCGGACGGCGTCGAGGTCGTTGTACGGCAGCACGAGGGTCTGCGCGGCGGTTTCGGCGGTGATGCCCGCACTGCCCGGCATGGCCAGGGTCGCGACGCCCGAGCCGGCCTCGGCCAGCAGGGAGTCCGAGTGCCCGTGGTAGTGCCCGGCGAACTTCACGAGCAGGTCGCGACCGGTGTAGCCGCGGGCCAGCCGGATCGCGGTCATCGTGGCCTCGGTGCCGGTCGACACCATGCGGAGCTTCTCGATGGGGCCGTCGCCGTCCACCGACACCCGCTGCTTCACGAGTTCGGCCAGCTCGGTCTCCCCCGGGGTCGACGCCCCGAACGACAGTCCGCGCGCGGCGGCCTGCTGCACGGCCTCGACCGTGCCGGGGTGGGCGTGCCCGAGGATCGCGGGGCCCCACGACGCGACGAGGTCGACGTACTCGCGGCCCTCGGCGTCGGTGACGTAGGCGCCCTTCGCGGACACCAGGAACCGCGGGGTGCCGCCGACCGAGCCGTAGGCGCGGACCGGGGAGTTCACGCCACCCGGGATCGCGTTCTTGGCACGGCCGAAGAGCTGGTCGTTCGTGGTCATTCGGGGGCCTTCCCGGTCGAGGCGATGCCGGCGACGTCCGCGGTGCTGCCCGAGGTGCGGAGGCCCGCTTCCTCGTTGAGCTTCCGCGCGATGTCGACGGCGAAGTAGGTCAGGATCGCGTCGGCACCGGCGCGCTTGATGCCGACGAGCGACTCCATCGCGGCGGCGTCGCGGTCGATCCACCCGTTCTGCGCTGCTGCGGTGATCATCGCGTACTCGCCGGAGATCTGGTACGCCCAGACCGGGACCGGCGAGGTCGCAGCGGTCTCGGCGAGCACGTCGAGGTAGCTCATCGCGGGCTTCACCATCACGATGTCGGCGCCCTCGTCGACGTCGAGCGCGACCTCGCGGAGGCCCTGTCGACCGTTCGCGGCGTCGATCTGGTAGGTCCGGCGGTCACCGACGAGCGACGACGACACGGCCTCACGGAAGGGACCGTAGAACGCCGAGGCGTACTTGGCGGCGTAGGCGAGCAGCGCGGTGCCGCTGTGTCCCGCGCCGTCGAGGGCGTCACGTGCGGCGGCGATCTGGCCGTCCATCATGCCGCTCATGCAGACCAGCTCGGCACCGGCCTCGGCCTGGGCGACCGCCATGTCGCGGTAGCGCAGCAGGGTGGCGTCGTTGTCGACGGAGCCGTCGGCGGCCAGCACACCGCAGTGTCCGTGGTCGGTGAACTCGTCGAGGCACAGGTCGGACTGCACCACGAGGGCATCCCCCACCTCTTCGCGAGCGACGCGGATCGCCACGTTGAGGATGCCGTCCGGGTCGGTCGCGCCGGAGCCCTCAGCGTCCTTCGTGGTCGGGACGCCGAACAGGTTCACGCCACCCACACCGACCGACGCGGCGTCGACGAGCGCGCGGCGGAACGAGTCGAGGGAGTGCTGCTGCACGCCCGGCATGCTCGAGATGTCCACGGCGTCGGTCGCGCCTTCGCGGATGAACATCGGCAGCACGAGCTCGGCAGGGTGGAGCCGGGTCTCGGCCACGAGTCGTCGCATCGCGGGGGTGGCGCGGAGCCGACGGGGGCGGACCTGGGGGAAGCGTCCAGTCACGGGTGACCTTCCTGGTGGGGGGTGGTTGGGTTCAGTGCCTCGACGACGGCGTCGAGCAGGGCTTCTGCGGACCGGGTGCGTCCGACGGCGTGCACGGGCAGTCCGGCCGCACGGGCGTCGGTCGCGGTCCCGGGGCCGATGCAGGCCACGATGGTGCGGGAGTCGAGCGGGGTCATCCGGCGGGCGATCTCGCGGGCGACGCTGCCGCTCGTCACGAGCACCGCAGCGGGCGCCGTCTCGAGGGTGATCGGCTCGTCGCCGGTCCCCACGGTACGGTACGCGACGACGTCGTCCACGTCGATGCCGCGGGCACGGAGGCCGTCGACGAGCGTGGGTGCCGCGATCTCGGAGCGGGGGAACAGCACGGTGCCGTCGGTGTCCGGCAACTCCTGCACCAGGCCGGCCGCGGACGTCTCGTCCGGCACCAGGTCGACGACCCAGCCCGCAGCGCGCGCGGCACGGGCGGTCGGCTCGCCGACCGCGGCGACGCGCACCCCGGCCGGGAGGCCCGCCACGCGTTCCGACAGGACCGTCACGGCCGTCGCACTGGTCACCACCACCCATGCGTAACCAGCCACAGGGGTTCGGTCACCGACAGGACCGGGTGATCCGTTCCTCCCGGCCGCCCCGGAGGTGACCAGGCGGCAGACCGCAGCGTCGAGCGCGGAGGGGTCGGACGGCGGAGCGTCCGTGATGAGGGGGACGACGACGGGCGCGAGCCCTCGGGCCCTGGCCTCGGCGGCGACCCGGTCCCCCCACGCACCGCCACGCGGGACGAGGACGACCGGGGGTCGTGCCTCGTCCGTCGCGGTGGTGGAGGATTCCGTGGTGACCGCCTACTCGGCCGGCGTCGCGAGGCCGGGGCCCGCGGTGTACGGCCCGTCCGTGGTGTCCTCGGCGACGGTGGTCGCCAGGTCGGCGAGGTCAGCGGCGCCGTTCTCGAGCAGCTCGGTCGCCACACGGCCACCGACCGCGAGCGCCTCGTCGAGACGCTCCTGCGCCGACCCGTCGAGCACGGCCGCGTGCGACGCGGTGCGGTACTCGGTGCCGTCGGGGCGGTAGACGGTCGCGGACACGAGCAGCAGCTCGGCGTCCACGACGGCCGTCGCACCGATCGGGGCGGAGCAGCCGGCCTCGAGCTTGGCGAGGACCTCGCGCTCGGCCGTCACCGTCAGGCGGGTGGGGGCGTGCTCGATCTTGCGGAGTGCGGCGAGCAGCCCACGGTCGGTCTCGTCCGAGCGGATCTCCACCGCGAGCGCGCCCTGTCCGGGAGCACTCGGCCAGAAGCCGAGGTCGAGCAGTTCCGTGGCGGCCGACAGGCGGTCGATGCGGCCGAGGCCCGCGGCGGCGAGCACCACGGCGTCGAGGTCGTCGTCCACCCGGCCGAGGCGGGTGTCGATGTTGCCGCGGATGTCGACGACGTCGAGATCCGGTCGTGCCGCACGGAGCTGCGCGGCACGGCGGGGCGAACCAGTGCCGACCTTCGCCGCCTCGGGCAGGGTGTCGACCGTCGCACCGTTGCGGGCGACGAGGACGTCACGGGCGTCCGCACGCTTCGGCACGGCACCGATCGTCAGGCCCGGGTACGGCGCAGTCGGCAGGTCCTTGAGCGAGTGCACGAGGACGTCGACCTCGCCCGCGACCAGGGCTTCACGCAGGGCGCTGGCGAAGACACCGGTGCCGCCGAGCGACGCCAGGGAGGCACGGTTCGTGTCGCCCTCGCTCGTGACGGTGACGAGTTCGACGGGCCGACCGGCCGCCTTCGCCAGGCGGTCGGCGACGTCCTGCGACTGCGCGACCGCGAGCCGGCTGGCACGGGTGCCGAGCCGGATCGGGACCGGGCCGTCGGGCGCTGTGGCGCTGGGGTCGTTCACGGTCGTGTCGGTCACGGAGCGACGCCCGCGGCGGCGGGCTTGAACCCCGCTCGCACGTTCTCGCAGCAGCCCGGACGGCACACGTCGTACCAGGGGCCGATGTCGGTCATGTGCGGACGCTCGGCCTTCGGCGTGCCGTTGACCCGCTCGAGCACCAGGTCGACGAGACCGGACACGTAGGCCGGGTCGATGCCGGGGGTCTGCGTGCGGAGCGACCAGAAGCCGAGCTCACCGGCGGTCTCGGTGGCTTCCTCGTCGAGGTCCCACATGACCTCCATGTGGTCGCTGACGAAGCCGAGCGGGACGATCAGCACGGCACGCGTCGGGCCGCCCTTGAGGTCCTCGTTCATGTAGTCGTTGATGTCGGGCTCGAGCCACGGCTGCGTCGGGGGGCCGGAGCGCGACTGGTAGACGAGCTTCCAGGCGGGCTTCGACGTGCCCTGCAGGTGGGCGTGCTCGGGCTGCTCGAGGAGCTCGGCCCAGGCCTGGTCGAGGACGACCTCGCCGACGGCCAGGTGCTGCGCCTCGTACGCGCCGTGCTCGTCGAACCCGCGGTAGTCGGGGCCCGAGCGGGCGGCGTCGGTCGAGGGGATCGAGTGCGTCGAGAAGAGCACCTGCAGCTCGGTCGCGACGTCCAGGCCCTCGTTCTCGGCGATCGCGCGGGCCATGCCGTCGCGGACGCCGTCGATGAACGGGCGGACGAAGCCCGGGTGGTCGAAGAACTGGCGGACCTTGTCGATCTGGATGGTGTCGATCAGACCGGTCTCGTTCAGCACGCGGGCGTAGTCCTCGCGGTACTGCCGGCAGCTCGAGAACGACGAGTACGCGCTCGTGGCGATGGCGACGAGCTTCGTGTAGCCCTTGTCCGCCGCCTCGGTGAAGGCCTGCTCCAGGTAGGGCTCCCAGTTGCGGTTGCCCCAGAGGACCGGCATGTCGATGCCGCGCGACGCCAGCTCGGCCTCGAGCGCTGCCTTGAGCGCACGGTTCTGCGCGTTGATCGGGCTCACGCCGCCGAAGTGGCGGTAGTGGTGCGCCACTTCTTCGAGACGCTCGTCCGGGATCCCGCGGCCACGGGTGACGTTGCGCAGGAAGGGGATGACGTCGTCCTGGCCCTCGGGGCCGCCGAAGCCGGCGAGCAGGATCGCGTCGTACGCGGTCGGGGTCTCGACGTGCTCGGGACCGGACGCCGCCGCGGGGGTGGCGGCGAGGACCTGGCCGTTCGTGATCATGCTGGTGTCGGTCATGACAGCACCTCCGGGAGTTCGGCGGTCGTCACGCGACGACCCGTGAAGAAGGGGACCTCTTCGCGCACGTGCATGCGCGCTTCGGTGTAGCGGAGATCGCGCATCAGGTCGACGAGGTCGACGAGGTCCGGGCTCTCGAGCGGCAGGATCCACTCGTAGTCGCTCAGGGCGAAGGTCGCGATGGTGTTCGTGAGCACGCGGCGGTACTTCGCGCCGGCGATGCCGTGGTCGCGGAGCATCTTCGAGCGCTCCTCTTCCGGCAGCAGGTACCACTCGTAGGAGCGGACGAACGGGTACACCGTGATCCACGCCTCGGGGTCCTTGCCGCGCAGGAACGCGGGGGTGTGCCGCTTGTTGAACTCGGCCTCGCGGTGCATGGCCATGACGTGCCAGACCGGCTCGGCGTCCTGGAACAGGCCGGTGCGACGGATCTCGCGCAGCACGGCCTGGATGGCCTGTGCGTCGTCGCCGTGCAGCCAGACCATGACGTCGGCGTCGGCACGGAAGGCCGAGACGTCGTAGAAGCCACGGATCGTGACCCCGCGCTCGGCGGCGCTGGCGATCACGGTGTCGAGTTCGGCCACGGCGTCGTCGCCGACGCGGTGGACCGGACCGAGGGGCCGGCGGAACACTGCCCAGAGGGCGTAGGCCGTCAGCAGGTTCGGGTCGATCCCGGAGTCCGGCTGACCGGTCTCGGCGGGTTCCGTGTGGGGGTGGTCGTGCGCGGGCACGGGCCCGGTGTTCGTGGGCGCGTCGGAGCTCATGGATCCATTGTCCTATCGGTTGCCAGGGTGTTGGCCGCCCCGCATCCGGTGGACCGCGCTCGGGCGGTCTACCGCCGTCGGAGCACCATCACGACGATACCCCCGACCACCGCTACACCGGCTGCGAGACCGGCCAGGTAGGGCACCGGCTTCTCGTCGAGGCCGCGCTTGAACTTCGACGCCGCGATCCCGATCTGCTTCGGGACGTTGAGCTTGTCCTCGATCGCGTCGAGGGTGTCGAACAGCTGGGCGCGGGTCGCGGCGACGCGAGCAGCGAGATCGTCGTGCGGGTCGGTCACGGTTCCTCCGTCGGTGGTGCGGCTGTCGGGGCTGTCGACGCTCAGGAGCGGCCGTCGACGTCCGGCTTGCGGCTGCCGTACTGCGTCGGCGGGGTCGGCTTCTTGCCAAGGCCCTTGACCGCGTTGATGTCGTCCTTGACGCTGGCGATCGTGCGCTTCGGCGTGATCGGCAGGCCCTTCTTCAGGCGCTTCCAGCCGATCAGGCCGAGGATCGCGGCGATGATCAGCATCACCACGGCCACCACCAGTGCGGCCAGCCACGCCGGCATCACGGTCGCGAGGCCCATCACGGCTGCGGTCAGCAGGACGCCGATCGCGTAGAGCACGACGACGAGCGCACCGACCAGCAGGCCGGCTGCGAGGCCGAAGATCTTCGCCTTCGCGAGCATCTCGGCCTTGAGCAGGTCGATCTCGCCCTTGACCAGGCCCTTGACGAGCTTCGGGACGTCGCCGACCAGGCCGAACAGCGAACGCGACTTGCGATCGCGGGTGTCGGTCATGAGGTGGTGGTGTCCTTCTTCTGGCCGACCTTGCGGACGGCCTTCTTGGTCGTCTCACCGATGAACTCGGCGACGTCCGGGGTCTTGTCGGCGATGAAGTCCTCGGCGACGTGCACGCCCTTCTGGACGCCGTTGCTGTTCCAGACCTTGCCGCTGACGGTCTTGATCTGCTCGTACCGCGCCCGTCCGGCTCGCGATCCCAGGACGTACCCGAGTGCGGCGCCGGCGACGAACAGGAGCTTTCCGCGCATGTGCGATTCCTCCGTGCATTGGTTGTGCGGTGGTCATGCACCGAACGGAATACGTCCGGCGGTCTCACCAACAGTAGCCCTCAGGGGCTGCGCGGTCCGCTCAGGAAGCGAGGATCTCGTCGGCTGCCTTCCGAGCGGCGGCGATGATCCCCGCCAGGCCGCGTCCGGTCGAGGCCTCGCCGATCCCGACGACGCCCTCGGCCAGCCCGGCCGCGGTGAGGTCCGGTCCGTACCAGCCGACACGTGCGGCGCCGCTGACGCGGTCGGCCGTGATCGGCACACCGAGCAGCGTGGACGCGTCCTGCAGCGCACGGCTGCCGACGGGGTCGGTCGGGTCGACCGGGAGGCTCGTGGCGACGCCCGCAGGGTCCGTCGCGGTGGTCGCGTAGCTGAGCCGCAGGACGTGGCGTCCGTCCGCCACGTCGGCCAGCCACGGCCACTTCACCGTCGCGTGCGTGAGGGCCTTCGCCGACACGGCCTGCGCGTCCGGGTGCACGAGCATCCCGGTGCCACGCGGGGCGGCGTCGAGCTCGGGCTGGTCGACGACGAGCGTGACGAGCTGGATGCCCGTCCGGTCGGGCGCGGCGGTGCGCTCCGGGTCGGCGACGGAGGACAGGGTGTGCTGGGCCGGCAGCCGTTCGGTCGTGCCGTCGGCGCCGACGATCTCGACCGCGTGCGCCTCGATGCGGGTCGCCCGGGTGTGCAGCCGGACGTCGACCCCGTAGGTCGCCATGTCGGCGACGAGCTCGTCCACCAGGCGCACCGTCCCCCCGCGGATCCCCTGCACCGGGGTGCCGGCGGCCGCGCGTGCCCGCAGCGACAGGACGGCCCGGGCGAGTGAGCCCTCGCGCAGCAGCGCGGCGCGCAGGCCCGGGGCCACTCGGTCGGGGTCGAGCTGGTCGGGGTGTGTGGAGTGCACCCCACCGGCGATCGGTACCACGAGGTCGTCGAGCACCCGCTCCCCCATGCGCCGGCGGACGAGTTCGCCGAGCGAGGAGGCCTTGGCGCCCACCGGTGCCGGCAGCAGCGAGTCCATCTGGGCGCGCAGGCCACCCTTCTGCCCGACCACGGCCAGCACGTCGGCGGCCATCGGGGTGCTCGGGATGCCGAGGAGCCCGGTCGCCGGGATCGGGGAGGTCCGGCCGTCGCGGGTCATCAGCCAGGCGCCGCGGGGGTCGGGGGCGACGACGTCGTTGCCGAGCCCGAGCTCGATCGCCAGGCGACCGACGGCGTCCGTGCGGGTGGCGAAGGAGTCCGCCGCCATGTCGAGGTCGATCCCGCCGACGGTGTGCCGACGGATCATGCCCCCGAGCTCACCCGAGGACTCGACGAGCACCACGTGGGCGCCGCCCTTGGCGAGGTCACGGGCGGTGACGAGCCCGGCGATCCCGCCGCCGACCACGACGACGTCGGTCACGCGCCGGCTCCGTCCTGCGCTGCACCGTCGTCCGCGCGGCCGTCGCCGAGCGAGTGGACCAGCTCGACCACGCGGGTCAGGACGTCCGGGTCGGTCTCGGGCGGGACACCGTGGCCGAGGTTCACGACGTGGGCCCGTGCGGCACCACCCCGACGGACGACGTCGCGGACGTGCGCTTCGAGGACATCCCACGGTGCCGAGAGCATCGCCGGGTCGATGTTGCCCTGCACGCTGACGCCGGTGCCGACGCGCTGGACCGCCTGGTCGAGCGGCAGGCGCCAGTCGACCCCGACCGCGTCGACGCCCACGGTGTCCGTGCCGAAGGTCGTCATGTCGGCCAGGACCTCGCCGCTGCCGACGCCGAAGTGGATGCGCGGCACCCCGAGCTCGGCGACGTGCGACATCGCCTGGGCGGAGTGCGGGGCGACGGATCGGACGTAGTCGGCGCGGGACAGCGACCCGACCCACGAGTCGAAGAGCTGCGCGGCCGAGGCCCCGGCGAGCACCTGTGCCCGGAGGAACATCCCGGACACCTCGGCGGCCCAGGCGAGCAGCCGCGACCAGGTCTCGGGGTCGGCGTGCATGAGCGTGCGGGCGCGGATGTGGTCCTTGGACGGGCCACCCTCGACCAGGTAGGCGGCGAGGGTGAACGGCGCCCCCGCGAAGCCGATCAGCGGGGTGTCGCCGAGCTGGTCGACCGTGCGTCGGACGGCCTGCTCGATCGGGGCGAGGGCCGCGGGGTCGAGCTGCTCGAGGGCGTCGACGTCGGCGGGGGTGCGGATCGGCGACGAGAGCACCGGGCCACGACCGGGGACGATCTCGACGTCCACACCGGCGAGCTTGATCGGCACGACGATGTCGCTGAAGAAGATGCCCGCGTCGACCCCGTGCCGGCGCACCGGCTGCAGGGTGATCTCCGACGCCATCTCCGGGTCGAGGCACGCGTCGAGCATGGCTGTGCCGATCCGAAGCTCCCGGTACTCCGGCAGGGACCGTCCGGCCTGCCGCATGAACCATACCGGGAGCGTCTCCGGACGGTCACCCCGCAGGGCCCGCACCAGGCGGGAACCACTCGTCCGCCCTGATGCCAGGGGGTGGGAGTCGGGGAGGGATGTGGTCGTCGCTTCGGTCACCGGATGATTCTCCCATCGAGCGCGTTACCATTGACTACGTGCTCATCTGTCTCACGGCGTCGCATCGCAACGCCAGCTTCGATCTCCTGGAGCGACTGAGCATCGGTGCACCCGCGGCAGCCAGCCGACTCGTCACGGATGCCGGCGTCCTGGACGGTGCAGTGGTCCTCGCGACCTGCAACCGCTTCGAGGCGTACCTCGACATCGCGGGCGACGAGAGCGAGTCCGCCGTCTCCGCCACCGTGCAGGCCGTGGCCGCCGCGAGCGACCTGGACGCCACCGAGGTCCTGGACTCCGTCCACGTGCTGGACGGCAAGGACGTCGTGCAGCACCTGTTCGCCGTGTCGAGCGGTCTCGAGTCCGTCGTCGTCGGCGAGACCGAGATCTCCGGCCAGGTCCGTCGCTCGCTCGAGGACGCCCGGTCGAACGGCACCACCACCTCGGACCTCGAGCGCCTGTTCCAAGAGGCCGCGCACACCTCGCGCGGCGTCAAGACCCGCACCCGCATCGGTGCCGCCGGCCGGTCCCTCGTGCGCCTCGGCCTCGAACTCGCCTCGTCGCGGGTCACCGACTGGGCCCGCACCCGCGTGCTGCTCGTCGGCACCGGCAGCTACGCGGCCACCACCATCGCCGCCCTGCGCGACCGCGGCGCCACGAACATCCAGGTGTTCTCGCCGTCGGGCCGGGCACCCTGGTTCGCCGCCAAGCACGACCTCGTCGCCGCCCGTGAGCTGCGCCAGGCCATCGGCGAGAGCGACGTCCTGATCACCTGCACCTCGAGCGAGGTCCCGGTCGTCGCGCCGGCCGACCTCGACGACGGGGTCCGCCGCATCGTCATCGACCTCGGGCTCCCCCGCAACGTCGACCCCGCGGCCGCCGGCGTCGACGGCGTCGAACTGCTCGACCTCGAGACGATCAGCATCCACGCCCCGATCTCCGAGCTGAACGCCGAGTCCGAGGCCCGTGCGATGGTCGACGACGCCGTGTCCAGGTTCCGCGCCCAGGCGATGGAGCAGTCGACGACCCCGGCGCTCGTGGCGTTCCGCAAGCACGTGTTCGACATCCTCGACGACGAGATCGAGCGGGCCAAGCGCCGCGCGGACGCCGACGGCGAGTCCGTCGAGCACACCGAGCGGGCGCTCCGGCACCTGGTCGGCGTCCTGCTGCACCGTCCCTCGGTCCGCGCTCGCGAGCTCGGTCGCGCCGGTCGCGGCGAGGAGTTCGTCGGGGCGATCGACTCCCTGTACGGCGTCCGGCCGGAGGCCGAGCCGGAGCTGCCGTCGCCCGTCGTCCCGCTGGCCGACCGCACGGCACTGGACCCGACCGCCTCGGATCGCGACGACCAGGCGGACGCGAGCTGAGCCTCCAGACAGGCTCGCAACCACCCACGCTGCGCGTGAGTGCGCTGCTGCTGGTGCGTGACCGACGTGTCCTGATGGTGCGCGCCCGGGCGCGCGACGTGCTCTACCTGCCCGGCGGCAAGGCGGAGCCGCACGAGACCGACGTCGAGGCCGCCGTGCGCGAGGCCTACGAGGAGACCGGCCTGCGGCTCACCGCCGACGACGTCGACCCGTTCGGCGTCGTGCTCGAGCCCGCCCACGGGCAGGCTCCGGGGACGATGGTCGCGATGACGCTGTTCCTGGTCCGGCCGGGAGGCCCGCTGGACTCCGCCACGCCCGTCGCCTCCGCCGAGGTGGACGAGGTCGAGTGGGTCACCTCCGCCGACGCGGACCGCTGCCCGCCTGCGGGCGTGGAGACGCTCCGCCGCCTGGTGGCGGCGGAGCTGATCGACTGACCGTCAGGCCCTGGGCGGAGCTGTCGGCACGTGTCTGGTCGGCGGCACGACGCCGGTGTCACCAGCCGGAGAGGCGAGACGGCGTTCCAGCAGTGCCAGCGCGCCGATCACGGCGTCTGCCTCGAAGACACGGTTCCGCCGTCCCGCCGACCGTTGTGTCAGGACGCCACGCTCGACGAGGACCCCCAAGGCCGTGTTCGCGGCCTGCTCGCTCCGGCCCGTCGCGGCGGCGAACGTCTGCGCGGTGAGCACGGGCATGCGGGGCGCGAGTTCGAGCGCCGACCATGCAGCGGAGTCAGAGCGGACTCCGGCGAGCGCAGATCGCCAAGACTCCTTGATCCGGACGAGCTCGTGCTCGAACTGCGTCATCCGGTCCACGACCTCGGCCATCGCCTCGGCGAAGAGCCGGACGAACTGCCCGACGGCCCGCTGCGCTGGCTCCGATGCCGGCGGATCGGTGGACCGGAACCGCTGGAGCCCCGCTTCGTAGTCGACAGCACGGGTCGCCAGGACCAGGGACACCGGTGGAGACGACTCGATGGTCAGCCCCCGTGACCGCAGGACAGCGTGGATCAGTGCGCGTCCGATGCGACCGTTGCCGTCGGCGAACGGGTGGATCGTCTCGAACTGCGCGTGTGCGACGGCGGCGATGGCGATCGTCGGCAGCGTGCTCGAGTTCACGAACGCCAACAGGTCGTCGAGGAGTCCTGGCACCCGCTCCGGCACGGGAGGGACGAACACCGCTGCGGCAGGCGTCGGTCCGCCGATCCAGTTCTGCACCGCTCGGACCGTGCCCCCGACCTCGGGGGTCGCCGAGGCCTCCATCAGCCGCCGGTGCGCCTCGAGGAGCAGGTCGAGGGTCACCGGGGAACCCGGACCGACCGACTCGGTGAGGAAGGTCATGGCGTCGATGTTGCCGAGGACCTCGGTTGCGGTGCTCCACTGCCCGAGCGGGCTCCGTCCGCGCGCCTCTTCCTCGAGCAGCTTCCGCGGGGAGACCTCGAGGCCCTCGATCATCGACGACCCGACAGCCTCGGCTCGGAGGAGCATCCGACCCAGTGCGTCTCCGCTTCCGAGCAGGGTGGATCTCGTCTCGGCTTCGGTCACCGCAGCGGTGGCCTCGAGTACGGCCGCTTGTTCGGCCGGTCCGAGTTCGACCGTTCGGCCCTGCAGCGGATCCGGCACGTAGGCCTCGAAGACCATCGGCATCCGGAAGGCGCGTGTCGCGGCTGCCGGGTCGCCCGTGCGTCGGATCGTCTCGTACGAAGCCATACATGGATCATCCCATGATCAAGGATGACTGCCTATCCTTGATCATGGGATGCGTTCCACTCGGGTTCGTCAGGCCTTGTCGGTGTCGGTGTACTCCCCGACCTCGCCGTTCTGGGCCGGCTCGGCCTCGCCGGGGATGTCCGAGTCGACGTACTCGCCGTCGGGTCCGGTTCCGGTCGGACGCGTCTCGCCGGGGATGTCGCTCGAGACGAACTCGCCGACGGGCTCAGTCGACTCGACGTGCTCCTCGCCCGGGATCTCGCTGTCCGTGAAGGCTCCGGCCCGGGGCTCGACCCCGTCCGCGCGACCTTCGTCGCCTCGTGCCTGTTCGTGCTTGCCCGTCATGTCCGACCTCCGCTGCTCGGGTTGCTTGCCTCGGAGTGTGCTCGGGGTCCCTGGACGCCGACCGAACCGGATGCGGCGTTCGGTGGTTGCCTGTGCACCATGCAACGCAGCAGCCGATCGAAGTTCCTGCTCGTCGTGACCGGGCTCGTCGCCGTCGGGACACTGGCGGGGTGCGCCTCGGACGGGCAGCCCGCCGCCACCGAGACCGTCACGGCGCCCGCGCCGTCGCCGTCCGCGTCGGCGTCCACGCCGCAGTCGTCCGAGGAGTCCGCCTCGGCGGCACCGACCTCCGGGTCCGGGTCCGGTTCTGGGCCGTCCGCCGGATCCGGTGCCACCGGCCAGGCTGCCGGCGACCGGTGCGCGGTGTCGTCGCTCGCCGGACGCATCGAGGCCGGCAGTGGTGGTGCCGCCGGCAGCGTCATCGTGCACCTGGTGCTCGAGAACACCGGGTCGACGACCTGCACCGTGCAGGGGTGGCCCGGGGTCTCGTTCGTCGGGGGTGGCACCGGCAAGCAGATCGGAGCGGCGGCCGTCGCGGAGAAGAGTTCCCCGCACCCGACCGTCACACTCGCTCCCGGCAAGACCGCCGTCGCACCGCTCAGGATCGTCCGGGCCGAGAACTACTCGGCGGGCGACTGCTCGCCCGAGACCCCGGACGGCTTCCGCGTGTACCCGCCCGGGTCGAAGCAGTCCCTGTTCGTGAAGGACACGGACTACCAGGCGTGTGCGTCGGCCGATGCCTCGCTGCTGTCCGTGCAGGCGTTCGTGCCGGAGGGGCAGGCGACCTCGTAGCGGTCAGCCGGGCGGTCTCGGCGGGTCCCGAGCACGGGCTGCTGCCGCCACGGACGGAGCCGTCCCGCTGCGATCGCAGCGGGACGGCTTCTTCGGTCCTCAGGTGCTGGCCGACTAGCTGACCGGCACCGGGACGGCCCCGGTCCCCCGGTCGTGCTCGGGAGCCCGGTCGAGTCCGTGGCCCTCGGTGTCCAGGTTCGGGATGACCTTCTGCATCCACTTCGGCATCCACCAGGCTGCTTCCCCGCAGAGCGTGAGGAGCGCCGGCATGATCATCATCCGCACCAGGAAGGCGTCCGCGAGGACCCCGACGAGCAGCCCGACGGCGATCGACGCTGCGACGGCCATCTCACTCGTGGCGAAGCCGGCGAAGACGACGGCCATGATCGTGGCTGCTGCGACGAGGACGGTGCCGGACTTGGTGAACCCGGAGAACACGGCGTCCTTCGGGCTCAGCCCGCGGGAGTGTTCTTCCTTCATCCGGGACACGAGGAACACCTGGTAGTCCATCGCCAGCCCGAACAGGACCCCGACCAGGATGATCGGCAGCAGGCTCAACATCGGGTCACCCTGGGGCGCGGCGATGAGCGGGTCGAGCCAGCCCCACTGGAAGATCGCGACCGATGCGCCGAACGCCGCCCCGACGGAGAACAGGTACCCGAGGGTGGCGAACAGGGGCACGAGCAGGGATCGGAACATCACGATCAGGAGCAGGAACGACAGCGCGACGATCACGATGATGTAGGTGATCAGTGCCCGGTTCATCTGCGCGGTGTCGTCGAGCCCGATCGCGGTCTCGCCGGTCACCTCGACGCGCACGCCGCTGATCGCCGTGGTCTCGTCGCGGATGTCCGTGACGAGCTGCTTCGTGCTCTCGGCGATCGGACCGCCGGTCGGGATGACGGTGAGGAGTGCGGCGTCGTCGGTCTTCGTGACCTGGCCGGGGACGACGGCTTCGACGTGGTCGAGGCCCGTGATCTCGTCCTCGACCGCGGTGAGGTTGCTGGTGACGTCGTCGCCCTGCACGAGCACGAGCAGCGGGGACTGGATGCCGCCGAACTCGTCGACGATCAGGTCGTAGGCCTTCCGCTCGGACGACGTCGGGTCGGAGCCACCGGGGATGTTGGAGGCCGTCTTCATGTCGAGGACCGGTGCGGCGACGAGCCCGAGGACGACGACGGCGCCGAAGAGTGCGAGCCACGGGCGTCCGGTGACGAACCTGGCCCACCCGCGGAGGAAGTTCTTGCGGTTCGCGGGACGCTGCGGGATCGGCTGGCCGGCAGCGAGGAGTTCCCGGTGCTTCCGGGGCAGGGCGCGCAACCCGAGGGTCCCCAGGATGACGGGGAGCAGCGTGAGGGCCATCAGCACCGCGATCAGGACGCTGAACGCTCCGGCGAAGCCCATCACGGTGATGACCTCGTTGCCGGTCACGACGAGACCCACGAGGGCGATGATGACGGTGAGGCCCGCGAACACGACTGCGGTGCCCGCGGTGCCGGTGGCCCGGGCGACCGCGTCGATGACGCTGCGTCCCTCGCGGAGCTCCGAGCGGAACCGGGTGAGGATGAACAGCGTGTAGTCGATCCCGACGGCGAGGCCGAGCATGGTCGCGAGCGTCAGGGTGGTCCCCTGGATCGGGTTGATCGCGGAGTACGCGAGGACACCGACCGTCCCCACGGCGACCCCGGAGATCGCGACGAGCATGTTCGCTCCGGCGGCCAGGAGCGAACCGAACGTCAGGAACAGCACCAGGAACGCGACCAGGATCCCGATGACCTCGCCGGGACCGAAGGTGGCGTAGGTGTCACCGAACAGGTGCCCGCCGACCTCGGCGTGGAAGGCAGCACGGTGGTCGGCTGCGAAGTCCAGGACGGTGTCGTACGTCTTCTCCTGGTTCGCCTCGGTGACGCCGGAGAAGGTCAGCGTGGAGATGACCGTGGTGCCGTCCTTCGAGACCATCGGGTTCCGCTGGGCGAACGGGTCCGAGACCGTCTGCACGTGCGGAAGGTTCTTCGCGTCGGCGAGGACTGCCTGCACCTCGGCGGCGGTGGCCTGGTCCGTGACCTTCGCTCCGTCTCGCGCCTGGAGGACGAGCTGCAGCGTCTTCGCGTCGCCCGACGACGAGGAACCGAGGTCGAACTTCTCGTTGACGACGGTGAGCGCCTTCGCGGCGGCGGTCGTGTTGCCGGCCGAGCCGGTGGCACTGGTGTCCATGCCGGCGGCGGTGACCGCGGTGAGGCCCGCGAAGAGCACCAACCAGACGGCGACGATGATGAGCCGGTGCCGGGCGCTGAAGCGTCCGATCGCGGCGAGGACCTTGGGCATGATGCTCCCGGAGGGAAGAAGAGGAAGCCACGCGGAGACCGTCGCGGCGGGTACTCCTCAATGCTCCGAGCAACGCTCCGTCCGGCCGTCGTCCCGTCGGAGCGACGGACCTACTGCGTCCGCAGTAGGTCCGGGTCAGTCGACGAGTCCGGCGCGGTAGGCGAGGGACACCAGCTGCGCGCGATCACGGACGCCGAGCTTCGCCATCGCGCGGTTGGCGTGGGTCTTCACGGTGTAGGGCGAGACGAACATCTCCCGGCCGATCCGGTCGTTGTCGCCACCGCGGGCGATCGCCACCACCACGTCGTGTTCACGCGGGGTCAGCGCTCGGAGACGTTCCTGCGCATCGGTGTCGATGACGCGGTCGGACTGGGAGCTGACCTGCGCGATGACCGCGGCCTGCGCAGCCGCGGAGAGTGCTCCACCACCGAGGACGACCTCGTTGATGCCCGCCACGAGCTCGCGGGGTCCGATGGTCTTGCCGAGAAAACCGTTCGCACCGGCCCGGAGCGCCGAGACCACGATCTCGTCCTGCTCGAACGTCGTCAGGATGACGATGCGGAGCTGCTCGGCGGAGAACCGCTCACGGAGGCGGCGTGTGGTCTCGACGCCGTCGATCCCCGGCATCCGCACGTCCAACAGGACGACGTCGACCGTCGTCGTCTCGAGGAACCGCAGGGCCTCGAAGCCGTCGCCGGCCTCGCCAGCGACGGTGAGGTCGTCGTGCGCCTCGAGGATGGTGCGGAGCCCGACGCGGATCATCGCCTGGTCGTCGACCAGCAGGATCGTCGTCACGACAGCTTCCTTCCGTCCAGCGCCAGCACGGCGTGCACGACGAACCGATCGGGTCGTTCGTCGACGTCCAGTGTCCCGCCTGCGGCCCCGACGCGCTCGCGCATGCCCACGAGCCCGAACCCCGACCCCTGCGTCTGCTTGGTCCGCGGCGCGCGTGGGTTGTCGGAGACCACGTGGAGTCGACCCTGCTCGGCGCGGACGGTGATCGTCACCGTGCCGATCCCGTACCGGTGTGCGTTGGTCAGGGCCTCCTGCACGACGCGGTACACGGTGACCTCGACCACGGGTGCGACCGGTTCGTCCGGCAGCTCGACGTCGGCCACGACGTCGAGCCCGATCGACGTGAACGACGACACCAACGCGGGCAGCGAGCCGAGCCCGGCGACCGTCTGGTCGGGAGCGGCATCCCGTGACCGGAGGAGCTCGAGGATCTGCTGCGTCTCGGCGGTGACCATCCGCAACGCCTCTCGCGCGTCACCTGCTGCGCGTGCTGCCGTCACCGGGTCGCGGTCGACGGTGACCTCGACCGCACCCAGGTGCATGCTCGCCACCGCGATCTGGTGACCGACGACGTCGTGCAGGTCGCGGGCGATGCGGAGCCGCTCGGCGTCCACGCGTCGGCGGGCTTCGAGGTCCCGTGACGCGATCGCCTCGCGGGCTTGCTCCCGCAGTGCCGACCAGTACCGGAGCTGTGCCCAGACCGCGGCCCCCGTGGCGCCAGCAGCCGCACACGCCGCGACCGCCGCCAACGCGTCGGGACTGACCAGCCCCGCGCCGGACTCCACCGCGACCACGAGGTAGAGCGGCAGCGCGGTCGCGACGACCATGCGGAACGGGGCCGCACCGCGGAGGGTGACGGAGAACAGCGCGAACACCACGATCGTCCACCCCACGATCGGATCCCACCCCTGCACCGCTGCCACCGCACAGCCGACCACGGTGAGCAGCACCCCCGGCCACGGGTACCGACGAGCCACGGCCACACCGGCGATGCCGAGCAGCACACCGACCAACGGGAAGACCCCGGCGCCCGCGACGACGACTCGGACGATCTCCACCGCTGCACCGGCCACGGCGAGGCCCGCGGCCAGCTCGGGCAGGAGCGCCGGGGACCGGAGCCACCACGGGTTCGGTGGCAGCACGAGATCGCCGTCGTTCGTCATCCCCCGAGTCTCCTGCCTCCACCCCGTCGACACGTACTGCGGACGCAGTAGGTTCGACGATCCGTGACGACGACGAGGCGCCGCGTCCCGATCCGGAGGATTGGCACCAACCCCACCGGAAGGCACCCAATGACGACCATCACCGCTCCCCGTTCCGCTCCGACGGCCCGACGGCACTCCCTCACCCGCGCACCGCAGCTCACCGCGTGGGCCGCCCTGATGGGTGTCTCCGAGGTCGTCCGCTTCGCCGGGTTCATGACCCTGCTCGTCGCGATGGGCGTCGAAGCCGGCGCCCGACGCGTGATCGACCACGAGGAGGCGTGAGCATGCGTCCCATCCGCCCCGAGGACATCACGCTCCCCGACACCCGACCGATCGACATCACCGCGTCCATGCGCGAGGTCGAGTCCGGCGAAGCGGACTCCGCCGATCGCTGACGGTCGCCCCGCTGCGATCCCGAGGCCGCATCACGCGTCCGGCTCGGGCACGATGGGCACCGTGACCACCACGATCAGCGACGAACAACCGGGCACCGACGAGCTGGTGGCGCTGTACGACGCCGTCGGGTGGACCGCGTACACGCAGGACCCTGCAGCCCTCACCGCGGCGATCGCCGGCTCCCACACCGTGCTGACCGCCCGCGACGACGACGGACACCTGCTCGGCCTGCTCCGCACGGTCTCCGACGGCGTGACGATCGTGTACGTGCAGGACGTCCTCGTCCTGCCGTCCGCGCACCGGTCCGGCATCGGCGGCGCACTCCTCGACGCCGTGCTGCAGCGGTACGCCGGCGTTCGCCAGACGGTCCTCCTCACCGACGACGAGCCGGGGCAGCGGGCGTTCTACGAGTCACGTGGCTTCGTCGAGGCCCACGACGTCGAACCACAGCCGTTGCGCTCCTTCGTGCTCCTGCGCTGAGCACGGATGGGTCCCGCGACCGATTCCGTCCGCACGGCGCCGTTCCTAGACTCGGACGCATGGGGGCTCGCGCACGGACACGTTCAGCGGCAGCCCTCGCGACCGCGCTCGGCGTCGTGCTCGCCCTCGCCGCGTGCACGTCGCCACCACCGCCGGCCGGGTCGGAACCGGCGCTCGCGAAGCTCATCACCCGGGTCGAGCGGTTGCCCGGGGTCGACACGGCCGAGGGCGAGATCCGTCAGGTCGACGCGAAGGACGACCCGCAGAACTGGATCACCTCGCTCGAGGTGCAGGCCGACACGACGGACCTCGCCGTCGCCGAACGGATCCGGCACACGGCAGCGCGGGGTGTCACCGGCACGACGCTGTCGGTGACCGTGGACGTGCCCCGCGGCCGGGCGTCGGCGCCGGTCGCAGTCGACCCGATGGACCCTGACGTCGTCGACCTGGCCGCACGGCTGCGCGCGGAGCCCTTCGTGCACCGGCTGCGGGCGACCCCGTCGCGTTCCACGATCTGGCTCGTGCCGGGCGTCAGCTTCACCGACGCCGTCGCGCAGGCCCGTCCGATCGTCGGTGACCACCCGGCCTCCCTGATCCGTGGTGACGTTTCGGTGGGGATCACGGCGACGCACCCCGGGCGAGCACTCATGCGCACGATCGACGGGTTCGACCGCGACGGTGACGAAGACGTCGAGGGCCTGTACTACTCACCGGGCACGACCTACGCCGACGCTGCGCAAGCACCCGCAGACGAGTACGGAGCGGCTGCCGAGCCCGAACGGCCTTCCCTGTCGATCGACGGCGAACGACTCGGCGCCGTCGCCGACGTCCTCGTCCGGACGAAGGACGAAGCCGCCGATGCACACCGCGCTCCGCGCACCGCGTTCTCCGTCGGCCTCGACGGGACGAACGGCTGGCTCGGACTCCCCCTCGACGCCGAGAAGCCGCAGGACGCCACTGCCCCGGGCACCCCGACGTCGGGACCGTCGCCGACCCCCTGGGTGGCCGCCGACGTGAGCGACCACGCAGCGACGCTCCGGGCGTTCCTCGAGCGCTCGGCCGAGGCCGCCGGAGTCCCGGCGACCGTGACCACGGGCACCGAACAGTGCGCGCCGCCCGGATCGACCTGGTCACCCGATGCGACCGGCACGCGCGCGACGGCGTTCAGCATCGTGCCCGTGTTCCAGATCGTCGACGACGCGCAGGGGCCGTTCGACGCCGTGACCGCGCTGTGGACTTCCGAGGGCTTCGAGGTCAGCGGCCGGGCGATGGGGCGGGACTACTGGTCGTCGTCCACGGATGCGGATCCAGCCACGGCGAGCATCCGGGGCACGGTCGACGGCCTGAGCCTGCGCGCGGAGTCGGTCTGCGTCCCGCGGCCCTGACCCGGCGACACCGCACCCGCCACGAACAACACCGGGCGTCCACGCTCCCCGCGGGCGCCGAGCGGCGATCGGCGAGCGGCCTCAGCGACGAGCCGGGGCGTGCACCGCCTCGAGCACCTCGGTCCCCATGGTCCGCAGCGCCTCGACCACGGCCAACCGCCGCTGCAACGAAGCGTCGTCGAACGTGACGGTCACGGCGTAGCTGACCGACGACCCGGGCCCCCGCAGGATCCCCGCCTCGGCCCGCACGCCCGTGCTCGACCCGGTGACCGCGACGACCTGCAACCCGTGGTCGAGCGCCCGATGCGCCAGGGGGTCGAGCCCGAAGGACCCGGCGACCAGGTTCAGGTCACTCGCCAGGGACAACCAGCCGAGCACCCGGTTCGACACCGCTTCGTCGACGACCTCGCCGAGCGCCAGTCCGCGCATCACCCACGACAGCTCCCCGGTCGGTGCGACGGAGGCGTCGGGGGCGTCGTCCGGACCGCGGCGGTCCCGCACGCGGTCGATCAACGCCGTGCGCTCGATGCCCAGGGACTCCGCACGCTCCCGGACGGCGTCGATGCCGACGGTCGACAGCAGCGCGTTCATGGCCCAGGCGTCGGCGGTGGCCCCGACCAGGGTCGCCAGGTCGGGCACCTGCATGGTCGGCTCCTGCAGGAACTGCCACAGGCCGGCACCGGTCGCGGTGTCGCGGGCCATGCGCTGCAGTCGGTCACCGTGCAGGCGGCCGTCCTCGAGCTGGGCGGCGACCTCGATGAGCAGCAGGACGCGGCCCAGGCTCGCGACCGGCTGCACCAGGGTGTCGTCGATCGCGAGCAGGGCCTTGCCGCTGGAGGTGTCGATCACCGAGGCACTGACCCCGGCGCCCTCGAGCGCGAGGGCGCCGAGGGCCTCGGTGGTGGCGGTGAAGCGGTCGTCGGCCCGGCCGCTGTGCCGCCCACGACCGCGGCCGCCACCTGCTGGGCGGTCGTCCGGTCGCCGGCGGCGCGACGACCGGGCCGCGTCCGGCTCCGTCATCACCAGATCGCGACGCGCTCGGCGGGGTCGAGGTACATCGCGTCCTGCTCGGTCACGCCGAAGGTGTCGTACCAGACGTCGATGTTCCGCACGACCTGGTTGCAGCGGAACTCGTTGGGCGAGTGCGGGTCGATGCTCAGCAGACGAGCCGCCTCTTCCGGGCGGATCGCCATGCGCCAGGCCTGCGCCCAGCTCAGGAAGAAGCGCTCGGCACCGGTGAGGCCGTCGACGACCGGGGGCTCCTGGCCGTCGAGCGACAGCAGGTACGCCTTCCACGCGATCGACAGGCCGCCGAGGTCACCGATGTTCTCGCCGATGGTCAGGGCACCGTTCACGTGACTGTCGGGCACCTCGGTCGGCACCAGGGCGTCGTACTGGGCGATGAGGGCCTTCGTGCGCTCCTCGAACGCCGCGCGGTCGGCCTCGGTCCACCAGTTCTCGAGCTTGCCGTCGCCGTCGTACTGCGACCCCTGGTCGTCGAAGCCGTGGCCGATCTCGTGCCCGATGACGGCACCGATCGCGCCGTAGTTCGCGGCGGCGTCGCGGTCTGCGTCGAAGAACGGGAACTGCAGGATCGCCGCCGGGAACACGATCTCGTTGAAGCCGGGGTTGTAGTACGCGTTGATCGTCTGCGGGGTCATGAACCACTCGTCGCGGTCGATCGGCTTGCCGATCTTGCCGAGCTCGCGGTCGACCTGGAACGAGGCGACGGCGCGGACGTTCGCGACCAGGTCGTCGGACAGGACGGGCAGCGCCGAGTAGTCGCGCCACTTCACCGGGTAGCCGATCTTCGGCGTGAACTTGTCGAGCTTGTCGAGCGCACGGGCACGGGTCTCGTCGGTCATCCAGTCGAGCGCCGTGATGCTCTGCCGGTACGCCTCGACCAGGTTGGCGACGAGGTCGTCCATCTTGGCCTTCGAGGTCTCGTCGAAGTGCTCCTGCACGTAGATGCGGCCGACGGCCTCGCCCATCGCGCCCTCGACCAGCGAGACGCCACGCTTCCAGCGCTCGCGCTGCTTGGGCGCACCGGTCAGTGCGGTGCCGTAGAACGAGAAGTTCGTGGCCGAGAACGCGCTCGTCAGGTACGCGGCGGAGCCACGGATGACCTGCCAGCGCAGCCAGTCCTTCCAGACCTCGAGCGGCTGGTCGTTCAGCAGGTCGGCCAGGCCGGTGATGAACGAGGGCTCGCGGACCACGACGGTCTCGAAGGCGCCTGCCGGGGCGTCGATGGCCTGCCACCAGGTCTGCAGGTCGACGCCCTTCGCGAGCGCGGCGACCTCGGCCCAGGGCAGCTTGTTGTAGGTCTTCTGGCTGTCGCGGGTCGTGACGTTGTCCCAGTGCTGGGCGGCGAGCGCCGTCTCGAGCGCGATGACGTGATCGGTGCGGGCACCGCCGTCGTCGAGGCCGGCGAGCGGGAACATCGCCGCGACGAACTCGCGGTACTTCTCGCGGATGTCGGCGAAGCGCTCTTCCCGGTAGTACGACTCGTCGGGCAGCCCGAGGCCGGACTGCTCCAGGAACACGACGTAGGACTCGGGGTCGCCCGGGTCGTTGTCGACGAAGAGTTGCAGGAAGCTCGGCAGGCCGATGCGCTCGAAGCGGCCGACGGCGGCGATGACCTCGGGCACGGACTGGATCTCGGTGATCTCGGCGAGCAGGTGCTCGATCGGTGCGGTGCCGAGTTCCTCGAGCCGCGCTTCGTCGGTGAACGAGGTGAAGAGGTCACCGACCTTGCGCTCCTCGGTGCCGGGGGCGGCCTGCTGCGAGCGCTCGATGATGTCGCGCACGGCGATCTCGGCGGCTTCGGCCAGCACCGTGAAGGAGCCGTACCGGGCCTTGTCGTCGGGGATCGGCGTCGCCTCGATCCAGGTCCCGTTCACGTGGCGGTACAGGTCGTCCTGGGGGCGCACCGCGGGGTCGAGTTCGTCAGTGTGGATGCCGGAGGCACGTGCGACGTCGGTCATGCGGTCCACGATAGCCACCGACCCCATGGGGCAGGTCGATCCGGGTCGTCACCGGCACACGGCTGCCGGTACGGTCATCGCATGGGACTTCCGTGGAAGCTGCACGGCGACGGCAAGACCGTCTCCGCGACGACGATCGTGGCACCCGACGAACGGCTCACCTGGCCCCGGACGATCGGCCTCGGCGTGCAGCACGTCGTCGCGATGTTCGGCGCCACGTTCCTGGTGCCCCTGATCACCGGGTTCCCGCCGTCGACGACGCTGCTGTTCAGCGGCATCGGCACGATCCTGTTCCTGCTCATCACGGGCAACCGCCTGCCGAGCTACCTCGGCTCGTCGTTCGCCTTCATCGCCCCGATCGGTGCGGCGACCAAGATCGGCGGCATCCCGCTCGCCCTGTCCGGCATCATCGTCGTCGGCGCGCTGCTCGCGATCGTCGGGCTCGTCGTGCACCTGGCCGGCGCCGGGTGGATCGACCGGCTGATGCCCCCGGTGGTCTCGGGCGCGATCGTCGCCCTGATCGGCTTCAACCTGGCGCCGTCGGCCCGGAAGAACTTCACGGAAGCCCCGGTCATCGCGGTCATCACCCTCGCGACGATCATCCTGGTCACGGTCCTGTTCAGGGGCCTGATCGGCCGCCTGTCGATCGTCATCGGTGTGCTCGTCGGGTACGTCGCAGCGCTCATCGGCGGTCAGGTCGACTTCTCGAAGGTCGGCGACAAGCCGTGGATCGGTCTGCCGGACTTCACCGCTCCCGCGTTCGACCCGTCGCAGCTCCCGATCTACCTGGCGTTCGTGCCGGTCGTCCTGGCACTGGTCGCCGAGAACGTCGGCCACGTCAAGGGTGTCGGGCAGCTGACCGGCCGTGACCTCACGCCGCTCACCGGTCGCGCGCTCTTCGCCGACGGCATCTCGACCGTGCTGGCCGGCGTCGGCGGCGGCTCCGCCACCACCACCTACGGCGAGAACATCGGCGTCATGGCCGCCACCCGCGTCTTCTCCACCGCCGCCTACTGGGTCGCCGCCATCGCGGCCGTCCTGCTCGGCCTGTCGCCGAGGATCGGCGCCGTCATCTCCTCGGTGCCCGCGGGCGTGCTCGGCGGCGCCACCACCGCGCTCTACGGCCTGATCGGCATCATCGGCATCCGGATCTGGGTCGAGAACCGCGTCGACTTCTCGAAGCCGAAGAACCAGCTGACGGCCGGCATCGCCCTGATCATCGGCATCGCGAACTTCACGTTCACCTTCGGCCAGGCGAGCTTCGGCGGCATCATCGTCGGCACGATCGCCGCGATCGTCGTCTACCACCTGATGGACGTCATCGGCCGGGCCCGCGGCACCGACGAGCCCTCGACCGAGGCCGCCGACCCCGCGCACGCCGCCACCGGCGCCGTCCCCGCGGAACCGCGCGCAGACTGACGCGAGTGGTCGGCCGGGACGCGCGTCCGGCCTGACGACGTGGGACCACCGGACTGGAGGCCCGTGGCGGACACGGCCACGGGCCTCCAGTCCGTCACGGGGTGCGTTGCGGACCGGAACGCCCCCCAGTCGGTCGCTCCGGTCCGCACACGCTCCTCGCCCGGTTCAGCGGGGCGCGCTGGGCGACGGGGTCGCGGTCTGCACGGACTCCTGCTCGTCGATGTACCGCTGATCGAGTGGGACCTCATCGGCGACCCCCGGGGTCCACTGCCCGACCACGGTCGTGCCGTCGGACTCGTACACGTCGCCGCCGTCCGGCTCGCTCCACAAGACCCAGCCCTTGCGGCCGTTGTCCGCCCTCCCGGGGACCAGATCCGGGTGACCCGACGCGTTCGGGACTCCGTAGGTCTGGCCCTTGTCGTTGACCGCCCAATCCGACGTGACCGCGGTGGCGTACTGCAGCGTCGCCGTCCACCGCGTCCCCGCCGACGCTTCGATGCTGAACGTCGTCGTCCCTCGCTCCGGGAGCCGGCCGTCGACGACGCGCATCGTCCCTTCGTCCCGACAACTCAGGCCGGATGCGCCCCCTCCGACGGTGAGGACCCGGACCATGCCGACGTCGTTGCGGCACGTGATGTCGACGATCACGGCACCCGCGGTGTCGGGAGCCTCCCCGATGTCGATCAGTGCGGGACCGATGTGCGTCGCAGTGGTCGTGCGCCCGACTGCTGCCGTCGTCGTGGTCCCCGGGAGCCCGGCGACGACCAGGGCGGCGGCGCTCGTCGTCACCGCGATCGCTGCGACGGAGACGATCGAGACGCCGAGGCGTGCTCGTCGTTGCTGGCGCTGCAGGACGCTCCGTCGTGTCCCGATGGCGGCCAGCTCCGAGCGGACCGCTGCAGCAGCGTCGGGGTTCATGTCGATGCTCATCAGTAGGTGCCTTCCGGTGCGTTGCGGACACTGGGACGGAGGTCGTGCAGGTCGCGTTGCAGGCGCTGCCGCATCCGGTGCAACCGCACGCGTGCCGCCGGCGGTTTGAGACCGACCGCCTGCGCGGCCTGCCAGACCGGCATCTCCTCGACCCCGGTGAGCACCAGCAGCGCGGCGTCCTGCGGCGCGAGTCCCCGGATCGTCGTCCTGAGGCGTTCACGGGCCTCGAGGTCTTCGGCGTCCGTGGCTGGAGCGTGGGAATCATCTCGAGGGAGTGCGTCGAGGAGCTTCCGGTACCGCGCCGCCGCGCGTCGGTGGTTCTGGGTCAGGTTGACCGTCGTGACCAGCAACCACGGAGCGACGGAACCGGCCACGAGGGTGACGTTCTTGCGCTTGCGCCAGAGCTCGTAGAACGCCGCCGCCGTGATGTCCTCGGCGTCGTGCGAGTTCTCCGTCAGGCTCAACGCCCGTCGGTAGATGCGCGGTCGGTGCCGGTCGAACAGCGCGGCGAACGCAGCCCCGTCATCACGGACCGCTCGCGTCCACAGCGGGCCGTCGTCCTGTTCGTCCTTCACACTCTGGAGTGTCCGGTCATGGCTCCAGCGTTACAGACGCCCGCGGATCGGCTCGTCGCGCAGCGAGGTCGTCCGTGGCGCAAGCCCGAGGACGTGGGACCACCGGACTGGAGGCCCGTGGCGGACACGGCCACGGGCCTCCAGTCCGTCGCGGGGTCGCGCCCACCCCGCCTGGTGACCACGACGGGTCGGCATCGCCGACAGAATGGGTCGGTGCACCGACCGACGCGACCCGCTGTGACCGCTGAGCGGCGCGCGGTCGACCGCGACATCGTGCGACTGGCGGTGCCCGCGCTCGGAGCGCTCGTGGTCGAGCCGCTGTTCCTGCTGACCGACACCGCGCTCGTCGGGCACCTCGGGGCGACGCCGCTGGCGGCCGTCGGGCTCGCGAGTGCCGTGCTGTCGACGGTGACCGGGCTGCTGGTGTTCCTGGCGTACTCGACGACCCCGGCCGTGGCACGGGCGCTCGGTGGTGGCGACCGTCGCGGAGCCGTGCACGCGGGCATCGACGGGATGTGGCTCGCGCTCGTGTTGGGGGTGGTGCTGGCGCTGGTCGGGTGGCCGCTCGCCGGGCCGCTCGTCGACCTGTTCGGCGCCTCGGCCGAGGTGTCGGCCGCCGCGACCGCGTACCTGACCATCTCGCTGATCGGGCTGCCCGGCATCCTGGTCGTCACCGCCTCGACCGGGCTGCTGCGTGGGCTGCAGGACACGAAGACCCCGCTCGTCGTCGCGACCATCGGGTTCGTCGCGAACGGGCTGCTCAACGCCGTCCTGATCTACGGCGCCGGCTGGGGCGTCGAGGGATCCGCCGCCGGCACCGTCATCGTGCAGTGGGCGATGGCCGTCGTCTACGTGCGCATCGCGGTGCGGGCCGCTCGGTCGTCGGGGGCGCCGCTGCGACCCGGCGCCTCGGGCGTCGCCCGGGCCCTGCGGTCGGGGGCCTGGCTGTTCCTGCGGACCGCGTCGCTGCGGATCGCGATGCTCGCGACCGTCGGGGCCGCTGCCGGGCTGGGGACCACCGGGTTGGCGACGACGCAGGTCGGGCTGACGGTGTTCTCGACGCTGGCGTTCGCGCTCGACGCCTTGGCGATCGCCGGGCAGGCGCTCGTCGGGCACGGACTCGGCGGACGTGACCCGGAGCGGGTGCGACTGGTGACGCGACGGCTCGTGCTGCTCGGGATCGCCGGCGGTGTGCTGCTCGGGGTGCTGACCCTGGCGGTGAGCGGGGTGCTCGGGCCGGTGTTCTCGGACTCGCAGGCGGTGCGGGACGCCCTGCCCGTCGTGCTGGTGCTCATCGCCGTCGGGATGCCCGTCGCCGGGTACGTCTTCGTGCTCGACGGGGTGCTGATCGGTGCCGGGGACGCGCGGTACCTGGCCATCGCCGGAGGCGTGAACCTCGTCGTGTACCTGCCGCTGCTCTGGTGGGCCGGGGGGACGCTCGCGGGGTTGTGGGCGGCCTTCGCCCTCGGGTACATCGGGGTCCGGGCGGTGACGCTCGGGGTGCGGGCGCACCGGCGCGGCTGGGTGGAACAGGCGCTGGCGCGGTGAGCGGGTCTTCTTCGGCTCGGCCTGCTTCGTCTGCCTCGTCTGCCTCGTCTGCCTCGTCTGCTGAGCCTGCGGGCCCGTCGTCCTCGGTGGCTTCGTCGGCCGTGCTCGCCACGGTCGGCATCGGGGTGCAGGGAGTCGCGAAGCTGCTCGTGACCGTCGTCGTCGGGCGGGTGTTCGGCACCGAGACCCTCGGGCAGACCACGGCGCTGCTGTCGCTCTCGGTGTTCGTCGCGCTGCTCTGGCCGAACGCCGCGGGCAACACCGCGTCGCGGTTCCTGGCCATCGCACTACGGGGTCGGCGCTCGGACGCCGCGGTGAACCGGCTGCTCGGGGTGTCCATGCTGGTGTCGAGCGTGGTGCTCGCCGCGGTCACCGTGCCGATCGCGCTGGCCTGGGGCAACGGCCCCGGCATGGTGCTCGGTGGCGCCGCGGTCGTCGTCGGCTACGGCCTCTACTGCTACGCCCGCGGTGCGCAGCTCGGCTACGACCGGGCACCACGGGTCGCGCTGTGGGACTCCGTGACGAGCGTGTTGGCGCTCGGGCTGCTCGTGGTGGCGTGCGTCGCGCGGCTCGAGCCCTTCGTGCTGCTGCCCCTGGCCATCGGGTACACGGTGTTCGCGATCGCCTGCTGGCCGCGGGGGAACAGCTTCGCGCCGGCTTCGCGCGAACCCGCCGTCGGGGTGCTCGGGTTCGCAGCGTGGAACGTGCTGGCGGTGGTGACCTCGAACGGGTTGCTGCAGTTGACGATGATCTCGGCGCAGGTGACGTCGTCGGCGTACGACGCCGGTGTCTACGCGGCCGCCTTCACCCTGGCGACGCCGGCGTCGATGCTCGGGCAGGCGTTGGGGCAGGTGCTCGTGCCGGCGTTCGCGCACCGGACCGATGGTGGATCGCTGCGCTCCCGCGGAGCGCTGCTGCTCGTCGTCGGGTTCGGTGCTGCCTCCGCCGTCGTCTTCGGCCTGGTCGCCCTGCTCGCCGGGTGGTTCCTGCCGATCGTCTACCCCGCCGAGGGCGCCGCTGCCGTCGCGGACCTGCGGTACCTGATGGTCGCGGTGTGGGTGTTCACCGTCGGGCTCGTGCCCGCCGCGTTGCTGCTCGCAGCCGGACGCTCACGCCAGGTCGCCCTTGCCTCGGTCGCCGGGTTCGTCGTCGGGGCTGGGCTCATGGCGCTGCTCGGACCCGTCGCCGGTGTCGCGGGCGGGACAACGGGGTTCTTGGTCGGGAGTGCAGTGAACCTGGTTGCGGTGGTGGGGCTCGGGGTGCGGCGGGGCTGACCATCGAGTCAGTGCTCGTCCCCGTGGAAACGCTGCGTCGCCTTGACGGCCTTACCTGGCGCCTGACGGTGATCGGTCTCGCTTAGCGTTCCAATTCTCTCGGTGACTAACCCACAGGTGGCTACGACGTCATCTTCGAGAGAAGCGCCGCGGGTGCAGCGACCTCCGTCGCATGATCTGCTGCACCAGCCGATCGGTCAGACAAGCAGTGAGCATGGCTGCGACCATGACGCTGGCGATCGAACGTGTTCCGAGCACTGCGGCTGAGGTTCTGACCAGCATCGGGACTTACGGCGTGGGCTGTGGGGGCGCTCATGGATTCCCGGCGCCCTCTTACGCTTTGCTGGCATCGAGCCGCCGAGGAGACCCCAGGTGGAGCAAGGGGATTCTGATGCGCCTCAGCCGCATGTTCACGTCAACACGCTTTCTTGTTGTCGCCGCAGCCCTGGTTGCAGCGCTTGTTGCCGCCGTCTTGGTGGTGCCCGGAGGCTCTGCTGCCGCCGCGGTGTCTTCTGGCGCGCAATTCGTCTCCACAGCTGGCCGCATCCTCGACACCCGAGACGGCACGGGCGGCTACACCACTGCGATGCCGGCAAACGCCTGGCGCACGGTCCAGGTGACCGGGAAGTTCGGTATCCCCTCATCGTCTTCAGTGACTGCCGTGGCGTTGAATGTGATCGAGGTGAGCCCGAGCGGCCTCGGCCAGGTCACCGCCCGCCCGAACGCGAGTACCGCCGCAACGGTCGTCGGCACATTCGACGGTGGCGGCCTCGGATCAACCTCGAACGAGGCGGATGTGGCGGTGAACAGTGACGGCACGGTCCAGGTGCGGGCAGACGCATCGACACAGCTCGTCATTGACGTGGAAGGTTACTACTCCACGGATCCGTCCGCGACCGGTGGTTATGTGGCGATCGCAGGTAAGCGGTACGTCGGCGAACAGCCGGTCGCAGCGAGTGGCAACTTCACGATTCAGGTAACCGGGGTCAACGGGATTCCGTCGAACGCGACCGCGGTGGTGGCAGATTTCGTGGTGAAGAACCAAGGCACCACCCACGGCTACATCTCGCCCGGACCGGCAGGCTCCAGCCCGCCTGCGACGTCCCTGCATTTCCCCGGGGCAACTGATGTCGCAACAGCGATCAGTGCCCATGTCCCGCTGAGCTCGGATGGGAAGCTCGAAGTGTGGAACCGCGCTGGTTCAGCCATCAAGGTGAACGTCGACATCGAGGGGTACTTCGTCCCGGGGTCTTCAACGGCGGGATCATTCACCGCAGGGGCGGCTCGTGCTTTTGACAGTCGCGTCAAACCGCACGTGTCGATCGCTGCGGGGAAGACGGTAACCGTGCCGCTCGGTGGCACTCATGGTGTCCCTAGCACTGCGGACGGTTTGTCCTCCGTAGTGGCGGACCTCACCGCGATCCACGCTTCGAACGACACTGCTGGCTTCGCGCGTGCGTGGGCTGACGGCACAGCGGAACCGAACATCTCCGACGTTGAGTACGCACCGAACTCGATCCGGTCGAACACCAACACTGTCCCCGTCGGGCTGGACGGCGCAATCGAGATTCACAACCTCAGCAGCGCCACAGTCGACTACGTCGTCGACATCGAGGGCTGGTACGCCGGCGGAGCCTCCACGATGTGCGCCAATGACACTGACAGCATCCTCGGGCAAGCTGCGGACGCTCCGAGCGCAACTGTCGGTGCGTCCGAAGGGGATCCGGTGCTGTCGGCTGTCCTCACGAACTCATTGGCAGACCCGATCAACGGTCAGATATACGTCGTTGACTCGTCCGGCAAAGCCGTCGACGGTTCACCAACTGCTACGGAGACCGTGGACAACGGGGCGGCGATGACATTTCATCTGCCGCCAGCCTACGCAACACCTGGAGCCACCTTCACGTGGTGGGTACACGCCTATCAGGACGACGCGTGCGCGGCGCAAGCCACCTCGGCTAGGCACTCATTCGTGGTCGGCTCTCCCACAACGGCTGCCGCCTCGAAGACGCAGCGACTCACCATCTCTGGGGATGGCATAAGTACCACGAGTGCACCCGAGGGGCAGGGGGATTGCTCAGGCTCACCTTGCCCGTTGAACTCGGGCGAGATCGCACTCGGTATGGACGCTGAAAACGCTGATCACGCAACTGCACTCCACGCCGACCTGTCGACCATCCCAGCAGGCGCGACCATCGCTTCCGCGTCGTTGAACATCACGCCGAGCGGATGCTACGGCACAGCATGCTCGAGCGGGACATTGTCCATCGCGCAAGCAACCGAGAACACATCGTCGGCAGCGACCGGCGCAGCTCTTGCCGCTATCCAAGTCGACACGCCGTTAACGTTCCCTGAAGCACCGTCCACCACGGCGTACGACATCACCTCGCTTGTAAATGACTGGTACGACAGCGACGGAGTCGGCAATTTTGGAGCCGTTCTGTCGGAAACGAACACGGCGACCGGAGCAACAGGAGAGATCTACTACGGGCCCACCTCTGCGGTCAGCCCTGCATCGATCACCATCAACTACATCCCAGCGGACGCCCCAGGTCCAATCCGAGCCCTCAAAGCAACCGGTGGCGACGGCGGACTCATCGCCGCCTGGGCTTCACCGATCCGCACTGGGTGGTACGACACGACCGGAGCGACGGACGGAATCACCTCGTACACGGTGTCTGTGTCGGATGCAGCTGGCTCGACGGTAGCCACCAAAACAGTCGGCGAACCTCGCGCTGTATTCACAGGACTCACGAATGGCGCCGCATACACCGTGAGCGTCGCTGCCAACAACACCGCAGGATCAGGAACGACGAGCATCTCGAGTTCGACGACTCCGGCGGCCGTCATCAACAACCCCAGCCTCTACGTGAACGCGCTGCAGAACCTCGTCGACGCGGAGAGCAAGTTGGCAAGCGGCAGCGAGACAAGTACTTCAGACGCAATCGGGGCCACATCTACTGCAACCATCGTGACGCCCGCGCTCGGGCTCCTTGGCACGAGCTACCTCGACGAGTTCGCCACAGAATCCGAAAACGACCAGTCAGACGCCCACGACATCACAAGACTGACGGACACGCTGGCAGTACCAACAGCCGCGGGAGTAACCCTCTTCGCGACCGCGACACGGACGTTCACAACCGTCGACACGAGCGGCGGGCCCGCCGTAGATGTGGACGGAGAGTCTGACGACGCCGGAGCGTACCTCTTCACGGTCCACGGGACGAAGGCGTCACTCGGGGGCTACGCAGACCAGGACGCGCTCCTCCAGCCGACCACGACCTCCAGCACCGACACAGCTGAAGATGCAGCTGGGTGGGCCGCAAGCGCCGGACCAGATCCCACCAGCGCGAGCACCGTGATGTATCGAGGCCCGACCGGAGGCAACATCAATGCGAAAATTGCAACCACTCACACGTTCGCACGCACCGGGATGGGCGTCACCGGCCCGAAGGTCAACCTCTCGGGCGTAGCGAATTGGGCGTTGCGCTACTCCACAGAACCGCACAGCTCGAACTGGTTCAGCCCGGACTGCACCAACTTCGTCTCGCGGGCTCTGCACTGGGGCGGCCTGGCGAACATGGTCGGCAACGAAATCACGACGCACATATCCCACGATGCGAATCGATGGTTCCTCGACCGGGCGTTCGGAAAGAATATTTTCTACTCCATGTCATGGGGGCACCAACCCGAGAATTACAACTTCCAGATGAGCCACGGCGGGGTGAGTGTTGGTAGAAGCAACGTCAAGCTCGGATACCTCGCCTATGCGGCATTCAACGGCGGCGGAAAGAGTTCTATCGACCACGCTGCAGTTGTCACAAAGGTGACCGGGAGCAACATCTACGTCTCGCAGCATTCGCACAACACTAGGAACGAAGCGATTTTCGGTTCCGGTCACACGTGGTCGCATTTGGAGCCTCGAATGTCACCACCTTTTTACGTCAATCCTTACGGAATTTGAGATGAAGCCTGCACGCAATCACTCACGCACTACTCTGATCGCGAGCGTCGGGATCCTCGCGGCAATCGCACTGGTCGGTTGCTCAGGACACAACGTCCCTACAGACGTCGGAGGTGAACCTTCGGACGCTTCGGAGGTCGCAGCGAGACAAGCGGCGGTCGAGGGCTTGAAGGATCACGACGAGGGTCGCTTCGTGTCTGCGGTAACACCGGACCAACGTTCCGAAGCGGTCAAAGCGTGGAAGGTCTGCGAGCCGCTTCTGAAACCGGGTGCCAAGGTCACCTATAACGATGCTGTCGTTACGACCATCGTCGGCGTCTTCGTGCACCCTGCCGATAAGAAAGCGAAAGGGTGCTGGGTGACGTTGTCCTGGAAGGAGAATCGAGGCTGGAGCATGACGGCGGAACTGTCCGCGAAGACGGGGTAGTCGCGTGCTTGGCCTGCCCACGCCAGCGGCGACTAGTACACCGGACACCGACGCGTACGCGGTGATCCTTCTGGAGCATCGGGGATTAAAAGCCCCTGCGCCCGCCAACGCCAACGCCAACGCCAACGCCAACGCCAACGCCAACAAAGTCAACATCATAGGTGTCGAGGCTGGTTGCGCATCGACATCACATCACGGCACCGACGGACGGTCGGACAAGTGTGATTCTGGGGTCAGTCAGAGCACCTCCGCCTCTGGACTGTGCAACGGTCTAGGCCCAATGCCACACGTCTGTCGGATGTGGGCTGGCGTCAATCCGAACCTCCGCCGGGCGGCGGCCCCGTCGTGTCCCCCACCCGCAACTCCGAGGTAAACGACGCCGGTTGCGGCTCCGCACCCTCGAGCATGGCCAGGGCGGCACGGGCGGCGGCTTGGCCCTTCTGCACGAAGGGCTGCACCAGGGTGGTCAGGTGCCGGATCGGGGTGCGGTGGAGCAGGCTGTCGTCCACGGTGATGCCGTCGAAGCCGACGACGCTGACATCCTCGGGCACACGGAGTCCGGCATCGAGTGCAGCCGAGATCACTCCGACGGCGATCAGGTCACTCTGCGCGATGACGGCGGTGGGGCGCGGGCCGTCCGGCGCGAAGAGTTCGGTGCCGGCGAGGCGCCCCTCTTCCACCGAGCTGCCGGCGGTCTCGATCGCGACGGCGTCCGGGTAGATCTGGCGCACACCACGCAGGCGTTCGAGGGTGGTGAAGGCGATGCCCTCGGCCTGCCGGGCTGCGTCGATCGGTCCACGGCGGCGTGCGGCATCGAGGGGCAGGGTCACGACGGTGACGTCCCGGTGCCCGAGCTCCTGCAGGTACTCGGCAGCACGGCGTGAGGCATCGCGGTTGTCGAGCTGGACGGGGACAGCGCCCTCGATCTCGTCCGCCTCGATCGCGACGACGGGGATCTGCCGACGACGCAGCACGGCGACGGCGGGGTCGATCCGGACGTTGCACCCGACGAGCACGACGGCGTCCATCGGGGCGTCGACCAACGGGCCGGCACCCTGCTCGTCGTCGAGCGGACTCCGGACGAGCAGTAGTGAGGCACCTGCGGCACCGGCGACCTCGGCGATGCCGTCGAGCGTCAGGACGTTGACCGGGTCACGGAACGCATCGCTCAGGCGCTCGTCCATCACGACGCCGATGACGCCGGAACGACCGCGGCGCAGCGAACGGGCACGGGGATCGGGGCCGCCGTAACCGAGGTCGGCAGCGGCGGCGAGCACGCGGGCCTTGGCGTCCTCGGACACCGGGCCGAGACCACTGAACGCGAGCGAGGCCGTCGACGGCGCGACACCGGCAGCACGGGCGACCGCTGCCAGCGTCGGGCGCGACGAACGGGTGACGCCGCCGCGGGAAGGCGACGCGCCGGGTCCTGTTGCCGGTTCGTCCATCGCCCGTTAGCGTAGCCGGAACGAGCAGTCGAATCGATTCGACAGCCGCAAGACCAGCACCGACACGCACCAGAACGCGCAGCACCGCGCGCGCCGCAGCACGATGGGAACCACCATGACGACGCCGTCCACCCGCACCGTCCCGACCACCAAGGCCTGGATCATCGCGGTGTTCGTGGTGTTCACCCTGTCCGGGCTCGACATCGCGACGTGGCTGGGCCGGATCCCGAGCGTCCGCGACTCCCTCGGGGCGAGCACGTTCGAGATGGGCCTGCTCGTGCTCGGCATGGCCGTCGGCTCGATCGGTGGTCTGACCTTCGCCGGGCACATCGTCGCGAAGCTCGGTGCGAGGCGGGGCGTGCAGGTGGCTGCGGCGTGCCTGGCGGTCGGGATGATCTTCGCCGGGGTCGCGGTCACGCTCGGGTGGGGCTTCGCCGCCATCTGGATCGCGCTCATCGCGTTCGGCTTCGGCAACGGCCTGTGCGACGTGTCGATGAACGTCTCCGGCGCCGCCGCCGAGAAGGCCGGCGGACGCACGATCATGCCGCTGTTCCACGCCGCGTTCAGCCTCGGCACGCTCGCAGGTGCCGGCCTCGGTGCGCTGGCCGAGCGGTTCGAGATCCCGGTCTCGTGGCACTTCATCGTGCTCGTCGTCATCACGAGCGCCGCCATGCTCGTCGCCGTCGCGAAGTTCCAGGACGAGCACCGCTTCGAGCAGCCGGTGTCGACCGACACCAGCCCGGTCGCGACGCCGCTCACCCGCTGGCAGGTCTGGGCACAGCCCTCCACACTGCTCATCGGCGTGATCGTGCTCGGCATGGCGCTGGCCGAGGGGTCCGCGAACGACTGGCTGCCCCTCGCGATGATCGACGGCCACGGGCTCGACAACGCCGGCGGTGCTGCCGTGCTGACGGTCTTCCTGGCCGCGATGACCGCCGGCCGCGTCGCCGGCAGCCCGCTGATCGACAAGTTCGGCCGCGTGCCGATCCTGCGCATCAGCGCCGCCGTCGCGGTGGTCGGCCTCGGCATGCTCATCTTCATCGACAACGTGCCGCTCGCGATCGTGGGCGTCGTGCTCTGGGGCCTCGGTGCCAGCCTCGGCTTCCCGATGGGCATGTCCGCCGCGGCCGACGACCCCCGCACCGCGGCCGCCAAGGTCAGCGCCGTCGCGACGATCGGCTACGTGGCGTTCCTGGCCGGACCGCCCCTGATCGGGTTCCTCGGCGAGGAGATCGGCCTGCTCGGGGCGCTGCTGATCGTGTTCGTGTTCATCATCGCGGCCGGCCTGGCCTCGGGAGCAGCGCGCGAGACCGGCGCCGCCGCCCGGCCCGCCCGCGGGACCGCCAAGACGAGCAGGACGACGAAGCGCGAGACCGAGAAGGCCAGCCAGACCGACGAGACGAGCGAGACCAGCCGCAGCTGACGCAGCCCGCCCTCAGCCGCCGTCCCCGGCCCGCGCCCGCGTCGCCAGGTGCAGGGCGAGCCGGGTCTCCGGGTCGGACAGGGCGACCCCGAGCAGCCGCTCCACCCGCGCGATGCGGTCGGACACCGTGTTCCGGTGGACCCCGAGCACCGCTGCGGTCTCGGCGATCGACGACTCCGCGTCCAGGTAGGCGGCGAGCGTCGTCAGGAGCGCACCGCCACCGCGTTCGAGCGGTGCGAGCAACTGCCGCGAGGCCGGCAGGAACGTGTCCGTCTGCGTCCATGCGAGCAGCAGCTGCGCGAGCCCGAGCCGGTCGACGTGCACGAAGTGCCCCGACTCCGGACGGCTGGCGGCCAGACGGGCGGCGTCGCCCGCCTCGCCGAGCGTCCGCACCAGCCCGGCAGGGCCCGCCTGCAGACTGCCGACGCCCACGTTGGTCTCCACGGTGGTGCGGAGCGTGTTCTGCGCGCGCCGCAGCCGACCCGCGATGTCGGCCACTGCCTCCCGGCCGGGTTCGTCGGGTTCCGACAGCCACAGCACCCAGCCGTCCGCCTGTTCGACGACGACCGCGTCGAGTCCCTCGGCGCGCACCGCGGCGTCGACCTGCTGGCGGAGCGCGACCAGGTCGACGCCCTGCCGCGCGACCACGCGCGCACCGACGTGCCAGGCGTCCAGCCGCCACCCGGCGGCGATGGTCCGCTGCACGAGCTGTGGCGCAGGCGCCCCGTCGGCCGCACGGAGTTCGTCGAGCATCGCCATCCGGTAGCGGGCGTCGCGCTCGTCGTCGAGCCGGGTGAGCAGCAACCGGTGCCCGACGGCGACGGCGGCGACCTGCAGGGCGCTCGCGACCACCTGCTGTTCGGCGGCGATCGGGACGGGCAGGCCGACGGCCAGCCAGGCGCGCGGTCCGATGCCGGTGCCGACCGGGATCGCCACGAGCGTCTCGTCGACGCCCTCGGCGGTCAGCACGTCGCTCGTGCCGGCGCGGCGGACGAGCACGGTGCGGGCCGCGTCGTCGACGGCGGCTCCGCGGAGTGCCAGGCCCGAGGCGTCGAGGAACCGCACCGGGTGACCGAGCGAGCGGTCGAGCCGGGCGAACAGGTCGTCGAGTTCGGGGCCGGCGTCGAGCGCGACGCGGGAGGCGTCGAGGGCTGCCCGGGCCGCCGGACCCATCCCGGTGCCGATGAGTTCGTGCAGGCGGACCGATGTCGCCCACGGGTCCGGGGTCGCCAGCACGGCGACACCGAGCCGGTCGGCGAGCGTCGTGCTGCCGGGGCCGAGTTCCAGTGCCCCGTCGACGACGAGCAGTGTGGTGCCGGCCGCGGACGCCCGGCGCAGCAGCACGTCGAAGCGCGCGTCCGCGCGGTCGACGGGGGTGAGCAGCACGACGACGTCGTCACCCTGCGCCAGGGACCGGCCGACCTGGTCCGGGGTCCCCACGACCCCGCGGACGCTGCGGACCGCGGTGCTGCCGGGGCCGACGAGCAGGCGGGTGCCGGGCGGCAGGAGCGGGAGCAGGTCGCCGACGGCGTTCACGCGAGCACCTGGCCCACGGCCTCGGGCACGACGTCCGCGTCGATGCCGAACGCCCGCGGCCCCATGCGCGCGGTGCGGTCGGGGTCCGCCCACCACCACGGCGCCGACGGCAGCACGAGCACCGCGAGTTCGTTGCCGACCCGCGTGCGGTCGGTCGCCACCGGCGCGAGCGAGCGCGCGTCGACGACGGTGATGACGCTCGGCGTGCTGGCGACCGGCAGGCCGTCGACCAGGCAGTGCACGTACTCGCTGCCCGCCTCGACCCGGGCGAGCGCGCCGGTGCCGGCGTCGCGGATGGCCAAGCTACTGCGCACGAACGCGAGCGCGTCCCCCTCGCGCTGGACGTCGATGACCCGGCCCTGCGCGACGACGCGGCCGCCGATGAGCGCGGCGAGTTCCGCCGCGTCGCGTGCGCCGCCGGCTGCGCGTCCGATCCGGAGGGCGCGCTGCACGCTGCCGACGACGGCCCGCTCGCGCAGCAGCGCCACCGGGACCGGACCGATCGCGAAGGCCGCCCAGCCGCCGCTGTGCGAGACGGCCTCGCGCCAGACCGTCTCGACGTCGTGGGGGTGCCGGGCGTCGACCACGATCCGCAGACCGCTCGTGGTGGCCGCGGCTGCCGTGACCGTCGTGGTCGGGCCGACGAAGACCGACAGTTGGTCGATGCGCGGGACCGCGCGGCCGACCAGGTCCGCGTCGACGAGCGGCAGTCCGGCGGCGTGGGCGGTGAGGGCCGCGGCCGGTCCGGTCACGCCGCCGATCTGCGCGGCGACGACGGCGTCGGCGCGGACGCCCGTCCAGCGTTCGACCGCCGCGAGCGCGGCCGGCAGCTCCTCGCCGCTCGGCATCTTCTCCTCGAGCACGGTCGTCGACCCGATCAGCCCGACGGCCACCACCGAGCCGAGCGCGGGGTCGTCGAGGTCGACGACCGGCACGCTGCGGTCGCCGAGTGCGAAGCGGAGTGCGCTGACCATGTGGTCGACGCGGCCGCCACCGCCGCAGCCGAGCAGGGCGGTGCCGCGTCCGAAGACGGTCGCGTCGTCGGCCTGGAGGCCCGCCACACCGCCGCCCCGCCGCTCACCCTGGTCCATGGGTCCATTCTGCTGCCGTGGTCGGGTGCCTGGGCCGGGCGCCGGGGTCGGCGCGCGGCCGTTCGTCAGCCGACCGCCGGGGCGGTCGGGCGGACGTGCTCGTGCAGGTCCTCGACCGGGACGAACGGTTCGTCGAGCCCGAAGCACGACGGCCCGAACACGGCGAGCGCCTCCGGGGTCCGCATCAGGTCGGGGGTCGAGATCCCGATCACCCGCACGCGCTGCCCGAACCGCAGGCGTTCGGTGGTGATCGGCTCGGCGGTCTCGGCGTCGAGGACGCAGATCAGGTCGGGCACGACGGCGACGAGCTGACCGTCCCGCCGGGCGACGAGGTTCTCGTTCTGGAACCGGAGCTCGAGCTCGGAGCCGTCGGTCCCCTGCACGGTGGCACGACCGCGGGCGAACCCGTCGACCGTGCGGCGCTCGACGTCGACGACCTTGCCGTCGAACAGCTCGCGCAGGTGCGTGTAGATCGTCGCGCCGAGGGCCTCGGCGAGCGCGTCGATCGGGTCGCGGTGGGCTTCGCGGGCGACCCGGATGGCCCGACCGACGGCGAGTGCCAGGGAGAGCGTGCGTGGGACGGCGGTCTCCCGCACCTGGCGGCCGGACATGGCGTACTCGGCGATGTAGGCGACGCCGCCGAGCCGGATGGTGACCCCGCGGGCGAGCCACTCCATCTTCTTGTTGTCCGTGCCGGTCTCGATGATGACGCCGTGGCCGTTCTCGTCGCTGATCGCGAGCGGGCTGCCGGGGACGCCGTAGACCGAGAAGGTCTCCATCTGCAGCTCGGGGAACGCGCGGCCCATGCCGTCCGCGTCGACGACGGGCAGGCCGCCGGTGGCGCCGACGAGCAGCGGGATCATCGAGTTGATGCCGCCGCACTCGATGGGCATCGTCGCGGTCGCCGTCCGGCCCAGGTGGGCTTCGAGCCGACGGAGGGCGCCGAGGGGTTCCGGTCCGGCCGGGATGCGTTCGAGCACCACGGTCGGTGCGCCCATCTGCGCGGTGGGGATGACGAGGGCGTCGTCGGGCACCTCGGACGGGTCGAGGATCGTGACGGGGCCGTGCTGTTCGATCGCGGCACGGACCAGGAGCATCCCGATGGTGGGGTCGCCTCCGCCGCCGGTGCCGAGCAGCGCGGCGCCGCGGGCCAGGTCGGGCAGGTCGTCGACGTCGAGGATCCAGCTCATCGGTGCGCTCCCGTGTTCGTCTCGCCCGCGCTCGTGGTGCCGTCGTGGCGGACCGCGGGGGTGTCGTAGCCGAAGTACCGCGGGCCGGCCAGGCGCAGGCCGTCCGGGGAGTGCCAGCGCTCGTCGGCCGGTGCGGTGACGATCCGGACGCGGGCGCCGAAGCGCAGGGCCTCGGTGGTGATCGGCTCGCCGGTCTCGGCGTCCAAGGTGATGATGAGGTCGGGAGCCGTGGTGCGGACCTGGCCGGCCACCTCGACCAGCAGGTGCTCGTTCTGGAACCGGAGCACCGCCTCCAGGCCGGTGTCGCTGCCGGAACCGGCGATGCGGGCCGTGCCACGGGCGAACCCGGTGACGGTCTCGCGCTCGATGTCGGCGACCTTGCCCTCGAACACGACCGTGCCGCCGAGCACCTCGGTGACCGCCGTCACGGGGTCCGCGTTCTCGCTGCGTGCGCGGACCAGCGTCTCACCCAGCCGGACGCTCAGCGACAGGCTGCCGCGGACGAACGACTCCTTCACCTGCGCGCCGGACATGGCGTACTGCGCCGTGATCGCGGAACAGCCCATCTCGACCGTCGCCGTGCGGGCGAGCCGCTCCGCCCACCGGTTGTCGACCGTGTCGAAGACGACGGTGTTGCCCTTCTCGTCCGCCAGGGCCATCGGTGTCGCGCTGACCCCGGACAGGGTCGGCAGCACCATCTGCACCTCGGGGAAGGCGCGGCCCATGCCGTCGCCGTCGACCAGGGGCAGGCCGAGCTCGGCCGCGGCGACGATCGGGGTCGTCGAGTTCACGCCGCCGACCTCGATGCAGGCCAGGTGGGTCGGGGTCACGTTGAGGAACGCCGACAGGCTGCGGATGGCCTCGGCGAACTGGCCGGCGGACGGCAGCTTCTCGACCATCACCGTGGGGGCGCCGATCATCGCGACCGAGAGCACCACGGCGTCGTCGGGCAGGTCCTCGACCTGGACGATCTCGACCGGGCCGTGGGCGCGGACGGCGGCCTCGGCGAGCAGGCGGCCGATGTAGGGGTCACCGCCGCCGCCGGTGCCGAGGATCGCGGCGCCGCGGGCGAGGGCGGAGCAGTCGGCGCCGATGGCGGTGAGGAGGGGTGCTGTGGGGGCGGCTTGCGTGGCGCTCATCGGACCAGCGCCCCGAGTGCCAGGTCGCCGACGGCCTTGGCGCGGATCCGCGTCGCGTTGCCCGGCAGGTACGGGATCGGGACCTCGTCGAAGTCGACGATGTCCACCGAGCCGGGGTCGGCGCCGGCCGCGATGGCACGGTCGACCGCCTCTTGCCGGGCCTCGTCGACCACGGCGGACCGGCGGCCGTCGCTGATCGCGTAGACCTTGTCGACCTCGCCGCTGACCTGCGCGATCGCCGCACCGATGGCGTTGGCGACCGAGTAGTGCTCCGGGCGGTGCACGGTGCCGAGTCCGGGCAGGGTGTCCGGCAGCAGCACCGAGCCGCCGCCGACCGCCACGACGGGCAGCGGGTCGGACGAGGTGCGCATCCGCTCGACGATGTCGGCGACGCGCTCCGCGATGACGTCGAGCGCGCGGGCGGCGACCTCGGCCGGCACCCCGGCGACGAGCGACGGGTCCCCGATCGCGCCACGCCCGCCGCGGACGGCCACGTCGGTGGCGGTCAGGGTGGTGCCGCCGAAGACCAGGCCCTCCTCGGTCAGGCGGTACCCGACGGAGTCCGGCCCGACGACGCTGCCGTCCTCGCGGATGCGGGAGCCGCCGCCGATGCCGACGGACAGGACGTCGGGCATCCGGAAGTTCGTGCGGATGCCGGCGACGGCGACCTCGCCCGTGGCCTCACGCGGGAAGCCCGCGGTCAGGACGCCGACGTCGCTCGTCGTGCCGCCGACGTCGACGACCGCGCAGGTGTCGAAGCCGGACAGCACCGCTGCGCCGCGCATCGAGTTCGTCGGGCCCGAGGCGAACGTCGCGACCGGGTAGCGCCGGGCGTACTCGACGTCCATCAGGGTGCCGTCGTTCTGGCTCAGGAACAGCGGCGCGTCGATGCCGCTGCCCGTGACCGAACCGGACAGCCCGTCGACGATGCGGTCGGCGAGCTCGCGGAGCGCCGCGTTGATGATCGTCGCGTTCTCGCGCTCGAGCAGGCCGATGCGACCGATCTCGGACGACAGCGAGAACGCCACGTCCGGCCCGAGCTCGGCGGCCATGATCTCCTGCGCACGCTGCTCGAACTCGTCGTTGATCGGGGAGAACACCGACGAGATCGCGACGGAACGGATGCCCGCGGCCGCGATGGCACCGGCGTGCCGCTTGAGCTCCTCGGGGTCGAGCTCCGAGATGACGCGGCCGTCGAACTCGTGGCCGCCGTGGGCCAGGAACGGCTGTGCGTGCACGGCCGACACCAGGTGGGCGGGCCAGTCCGTGAACGGCGGCAGCGACGCCGTCGCCGGCAGGCCCAGGCGGACCGCGGCGGTCGGGGCGAGGCCGCGTGCCTCGACCAGGGCGTTGATGAAGTGGGTGGTGCCGATCATCACGCCGTCGATGTCCGTGGGGCCGAAGGCGTGCTGTTCGCGCAGACCGTCGAGCGCGGCGACGATGCCCGAGGTGACGTCGGGGGTGGTGGACCGCTTGACCGCCGCACGGACGGTGCTGCCGTCCATCAGGACGGCGTCCGTGTTGGTGCCGCCGACGTCGATGCCGATGCGCATGGGGGTTCCCTTCGGTGGTGCGGGTGCGGGTGCGGTGGTGCGGGTGCGGGGTGTTCGCGGGGTGGTGCTGGTTCGTGGAGTGGGGACCGGCCGCGCCGTCGCGCGGATCAGGGGTGCGGCGACGCGACCGGCCGTTCGGGGAGCGCCCGGGTCAGGCGGCGGGGGTGGCCGGTGCTTCGGCGACCGGGGCCTCGGTGGCAGCCGGCGCGGCCTCGGTCCGACTGACCCCGACGCCGCGGATCAGCCCGACCTTGCCGGCGACCACGTAGAGCACGAAGGCGATGACCACGGAGTTGATCGACGGGATGCCGACGGCGACGAAGTACCCGATGAGCGAGGCGACCGCCCAGATGACCAGGGTGGCCGGCACCCAGGTGGGCGAGGTCGCCGGGATGTTCTCGGCGTCGCTCAGCTCGCGGCGCCAGCGCTTCACGACGAAGTACTCCGCCACCATGATCCCGGCGATCGGCGGGAAGACGACCCCGAGCACGGACAGGAACGGTGTCAGGGCCCCGAGGAACCCGACCGCGGCGAGCACCGAGCCGACGACGCCCATCACGAGCGTCACGAGCCCGCGGTTCACCTGCTTGCCGAACACCGCGTCGATGAAGTTCGTGACGCCGAGGCTCGAGCTGTAGATGTTCCAGTCGTTGATCTTGAACGTGCCGAGCAGGATCACGAGGATGCCGACCCAGCCGACGCTTGACGTGATCACGCGGGTGATGTCCGCGGATCCGACGGCGTGGGCGAGCAGGACACCGGCCAGGCCGATGACGTACTCGCCGAGGGTCACACCGAGCAGCGTCTGCTTCACGACGTCGCCGACCGACCGGTTGAAGCGGGTCATGTCCGGCGTGATCACCGCACCGACGATGAACCCGCCCGCCACCAGGGTGGTGCCGGCCACGAAGCTCAGCTCCGGACCGGCCGGGGCACGCGCGGCGAGCTCGGCGATCGAGTGCCGGCTCAGCTCGACGATGACCGCCCAGCCGACGAGCACCAGGAACAGCGGCACGGTCACGTTCGCCAGCCACTGCATCGAGTGGAACCCGCGCAGGACGATCGCGGTGACGAGCAGCCCGAACACGAGCGACCACGCCCAGGCGGGCAGGATCGGCAGGATCGAGACGAGGCCGGCCGCCGAGACACCCGACTGGATGCCGAACCAGCCGATCAGGCTCAGCCCGATCGCCAGTCCGACCAGCGCCGAGCCGGCCTTGCCGAACCCGGTCCAGCGGGCGATGACCGAGGTGTTCAGGCCCTCCTTGACGCCGATGACGCCGACGAGGACCGAGACAATCTCCAGGATCACGGCGCCGAGGGTGATCGCCCAGAAGGCGTCCCAGAAGCTCATGCCGAAGCCGAGCGTCGCACCGAGCAGGAACTGGGACAGGGCCGAGATCTGCCCGAAGCGCTGCACGGCGACCTGGAACCAGCCGTAGCGCGCGGACATCGGGACTCGGCTGAGCGAGTAGTCGTCGACGGCGACCGACTCGGAACGGGGGGTTCGTGGTGCTGACACTGCGGTCTCGCTGGCCATCGTGGCTCCTCGGGGAGGGGTGTCGGCGTGGGCCGATCGGGGTGTCAGCCACGGTAGGACGGCTTCGGATTGCGGTACATGTGCAGAGCGTCGTTACGGGCATGTGAATCCGTGCGGGCTGCACAGGCTGCGCGCCTCGTCCGGCCGATCACACGACGCCGGTTAGGCTTCCGGGGTGCGTCTCGTCATCGCCCGGTGCTCCGTCGACTACGCGGGCCGGCTCTCAGCCCACCTGCCGCTCGCGACCCGCCTGCTCATGCTCAAGGCGGACGGCTCCCTGCTCGTGCACTCCGACGGCGGCAGCTACAAGCCGCTGAACTGGATGAGCCCGCCCTGCTCGATCGAGATCACCGAGCCGGACGAGGAACAGTCGGTCGCCGGCATCACCCAGGTGTGGACGGTGACGCAGAAGAAGACGCAGGACAAGCTCATCGTCTCCCTGTACGAGGTCGTGTCCGACGAGACCCACGACCTGGGCGTCGACCCGGGCCTGGTGAAGGACGGGGTCGAGGCGCACCTGCAGCAACTCCTGGCCGAGCAGATCGAGCTCCTCGGTGACGGCCACACCCTGGTCCGCCGCGAGTACATGACGGCGATCGGGCCGGTCGACATCCTGGCCCGTGACGACGCAGGGGCGAGCGTCGCTGTCGAGATGAAGCGCAACGCCAACATCGACGCGGTCGAGCAGCTCACCCGGTACCTCGAGCTCATGAACCGCGATCCGCACCTGCGCCCGGTGCAGGGCGTGCTGGCAGCGCAGACGGTGGCACCGCAGGCACGCACCCTCGCCGAGGACCGCGGTATCCGCGTCCTCGTGCTCGACTACGACGCGATGCGCGGCATCGAGGGCGGCCACACCCGCCTGTTCTGAGCCGCATCGGGCCGTCCGGCCGTCCGGCCGTCGGGCCTGGAGGCGCGGCTCGCCCCGCCCCGCCGCCGACGGATCCCGGATGGTCGCCGCCACGTCCCGGCTAGGGTGGACAGGACATGACCAGCCCGTTCTCCGCCATCCTGTTCGACCTCGACGGCACCATCAGCGACTCCGCGCCGGGCATCCTCGAGAGCCTGACGCACACCTTCCGCACCGTCGGCGTCCCGGTGCCGGACCGCGACACCCTGATGTCGTTCGTGGGCCCGCCGATCATGGACACGTTCCGGATCGCGATGGGCATGGACGACGAACTGGCCGACCGCACCCTCGCCGTCTACCGCGAGCACTACTTCTCGCACGGGGCGCTCGACTCCGCGATGTTCCCGGACATCGACGTCGTGCTGCGCACCCTGCACCAGGCGGGGCTGCCGATCTCGACGGCGACGAGCAAGCCGGAGACCCCGGCGACCTACATCCTCGAGCACTACGGGCTCACCGGGGACATCGACATCATCACCGGTGCGAGCGACGACGAGGTGCGGTCGAGCAAGGCCGACGTCGTCGAAGAGGCACTGCGACGCCTCGAGGCCCACGGCTTCGACACCAGCCGCCCGGTGCTGATCGGCGACCGGAAGCACGACGTCGAGGGCGCGACCGTGCACGGCGTCCCGGTCGTCTTCGCCGAGTGGGGCTACGGCTCCCCCGACGAGGCCGAGGGCACCATCGCCCGCGCCGCCACCCCGCTCGACCTGCTGCCGATCCTGCTGCCGTCCGCGACGCCGTCCGCATGAACGACGTCGCACGCCGGGGCCTCCGCGGCGCCGCCTGGCTGCTGCCGGCGGCCATCGTCCTGATCGCCCTGAACTTCCGCGGCCCGATCGTCGCGACCGCCCCGGTCATCGGGGACGTCCGCGCCGACCTCGGCCTGACCGCGACGATCGCCGGGCTGCTGACGACGATCCCGGTGCTGTGCTTCGCCCTCGCGACGCCGTTCGCCAGCTGGGTCATCGCGAAGGCCGACCCCGAGCGCGCGGTGTCCCTGTCGCTCGTCATCGTGCTCGTCGGCACCGTCGTGCGCTCGATGCCCTCGTCGGCGGCGCTGCTGATCGGCACCGCGGTCATCGGCATCGGCATCACGATCGGCAACGTGGTGATCCCGGTGGTCATCCGGCGGGACACCTCGCCGGAACGCGTCGGCCTGGTCACCGGCGTCTACACGTCGGCGCTCAACGTCGGGTCGATGATCACGTCGCTCGGCACCGCTCCCCTGGCCGCACTGTGGGGGTGGCCGGTCGCCATCGCGATCTGGGCGGTGTTCGCACTCATCGCCGCCGCTGCCTGGACCTACACGGTCGGTGCTCGCGCCGCCTGGCGACGTCCGCTGCCGTCCGAGCGGGACGAACCGCTGCCCGTCACCGGCCCGATCGACCAGGTGCTCGACACCGGGGCGATCCGGACCGCCCGCGCCGCCGAGGCCGCACGGGTCGCCGCCGCCGAACCGATCCGGCCGGCACGACGGCTCATCACCTGGGGCCTGACACTCGCCTTCGGTGGCCAGGCGTTCTCGTACTACGCCCTCACCGCGTGGATCCCGACGCTGCTGCACGACGAGATCGGCTTCTCGAAGGCGTCGTCGGGCGCGAGCTCGTCGGTGTTCCAGATCCTGGCCGTCGTCGGGGCGCTCGGTGTCCCGCTGCTCGCGACCCGGTGGCGTCCGGCGGCGATCATCGCCCTGGTCGGCACCCTGTGGCTGGCGATGCCCCTCGGGCTGCTGTTCGCCCCGCAGCTCTGGTTGCTGTGGTCCGTGCTCGGCGGCGCAGCCCAGGGCGGTGGCATCACCGTGATCTTCATCGTCATCGTGCGGATCGTCTCGAGCGACGCCGACGCCCGCCGGATGTCCGCGTTCGTGCAGGGCGGCGGGTACCTGCTCGGGTCGGCCGGGCCGCTCGTCGCCGGTGCCCTGCACGGTGCGACGGGGAACTGGACGGCACCGCTGCTCGTCGTGCTCGTCGCAGTGCTCACCCTCGGTGTCGTCGGGACGTTCGCCGCGCGACGGGTGTCCTGACCCCGAACCCGGACGCCGGCTGAGACCCCGCTCCGGCTCGACCCCCGAGGCGCTGACCGACGGGGGCCGCACCCGCACGACCCCTCAGCGCGCGGACCGGCTTCGGGGCCAGCTGGCGGCACGGTCCCGGCCGGTCGTCATCCCGGACGGCCAAGGTCCGGAGAGTGGACATCCGACGACCCGCCCGGTGGCGGGACCAGCCGCTCGCAGCACGGCTCACCCTGCTCGTGATCGCGGCCGGCATGACCGTGCTGCTCGCCTGGAACCTGGGCCGTGGCGGGGACTTCAGCTTCTACCAGGCGTCGGCGCGGTCGATGTCCGAGTCGTGGCCGGCGCTGTTCTCGGGCGCGTTCGACCCCTCCGCGACGGTGACGCTCGACAAGCTCAGCGGCTTCGCCGTCCCGCAGGCGCTGAGCATCCGGCTGTTCGGGCACTCCACCGCCGCGCTCGCGTTCCCGCAGGTCGTCGAGGGGCTCGTCACCCTGTGGGCCTGCTCCCTGGTCGGACTCCGCTGGGCCGGCGTCGGGACGGGCCTCGTCGCTGCCGCAGCAGCCGGATCGACGCCGGTCTTCGTGTCGATGTTCGCGCACCCGATGGAGGACGGCATGGTCACCGCCGCGCTGGCCGTCGCCCTGCTGTGCTGGCAGCACGCGGCACTGACCGGGCGCTGGTGGCCGCTCGTCACCGCGGGCCTGGCGGTCGGCGTCGGGTTCCAGGCGAAGATGGTGCAGGCCTGGTTCGTCCTGCCGGCGCTGCTGCTCGGCACCCTGCTGGCCTCGGCCCGACACGACGGCCGTCCCTTCCGCTTCGGCACCCGGGTGGTCCGTGCCGGGGTGCTCGGGATCGTCGCGGTCCTGGCGTCGGTGTCGTGGGTCACCGCGCTGGCGCTCACGCCGTCGGGTTCGCGGCCGTGGGCGGACGGCTCCACCGACGACAGTCCGCTCGCGATGGTGTTCGGGTACAACGGCATCGACCGGTTCCTGCCCGGCGCGGTGCCCGGGTCCGTCCGGTCGTTCACGGTGCCGTTCGGTCCGCACACCTGGCGCGGTGGTCCGGCCGGGTTCGGCAAGCTGCTCGGACCGCACCTGGCGTCACAGGTCGCCTGGCTCCTGCCCGCGGCGGTGTTCGGCGTGGTGGTCGCGGCCGTTGTGCTCGTCCGCCGCCGTGCGGAGCGACCCGGCACCCTCGGCTCCCCGTTCGGGCACGCCTTCGACACCCGCGCCGGAGCTGCCACCCTGGCCGTCCTGGTGGTCTGGTTCGCCACCGCGGCGGCCGTGCTCTCGGTGGCCGCGGTGCCGCACACCGCCTACGTCGCCGCGATCGGCGTGCAGCTCGCCCTGCTCGCAGCCCTCGGGTGGCGCGGTGCGGTCGGGCTCGTCCGGGCGCAGGCTCGAGGGCTCCGGGCGCTCCCGGTCGTCCTCGCCGTGGCGCAGCTCGGATGGGTGGTGTTCCTCGCTCGGGGCACCGCGATGCCGAGCGTGCTCGCCGTGCCCGCGATCACCGTCTCGACGGTCGCCGTCGTCGCGACGCTGGTGGCGGTGTGGCGGCGACCCCGCTGGGAGGCGACGCGCGGGCCGGACCGGCACCGGGCCTCCCGGACGGTCATCGCGCTGGCAGCCGGGCTCGCGCTCGTCGCCGGACCCGCCGCGTTCTCACTGCAGGCCCTCGACGCGACCCGCGACGGCAGCGGCGTCGACGCGTCGGTCGGGCCGTGGCCCGCGCGCTGGCCGATCCCGGTCGGCAGCCCGGACGTCTTCCACGTGTCGCGCCCGGACCCGTGGGGCGGGTCGACGCCCTACCCGCGTGCCCTCAGCCGGCTCGTCGCGACCGCGCGACGCCTGGAGGGGTACCGGCACGACGAACCGCTCTTCATGACGGACACGTGGCACATCTCCGCACCCGTGATCGACGCGACCGGGCTGCCAGTGCTGACGGACGGCGGGTTCTCGGGCACCGTGCCCGTCTTCACGACGCACCAGATCCGCCGGAGGATCGCCGACGGCCTGCGCGTCCTCGTCGTCGAGGCCCACGCGCCCCGCACCGACCCGGTCCTGCGCGCCGCACTGGCCGGGGGCTGCCGAGCACTCACCAGCGGCACCCGGCACGCACGCCTGCCGATGCAGCCGCGCCGGGCGGACGGCATCGCCTGGACCGTGTGGCACTGCGGGCTGCCCGGGCCGTCCGTCGGACCCGGTGCGCACCGCCACCACGGCTCAGCTCGCGGCGAGCACCTCGCGCAGGGACATCGGCGGACGCCCGGTGATGCGCTCGACATCACCGGACACGTGCGCGAGCGCCCCCTCGGCGATGGCCGTGTAGGTGCTCACCCAGGCGTCGGCCTGCCACGGCTCCGGGTTCCACTGCGCACGTGATGCGTACGCCTCGTCGAGGGTCTCCGGGTGGTAGCTGACCGTCCGGCCGCGGACCTCGGACACGATCGCCGCCGCCTGGGCCAGGGTGATCGCCTCGGGGCCGGTCAGCTCGTACGTCTGGTCACGGTGGGCATCCGGGTCGTGCAGCACCGCGGTCGCGACCCGGGCGACGTCGGCACGGGCCACCGCGGCCATGGCGCCGTCGCCGGCCGGCCCGCGGATCACGCCGTCCTCGCCGACCAGGTCCTCGACGAAGTCCAGGTAGAAGCTGTCGCGCAGGAACGTGAACGCCATCCCGCTCTCGCGGATCGCCTGCTCCGTCGCCCAGTGGTCGCGTCCGAGCGTGAAGGTCGCGTCGGGAGCCGCGCCGAGGAACGACGTGTAGACGACGTGCCGCACGCCCGCGTCGGCCGCCGCGGCGACGAACGCCCGGTGCTGGTCGAGGCGGTCCTGGGCCTCGGCCGCCGAGACCATGAGCAGGACCTCGACGCCCTCGAGCGCCGCTCGGCTCGCGTCGGCGTCGGCGAAGGTCGCGACGGCGACCTCGGTGCCGGGCAGTTCCGGCGCACGGGAGGCGTCGCGCACGAGCATCCGGAACGGCACGGCGTCCGCGGCGAGCGCCGCGCTCACGGCGCCCCCGATGTTGCCGGTCGCTCCGGTGATGGCGATGGTCATGGTCGCTCCTCGTGTCGGGGTCGGTGTCGGTGCGTCGTGGTGGTCGGGGTCACGTCGTTGTCGGGGTCGCCTGGTGGTCGTCGACGGTCGCGTTGGTCGGTGGTCACGTCCACACCGTCCTGGAGGCCCGGATCACCGTGGGCGCGACCCTCGCGGCGTTCACGCCGTCCACCTCCACCGCCCACGCCCGGGCGGCGTCGTGGTCGCGGCCGTGCCGCATGTGTCGTCCGACCAGGCGGTCGAGCCGCACGTCGTCGGCGACGGCGCAGAACCAGGTCTCGGTGAAGAGCGTCGGCAGCGCCGACCACGGTGCGGTGTCGTCGAGCAGGTAGTTGCCCTCGGACACCACGAGTCGGGCGGCGCGGGGTACCGCGATGCTGCCGGCCACGGGTTCGTCCACGCGACGGTCGAAGTCCGGCGCCCACACCACGTCCTCGTCGGCGGCGACGAGTCGGCGGACGAGCGCGACGTAGCCGTCGGCGTCGAAGGTGTCCGCCGCGCCCTTGCGGTCGTGCCGGCCGAGGGCGTCGAGCGCCGCGTTCGACAGGTGGAAGCCGTCCATCGGGACCTGCACAGCGGTGCCTGCACCCAGGCGGTCGTCGACGGCGGTGACGATGCGGCGGGCGAGCGTGGACTTGCCGGCGCCCGGTGCTCCGGCGATCCCGAGCACGGTGCGGCGGCTCGAACGGGCCAGTTCGACGGCGCGCTCGACGGCCTGGTCGACGGTCGTGCCGGAGTCGCTCACGGCTTCATCCTCGCAGAGCGCACCGACGCCGGGCCGCGGTGGTTCACTTGCCGCATGGTCGATGCGACGAAGGCGTTCAGCGGGTTCTCGGTGCGCGACGTGCCCGAGGCGAAGGCGTTCTACGAGGACGTCCTGGGGGTCGAGGTCACCGAGGACCACGGCATGCTCTTCCTGCAGCTCGGCGGTGGACACCAGGTGCTCGTCTACCCGAAGGGCCCGGGTCACGAACCGGCGGCCTTCACGGTGCTGAACTTCCCGGTGCCGGACATCGACGCCGCGGTCGACGAGCTCACCGCGAAGGGCGTCGTGTTCCTGCAGTACGAGGGGGTGACCGACGAGCGGGGTGTGAACCGGAAGGGCGGCCCGCTCATCGCCTGGTTCACCGACCCGTCGGGCAACGTCCTCAGCGTCATCGAGGAGTGAACATGTTGTATTCCGAAAGCTCGCGTCGGCGCTGCTGATCGTCCTACCGTCCTCTCACCGACGAGAGGACGGCCATGACGAAGGTGCTGGGACGGCAATGGACCCGCGGGGAACTCCTGGCGGAGCGGGCGAGGGTCCGCGCGGAGTGGAACCTGGACGAGCGGGAGTTCGCGCCGACCGAGCAGTGGCGGGACCTGTTCACGGACGAGTACCTCACGCAGAACTGGCTGGACAGCATCTCCGCCCTGCTGGGTGAGCGATGACCGAGCAGGCCGCGGGTTGACGCGGTCAGCGGGACAGGGCACCCGCCCAGCCGAGGGCGATCGGCACGAGCAGGCCGTGGCGGTGGTGCGGGAGCTCGGCGACGGGGATCCACCGCGACTCGTCGGTCGAGCCGTCGAGCTCGTGCCGCAGGGCTCCCCCGGTGATCGTCGCCCGGAACACCACCTGCACGGCCTTCATCGGGCGACCGTTGGCGTGGATGCGGCGTTCGGCGGGGACGATGTGGTGTCGGACCCCGAGCAGGGCACCGGCTTGGGCCTCGTACCCGGTCTCCTCGCGGATCTCACGCACGACGGCCTGCTCGACGGTCTCGTCGAACTCGACCCCGCCGCCCGGCAGCGTCCACGTGCCCGCGTCGGGGTGACGCAGCTTCGCCAGGAGCACGCGGTCACCGTCCGTGATCACGCCGTAGGCGGCGAGCCGGGTGTCGTAGTCCGTGTACTCCATGGGCCGACCATGCCAGGTGGGTGCACCGACGTCTGCCAGCCGCGCCGGGCCTCCAGGCCGTGGACCGGGGTGGTGCGGACGCTCCGCCAGCCCGCCACCGGTCACGACACCCCGCGGCCCGCACGCCGAGCGGTCACAGACCGTCGGCCCCGCCGCCCGCAGACGACGGAACGTGACCGCGCGACGCTGCACGTGCGGTGTGTCGCGACCACTCCCCGGGCCGGCAGGCGCGAGTCGCCGCCGCCATGGGCCTCCCGGCCAACCGGACCCGACGTGCGCGCCCGACCCGGATCAGGCGTCGACGCGTGCCGCCGCCCAGCCGACACGCATCCGGGCGACCGCCCGGTCGAAGGCGCTGAGCGGCTCCCCGTCGTCACGGATGACGGACTGCAGCTGGAGCCCCTCGTACAGCGCCATGAGCTGCTCGGCGGCGTGCCGGGGCGAGGCGCCACGGGACTCTCGGCCAGCGACGACGTCGCGGACCAGGGCGAGGGTGACGTCCTCGAACGCCCGCGTGTACTGCGTGCGGAACCACCCGGCGGCGGGGTGGTCGGGGTTCGAGGCGGCGCTGAGCACGGCGACCCGGAGGCGCACGAGGGCCGGATCCTCAACGCCCGCGGCGAGACGGGCACGCAGGTAGGCGACCGTGCCGTCCCGCTCCGCGATCGGCCAGAGCTCGCGTCGGCTGCCGTTGTTCCACTTGTCCATGACCGCGACCACCAGGAGTTCCCACATCGGGTACGCCCGGTGGAACTCGTCGGCCGTGACCCCGGCGTGCTCGGCGACCTCGTCGGGCCCGACACGGTGGAAGTCCCCGGCTCGGTAGGCACTGATCGCCCCGGCGACGATGCGTGCGCGGAGGTCGACGTCGGTCGTGGGCATGCTGACGATTGTGCGGGGCCGGTCAGCGGCCCGCGACCGCCAGTTCAGGGGGCGAGGCCTCCGTCGCCGGCTCCCGGTCAGCCGCGGTCGAATGTCAGCGTCTCGTCGTCAGGGGCCCGGACCTCGCCGGTGCGGGCGAAGTCGGCCCAGATCGCCCGGAACGCCCGGCCGCGGCGCTCGACCTCGGGCCAGTCGCGTTCGGGGACGAACCGGGTGCCGGCCCAGGCCTCGCGGCCACCGAGCAGCAGCGGCAGGTCGCTCATGTGCACGGCCCCGGTCGGGGCGCTCGTGACACCGCGGTGCAGTCGGTACGAGGTCGCCCGACCGCCGGCGCGTCGGTGCCGTTCGGTGAACCGTCGGGCATCGCGGCCGTAGATGACGTCGGACAGCGGACGCACGACCCACCACCGCAGGGCCGACCGCAGCACCCGTGACCGGGTGACCCGACGCAGGCCGGGCACGAGCGGCACGTACATGCCGGCCTCGTCCGAACCGGACCCGATCAGCACGTCGACGTCGGGGGCGACCCGGCTCCACGCGGCGTCGAGGTCACGCTCGGCGGGCAGCGGCGCGAAGCCGTACTGGGTGCCGAAGGGCATGCCGGCGGCGAGCCCGTACGGCGCGGCGGCCCGGGTGCCGAGTGCCTGACGGTCGAGCAGGTCCTCGAGCGGGGTGTCGGCGTGCACGGTGCCGACCGCCCGGACCATCGCGCGGTTCATCCGTGCCCGACGGCGGGACAGCCCGAGCGGAGCGCTCTGGATGATCGCACGGCGGAAGAGCCCTTCGGCGCCGGCACTGATCATCAGGTGCGCAGCTGCGTCCCCGCCGGCCGACTGCCCGAAGACGGTGACCAGGTCGGGGTCGCCGCCGAACGAAGCGATGTTCGCGTGCACCCAGCGCAGCGACTCGACCAGGTCGAGCAGCCCGAGGTTGGCCGGGATCGTCTCGCCGTCACCGAGGAACCCGAGCACGCCGAGCCGGAACGTGACCGACACCACGATCACGCGCTGCTCGGTCACCAGGTCGCGGGCGTCGTAGATCGGCAGGTCGCCGCCGCCGATGACGTACGAGCCACCGTGGATCCAGACCATCACGGGCAGCTGCTCGTCCGGCCGCACGTCGGCGGGCAGCGTGATCGAGAGCCGCTGGCAGTGCTCGTCGACCTCGATGCCCTGGATCGGGTTGAGCAGCAGGTCGACGAACTCCTCGTGCGGCTGCGGTGCGACCGGCGACGGGGTGGACGCGTGCAGCTCGCCATCGAACGGTGGCATCGGCTGCGGCGGGGCGAACCGTTCGGCCTGCGCGTACGGGATCCCGAGCGCCCGCACCACGTCGCCGTCGACCGCCCCGACGATGCGGCCTGCGGGGGTGTCGAACGGGGCAGGGGCGGCGACGAGCATGTGGATCACGCTATCGGGGCCGGCTGACGCAACCAGGCAGACGGACGGGAGGCCCGTGGCGGCGTCGCCACGGGCCTCCCGTCCTCCTCTTGTCGCGTTGCGCGACGGGGGCGCTACCGCACCCGCTTGATGGGGATCACGACGAGTGCGCCGATGAGGGCGATCGCCCCGGCGGCCCAGCACATGAGCTCGTAGTTGTCGGCGGCTCCGTCGGACCCGACCTTCAGGAAGAACAGGGCGATCGCCGGCGCGAGTGACTGCGGCAGCGCGTTCGCGATGTTGATGACACCGAGGTCCTTGCCGGGCCGGTCGGCGTTCGGCAGCACGTCGACGACGAGCGCCGTGTCGATGGCCGAGTAGATGCCGTAGGCGAAGCCCATGATGACCTCGGCGACGTAGAAGCCGGTGACCGTGTCGGCGTGCGCGAGCGCGACGAGCCCGACCGCGAACATCGCCGTCGACCCGCCGACGAACACCTTGCGGCGACCGAGCTTGTCCGACGCCCAGCCGGACAGGGCCGCGCTGACCAGCAGCGCGATCGTGTAGAGCAGGACGCCGAAGGCGACGGCGGCCGTGGCGTCCTTCGGCTTCTCGATGCCGATGTGCTCCTGCATGTAGAGCAGGCGGTACGTCGTGAACATGAACGTCGCGAGGATGATGAGGAAGCGCGACCACCAGGCGAACGCGAAGTCCGGGTTCTTGACCGGGTTCGTCCAGAACGACGCGACGAGGTTCAGGAACGTGAACTTCTTGAGCGTGTAGGTCGGCAGGTCGTCACGGGCGACGACAGCGTACACGGCGACCAGGATGATCGCCAGGATGCCGGGCGCGATGAACAGCACGGGCAGGTTCGCGACGAAGAAGACCGACAGGTAGGTGCCGGCGAGCACGGCGATGTTCTGCGCGAGCGCGATGATGCTCGAGGACCGGCCGCGCTGCAGCTGCGGCACGTTGTCGGCGAAGCTCGCGAGCAGGGTGGCGAGCGTGGCGTTCGCGGCGAGCTGGGCGAGCAGCCAGGCCAGCGTCAGGTTGAGGACGTCGGGCGAGTAGGCGATCCAGGCGAGGGCGATCGCGAAGACCACGACGCCGCTGAGCAGCCAGGGGCGACGACGGCCCCAGCGCGTGCGGGTGCGGTCGGACAGGGCACCCGCGAGGGGGTTCATGATGAGCGCACCGAACGCGCCGATCGGCAGCACCGAGCCGATGACGTTCGCGGCGTCGTCGCCGACCAGGGCCTGCGCCTTGAGCTGCATGCTCACGTAGACGGGCGCCATGAGCGCGACGAAGAGGCCGAACTGCCCGAGGAACAGGGCGATCTGGTAGCCGATGCCCACCTTGACCGTGCTGACGGGCTGGGTGATGCCCTCTTCCGGGTTGAGCAGTGCCGGGCTGCCGGGTTCGGGTGTGCTCATGACGCCTCCTTGAGTCGATGAAAACCTTGCCTGACAAGGTTTTTCCGACGCGAGCATACATCGACACGTGTTGTCCGCAACACCGGGGTCGTCACACGGGGCAGCAAAAACTACACACCGGGTGGTTTTTGGGGTAGCGTCGTCATCGATCTCGCCGCGGAGCATCGCTCCTCGACGGGCCGCGACACCCAGACAGGATCGAAGGAGCCTCTGCAATGCCCACCACTTCTGTGCAGCTGTACTCGCTGCGCGACGCCATCGCCGAAGACCTCGACAAGGCCATCGCCCGTGTCGCCGAGATCGGGTACGAGAACGTCGAGCCCTACGCGTTCGTCGAGCGCGCCACCGACCTCGAGCGTGCGTTCGCGGCCACCGGCCTCAAGGCTCCGTCCGGCCACGTCGCCGTGATCGACGCCGAGGACACCGCGCCGATCTGGGACGCCGCCGAGCGCCTCGGCATCCGCACCGTCATCGACCCGTTCATCCCGACCGACCGCTGGCAGACCGCCGACGACGTCGCGAAGATCGCCGAGCGCGTCAACGAGCTGACCGCCGAGGCCGCCGGCCGTGGCCTGCAGTTCGGGTACCACAACCACCAGTGGGAGTTCACGAACAAGGTCGACGGCCGCACCGTCTACGACCTGTTCGTGTCGCAGCTGTCGCCGGAGACCGTCCTCGAGGTCGACACCTTCTGGGCGACCGTCGGTGGCGCCGACGCCCCTGCCGTGCTCAAGGGCCTGGGCGACCGCGTCGTCGCGATCCACGTCAAGGACGGCAAGGTCGACGGTGACATCCGCACCGCGCTGCCCTCGTCCGAGAGCGCCCTCATCGTGCCCGAGGCACTGCAGCGCGCCTTCGAGAACCAGACGCCGGCCGGTCAGGGCGACGTCGACGTGACCGCCATCCTCGGCGCCGCACCGCAGGCGATCCGCGTGGTCGAGTTCGACGCGTACAAGGGCGACGTCTTCGAGGGCATCACCGAGTCCCTCACCTGGCTCAAGGACAACGACAAGTGAGCCGTGTCGGGATCGGCATCATCGGTGCCGGCAACATCTCCACCCAGTACCTCGAGAACCTGACCAAGTTCGCCGACGTCGAGGTCCGCTTCGTCGCCGACGTGCTGCTCGACCGCGCTGCTGCCCAGGCGGCAGAGTACGGCGTCGCCTCGTCGGGATCGGTCGAGGAACTCCTCGCCCGCGACGACATCTCGATCGTGATCAACCTGACGATCCCGGCCGCACACGCCGAGGTCGACCAGCAGATCATCGACGCCGGCAAGCACGTCTGGAGCGAGAAGCCGATCGCGACCGACCACGCGTCGGCCGCCGCGGTGCTCGAGTCGGCGAAGGCCAAGGGCCTGCGCGTCGCGACCGCTCCGGACACCGTGCTCGGCGCGGGCATCCAGACGGCGCTCCGGGCCATCGCCCGCGGTGACATCGGCGAGCCGCTGTCCGCGACGACGCTGTTCCACGTCCCCGGACCCGAGGCGTGGCACCCGAACCCGGACTTCCTGTTCGCCACCGGTGCCGGCCCCCTGTTCGACATGGGTCCGTACTACGTGACGACCCTGGTGCACGCGTTCGGCACCGCCTCGCGCGTGCAGGCCGTCTCGTCGAAGTCGCTCGACCGTCGCACGATCGCGTCCGGCCCCCGCGCCGGCGAGACGTTCCCGGTCGAGGTCCCGACGCACCACGCTGCCCTGATCGAGTTCGCCGGCGGGCAGTCCGCCCAGTCGACGTTCTCGTTCCAGCACGCCCTGCCGCGCATGGGCTTCGTCGAGATCAACGGCACGCTCGGCACGATCTCGCTGCCGGACCCGAACACGTTCGAGGGCTCGTCGCAGCTCTGGCGCTACGGCCAGGAAGAGCCCGAGACGCTCGAAGCGGTCGGCTCCACCTGGGGCCGTGGCACCGGTGTCGTCGAGCTCGCCCGCGCCATCGCGGAGGACCGCCCCGAGCGTGCCTCCGGCGCCGTCGCGCTGCACGTGCTCGACGTGCTGCTCGGCATCCGTGACGCGGCCGAGTCGGGTTCCGCCGTCGACATCACGTCGACCGTGGACGCGGTCCCGCCGCTGCCCGAGGACTTCGACCCCGCGGCAGCCGTGCTGACCGCGGGCGCGAACGCCTAGGAGCGCCGCGAGCACCACGCGCACCACTTCGTGAGCAGGAATGGTCGGGTCCCGAACGGGAACCCGACCATTTCTGCTCACCAAGCGAAACCGCGCCCGCGAGCTCGCGCCTCAGACCAGCGCGGTGAAGGACGCGTCGCGCACGAGCAGCGTCGCCGCGTCGCCCACCACGGCCTGGTCGGGGTCGCTCGACAGCCCGAGGGACCAGCTGCCCCCACCCGGACGCTCCGGCAGCGTGAACTCCACCGTGGTGTCCGACGCGTTCAGCAGCACGGCCACGGTGTCGTCGCCCTGGTGGAGCACGAGCGTCACGGCCCGGTTGCCGCCGTCCGCCCAGTCGCCGTCCTCGAACCCGGCGGCGTCGGCACGGAGCACGGTCACCGTCGACGCCGAGTCACCCGGTGCGGTGCGGAACCACTCCGGACGCAGCGCCTGGTGCTGCCGACGGAACGCGATGGCCGCCGTGGTGAAGGCGAGCAGGTCCTGGTCGGCCGCGGCCCAGTCGAACCACGAGATCTCGTCGTCCTGGCAGTACGCGTTGTTGTTGCCGCCCTGCGACCGGGCGAGCTCGTCGCCACCCAGGATCATCGGCACGCCGGCGGAGAGCAGCAGGGTGCCGAGGAAGTTGCGGCGCTGCCGGTCGCGGTAGTCGTTCACCGCGCCGTCGTCGGTCGGGCCCTCGATGCCGCCGTTGAACGAGGTGTTGTCGCTCTCACCGTCGTTGTTGTCCTCGCCGTTCGCCTCGTTGTGCTTGTCGGCGTACATCGTCAGGTCGGCCAGGGTGAAACCGTCGTGGGCGGTCACGAAGTCGATCGAGCACAGCGGGGAACGCCGCGAGCCCTCGTAGACGTCGGGGCTGCCGAGGACCCGCTGGACGGCGTCGCCGAGCGCACCCTCGTCGCCGCGCCAGAACGCGCGCAGGTCGTCGCGGTACTTGCCGTTCCACTCGGACCAGTCGGCCGGGAACCCGCCGACCTGGTAGCCGGCGGTGTCCCACGGCTCGGCGATCATCTTGACCTCGCGCAGCACGGGGTCCTGGTGGATGATGTCGAGGAACGCGGAGTGCTTCTCGGCCTCGCCGTCCTGGCGGGTGAGCGTCGTGGCCAGGTCGAACCGGAAGCCGTCGACGTGCATCTCCTCGACCCAGTAGCGGAGCGAGTCCATGATGAGTCCGAGGGCCGCCGGGTGCCCGACGTTCAGGCTGTTGCCGGTGCCGGTGGTGTCGAAGTAGTTCGCCTCGTCACCCTCGACCAGCCGGTAGTACGACTGGTTGTCGATCCCCTTGAACGACAGCGTCGGGCCCATGTGGTTGCCCTCGGCGGTGTGGTTGTAGACGACGTCCATGATGACCTCGAGCCCCGCGGCGTGCAGGGCCTTCACCATCGCCTTGAACTCGGCGACCTGCTGCCCGGCGGTGCCGGAGGACGAGTACTCGTCGTGCGGCGCGAAGAAGCCGATGCTGTTGTAGCCCCAGTAGTTGCGGAGGCCCTTGTCGAGGAGCGTCGAGTCCTGCACGAACTGGTGCGTCGGCAGCAGCTCGACCGCGGTGACCCCGAGGTCCGTCAGGTGCTTGATCGCCGCCGGGTGGGCCATGCCGGCGTAGGTGCCGCGGATCTCCTCGGGGACGTCCGGGTGCTGCTTCGTGAAGCCCTTGACGTGCACCTCGTACACGACGGTGTCGGCGAGCGGGGTCCGCAGCAGGGTGTCACCGTCCCAGTCGAAGGACCGGTCGGCGACGACGGACTTGGGCATCGCGCTGGCCGAGTCGGTCTCGTCGATCTGCTCGGGCTCGTTCATGTCGTGACCGAAGAGCGCCTGGCCCCACTCGTAGGTGCCGTCGATCGCGGTGGCGTAGGGGTCGAGCAGGAGCTTCGCGCCGTTGTGACGCAGGCCGTTCGCCGGGTCCCACGCACCGTGCACGCGGAAGCCGTAGCGGGTGCCGACCCTCACGCCGGGGACGACGTCGTGGAAGGTGTAGCCGGTGCGGTTGCGGAGCTCGGTGCGGTGCTCGGTGCCGTCGTCGTCGAAGGTGCAGAACTCGACCCGCTCGGCGGTGCTCGAGAACAGGGCGACGTTGGCGCCCCCGTCGACGAGCGTGACGCCGAGCGGGGTGCGCGTGGAAGTGGTCATGCTGCCCTTCTACCGGCCGGTCGCTGTGCCACCGGCGGTCTGGGCGTACCCCTGGCCGCTCAGCGCACCGGCGGGACGAGCTGCTCGAGCAGCCGCAGCACCCGCTCGCCGTCGACGGCGTCGGGGTCGAGCAGCCACTGGACCTGCAGCCCGTCGGATGCCGCGATGCTCAGGCTCGCCAGGTCGACCGGGTCCAGGTCGGCGCGGATCCGGCCACTCGCCTGGTCCGCCTCGATCAGTTCGGCGAGTTCGGCGCGCAGGCGGGCGAAGCGTTCGCGCATGAAGTCGCGTGTGGCCGGGTGGCCCTCCTGCACGGCGTCGGCCGCGAGGGTCGTGTACAGCTGCACCAGCCCCGGCACGGCCCGGTTGCGCGATGCGCTCTCGCGCATGTCGCCGATCGCCGACTTCATCCGGTCGGGCGCGCCCTGCTCGCGGACCTCGTGCTCCCGGTAGACGGCGAGCAGCAGTTCGTCGCGGCTCGGGAAGTAGTGGCGGAGTGCCGCGTGCGTGATCCCGAGGGCCTCGGCCACCGAGCGGAGCGACGATGCGTCGACCCCCTGCTCCGCGACCATGCGGATCATCTCGTCGAGGATCTGCGTGCGCCGCTCGGCGCCCTTGCGGTACCCGCCGCGGCGCGGCTGGACCGCGTCGGCATCGTCCGCGGGGTGGGTCATGCACCCAACTTACCGCTGGAAGGTTTTCTCGCCACCGTCCGGACTGGAGGCCCGTGGCGGGCGCACCACGGGCCTCCAGTCCGTATCGGGGTCGCGTCGCAGCCGCCGGGTCGCGTCAGCCGGGCGCGCTCGCGTCAGTCCTGGTCGTCGACCGTGTACTCGTCGACCGGCGCGGGCGCGCCCGCGGCGAGCGCGTCGACGATCTTCGTGAGCGAGTCGGCGAGGACGGCGTTGTCCGTGTCGGGAAGTTGCTCGAGCACCTCGACGACGGCCGCGTGGAAGCGCGCGTACGAGGCGTCGATCTTCTCGGCGGCCTGGTCGGTCGGGGCGAGCACCTGCGCACGACGGTCGGTGGGGTGCGCCGTGCGGGACAGCAGGCCCTTCTGCACGAGCCCGTCGACGATCTTGGTGACCGAGGCGTTCGAGACGGCGAGCATCACGGCGAGGTCCTTCGGCCCCATCGTGCGGCCGTCCCGGTGTGCCTGGAGCATGTACCGGACGGCGAGGAACTCGTTCTTCGACAGGCCGCTCTCGATGCGGGCGGACTCGATCTGCTGGTCCTCGGCGTGCTGCAGGCGGAGCAGCGCGTCGACGGCGGTCTTCGCGACCCCGGACTCGGGTTCGCGGGCGTAGAGGTGGACGTGCTCTCGACGGACGACGGTCAACGGCATGGGGTCATGCGCTCCTTGCTAAACGGCAGGCGTGCTGAAGAAGTCCGCGTAGGACGGTTCGGAACGACCGGCGAGCAGCGAGGGGTCCTGGATGCGACGCTCGACGTACGCGTCGATGATCGCCGGGTCGGTGAGACCGACGCGGGTGTGGCTGCCACCGATCCGTGCCGTCCGAGGCATCCCGGAGTACGTGCTGTGCATGTCGTGTCCCGCCCTTCTTGCTTGCCGTGTGTCCCCTGCGGACGGCTGAACTCTTTCACAAAGTGAACGGTCAGTTCAACGAACCATTCGCACTGTGTACGTTTTGCGCGCCGAACGGTTCGGCGGCTCGCGGCACGCGCCTCAGACCATCGCCGCGGACATCACCGCGACCGCGACCCCCATCGCCAGGGTCTCGACCAGCGGCAGCGGACGCGAACGTCGCCGGACGCCGTCACGGAGCATGTGGACGGTGAGCACCAGGTACCCGAGGGTCAACCCGCCGAGCACCACCTGCCACGTCACCGCGACCACCCCGAGGTGCTGGTGCGTCCCCGCGGCGCCGGCGTCGTGCGCCATGCCGACACCCATCGCACCCATCACGAGCAGGCCCAGGGCAGCGTGCAGTCGCCCGTACCGGCCGTGTGCGGAGGCCACGCCCGGCGGCTGAGCCGACCCGCGCCTCCAGGCGGACGTGGACTGCAACCGGTGCACCCCGGCGACCACCACGGCGAGGAACGCCAGCACCAGGAACCAGAGGACACCCGGCAGGACCCGGGGTCCGAACGCCCCGTCGACCATCGCCGCCACCATCGCGACCGCGGCGACCACGTCGACCGCACGGCCGGGGCGCCACGCCCCGACCGTGCAGCAGGCCCCGGCCGACGCCGGCACGATGGCCGCGAGCCCGAGCAGATCGGTCACGTCAGTGCCCGTCCCCGTGCCCGTGCCCGTGGTCGTGCTGGTGCTCGGCTGCGTCGTGTGCGGCCTCGACGGCGCCGGAGACGTGGTGCGAGCAGTGCGACCCGGCGGCCGCCCCGATCGACGCCGGCACGTTCAGGGCCGGGTTCCGCGGGAAGAACCCGTACGGCTTGAGCGTGAACTTGGCGTAGTCGACGGGCATGACGGGCCAGTCCTCGGGCCGGGGGAAGTGCGTGGGGCCGAAGGTGTGCCACAGCACGATGTCCTCGCCGTCGAGCGGACGGTCACCCTGCACGTACCGGGCGACGCCGTCCCCGCCGGGGTTCTGGTGCACGAAGTCCCCGGCGGCGAAGCGCTCGGCCGGGTCGTACTGCGTCACGTACAGGTGCTTCCGTGCGAACTCGGCGCGTGCGGCCACCGACGACGAGTCGTCCGCGAGCAGCACCGGGGCGTCCTGCGGGTACAGCACGTACCCGGTGGGGCGGTCGAGGTGGTTGCGCTCCTCGGTGTTCGAGATGAACCACGTCCGGGCCTTCGACGCGTCGGCGAGACGGCCGGAGGACGACTCGGACGACAGCCGGGTGACCGACTTCGTGAACGCGTTGCCGTGCTCGTTGCCCGGGCCGACGGGGACCCGGACGGCATCGACCTCGTCCACCGCGTTCGACAGCCCGTCGACCATCATGTCCAGCCGCGCCGAGAACAGGTGCTGGTGGTACGGGGCGCCGAGTCCGGGCGCGACCTCGGAGGCGTACGGGTAGTCCGCCCCGGACTCCGTCCGACCCGGGTACGACGAGGTGAAGAGGACACCGGTGAGCTTCGCCTCGCACTCGATCGTGCCGTCGAGGTACAGGTACCAGTAGAACCCGTAGTCGTAGTTGCCGACGGTGGTGAAGAACGAGATCACCAGCCGACGGGAGCGCCGGACCTCCTGCGAACCGGTGTAGATGTCCCCGTGCTTCCACAGCGTGCCGAAGTCCTCCTCGTGCATGCATATGCCGTTGCGGATGGTCTGCGGGTTGCCGAGCTCGTCGGCCAGGACGGCGTCGAAGTACTTGATCTCGCCGACGCAGTCGCAGCCGAGCTCGAGCGAGTTCGTGAAGCGTCCGAACAGGTACTCGCCGGTGTCGAAGTAGTTCTGCCAGAACCGCACCGGCGACGGGTCACCGTAGGGCACGAGCATCTCGTCGATCGAGGCCCGGTAGACGATCGGCCGCAGCCGCGCACCGTCCTGCCAGGACAGCTGCCGGAGCACGAGCCCCTCTCGGGCGTCGAACCCGACCTGGAACCGCCAGTTCGCCCACTCGACGAACTCGCCGTCGACCGAGAACGACGGCCCCTCGGGCTGCGTGATGACGATCGGCTTGAGGTCGAGCGGTTCGCCCTGCACCGCCGGGTCGTCGAAGTTGCCGGACGTGGCGGGCACGGGCATCTCCGCGACGTCCACGATGCGGGTCACCGCACGGTTGGCGGCGTCGACGTACACGGACAGGCCGTCCACGGGGTGCGCCCAGACGTGGTCGGCGGGGTGGTCCTGGCGGAAGGCGAGCACGCGGAGGATCCGGCGCCCCTCCTCCTCGGGGTAGTCGTAGTACCCGGCCGACAGCGGGACGCACTTCACCTCGTCCGGCGTCAGGCCGCGCTTCGCCAGGGCGGCGACCCAGCGCTCGTCCGCGTTCGCGATCTCGCCGACGGCGTCGAACTCCTCGATGAGGACGGGCAGCTGTCCACGGGACCCGTCGAGCACGTCGGTGGACAGGACGATCCGGTCGGTGATCGAGACGACGCCGTCGGTGGAACGTCCGGTCGCCATGTCGAGGAGCATCACGCGGGCACGGCGGTCCGGCAGGGGACCGTCGCCGGCCTGCCAGGCCAGGACCTGCTGCTTGTGCGGCTCGTCGAGGCCGACGTAGACGAAGCGCGTGGTGTCGGTCCAGTCCGGCTGCGCCGTGACGACGTCGCGGACGGCGGTGAACTCGTCGGGGCTCAGGTTCGCGAGCGGGTGGGTGGTGGCGGTGACGGGATCGGTGAGGGTCATGCTGGTGGTTCCTTCGGTTCGGTCTGGAGGCGCGGGTCGGGTGGGTCGGTCAGCCGTCGCTGGCGAGACGGTCGAGCATCTGGTCGTAGCGGCGGCGGTCGCGCCGGCGCAGCACCACGGCCTGCAGCACGCCGACGGCGGGCACGACCACGACGAGGCCGGTGAGCACGGTGCTGACGACACCGAAGACACTCGCTCCGGAACCGTCGACGTCGCCGACGAGCGTCGGGAAGTTCGCCCAGATCAGGACGGCCGAGGCGACGAGCCCGACGAACCCCAGGACCGGGGCGATGACGGTGTTCCAGATGCGGCGGTCGGCGCGGTTCCGGCGGAAGTAGACGATGACGGCGAGGCTCGTCGCGGCCATCAGGATCGCCACGCCCAGGGTGGCGACGCCGGCGAACCAGCTGAAGACCTGCAGGACCGGGTCGAGGCCGAGGACGGCGAACAGGACCATGAGCACGGCGGCGGTGACGGTCTGCACGACGCTCGAGGCGTGCGGCGACTCGTGCTTGCGGTGCACGCTGCCGAGACGACCGGGCAGGAGCGAGGCGTTCGCCATCGAGTGCTGGTAGCGGGTGATGACGTTGTGGAAGGACAGGACGCAGGCGAACATGCTCGTGAGCAGCAGCACGTTCATGACGGCCTCGCCCGCGGTGCCGATGTACTGCGCCGCCGTGGTGAGGATGAGCGCGCCCGGGTCCTTCGCGGCCTCGGCGAGCACGCCGTCCGGACCCCAGGCCATCACGAGTCCCCACGACGCCAGCGTGTAGAACACGCCGATGCCGATGACGGCGGTGTAGGTGGCCCGGGGGATCGTGCGCTCCGGGTCCTTCGCCTCGTCGCGGAAGATCGCGGTCGCCTCGAACCCGATGAACGCCGCGATCGCGAACATGAGGCCGACGCCGGGTGAGCCGGACATGACGTGGGTCGGTTCGAACGGCGCGAGCGAGAGCCCGTCGGCACCGCCGCGGAACACGATCGCGGCGACCAGGACGAGCACGATCCCGACCTCGCCGACGAGCAGCACGCCGAGGACCTTGCTCGACAGGTCGATGTGCCGGTAGCCGAGCACCCCGACGAGCGCCACGACGACCAGGGACCACACGTACCAGGGGATGTCCGGCCCACCGAGGCCCGTGACGGTCACCCCGAGCAGGTACCCGATGTAGCCGTGCACGCTGACCTGGATCGTCGTGTAGGTCAGCAGCGCCAGGGTGGCCGCCCCCGCACCGGCCGGACGACCGAGCCCGTGACCCACGAACGTGAAGAAGGCGCCGGGTCGTGGCAGGTGCCGGGTCATCGCCGCCAGCCCCACCGAGAACAGGAGCAGGATCACGGCGGACGCGGCGTAGAGCGAGGGGAACCCGACGCCGTTGCCGAGCAGCATGCCGAGCGGGGCGGCACCGCCGACGACGGTGAGCGGGGCGGCGGCCGCGACGACCATGAACACGATCGCGGTGACGCCGAGCGAGCCGCGCATCGTCCGCTGGGGTGCGGGTACGGCTCCGAGTGACGCGGGGTCCTTCGTGATGCTGGACATCGTGGCCTTCCGGTTCGGGTGACTGGGTCGGGGTGGGACCACGGTCCCGCGCTGCCGTTGCGCCCCCGTTCCACGGGTGTGAAACCCGCACGCACCCGAATGGGACGGCCCGGACGAGGCGTCTCATTTGCCCGAGACCACCGCGAAACACGACCGAGACACCGGGGCAACGCAGCGCCCGTACCGTTGCCGCATGACCGCGCTCGACCGTGCCATCGCCGACCCGCCCCGGGTGCCGGGCATCGGCACGCGCTCCCCCGTCGACGGGCTGTCCCGGCGGAGCGTCGGCCCGGTCGACGTGCTGGCGCAGTCGGTGTCGGCGGTCGCACCGTCGGCGGCGGCCACCACGATCCCGGTGCTCGTCGCGACCGTCGCCGGGCAGGGCGCGACGTGGTCCCTGCTCGCCGCGATGGCGCTGTCGTTCCTGGTCGGACGCACCGTGAACCAGTTCGTCCGACGCGTGGCGGGCACCGGCTCGCTCTACACCTACGTCTCGCTCGGCCTGGGGCCGGCGGCCGGCGTGGTCGCGGGCGCCGCACTGCTGCTCGGCTACGGGTTCATCGCGATGTTCTCGCTCACCGGCAGCGGCTACTACCTCGACTACCTGCTGTCCCGGTTCGTCCCGTTGGCCGGTACCGGCTCCCTGGTCACGGTCGTGGTGATCACCGCCATGGGCGCCGCGGTGTTCGCCGTCATCGCCCTCGGGGTGCGGTTGTCGACGCGCCTCACCCTGCTCGTCGAGACCCTGTCCGTCGCCGTCATCGTCGTGCTGATCGTCGCCCTGGTCGCACGGCTGCAGCCCGTCGACACGTCCGCCCTCGCACTCGGTCCGACCGCACCGGCGCCCTTCGCGGTGGGCACGGCGCTCGCGGTCACCGCCTTCGTCGGGTTCGAGAGCGCGTCGGTGCTCGGCGTGGAGGCCCGGCGCCCGTTCCAGGCGATCCCCCGCGCGATCTCGTGGACCGTCCTGGTCGCGGGCGTGCTCTACGTCGTGAGCGCTGCCGCCCAGCAGACCGGGTTCGCCGCGATCGGCGCCGACCTCGCCACGAGCGCGTCGCCGGTCAACGAGCTCGCCACGGCCTTCGGCATGCAGTGGGTCGGGTGGGCGCTCGACCTCGGGATCGCCGCCTCGTTCGCCGCGTGCGCGATCGCCTCGACGACGGCGCTCGTCCGGGTGCTGTTCGCGATGGGCCGTGAAGGGGTGCTGCCGGCCGCGCTCGGGCGGGCGTCGCCCCGGTTCCGGACACCCTTCGTCGCGGGCGTGCTGGCGTGCTCGGTGCTGACCGCGCTGCCCGTCCTCGGTCTCCTCACCGGCATCCCGACCTGGTCCCTGATGGAGGCCGAACTGGTCGTCGCGGCACTCGGGTACCTGACGGCGTACGCGATGACGTGCTTCGCGGCTCCGGTGTTCCTGCGACGCATCGGCGAGCTGACGACCGGGGTGGCGACCACCGCGGTGACGACCGGTGTCCTGCTCACCGCCGTGCTGCTCACCTACGCCGGGGTCGAGGCCGCATCGCCCCGGTGGCCGGCCGTCGTCCTCGCCGTCGGGGCGGTCACCGCGGTCGTCGTCACGTTCCTGGTGGCGACCCGTCGGCGACCCTGGCGACGGGGTCGGAGCCGGGCGGTGTACGACGTGCCGGTCGAGGCGGACCTGCTGGGCGCCTCCCGGTCGTCCGCCGGACCCGGCCACGGGACGGGGGTGCGGTGAGCGAACCCGGTCTCCGCGCGCGGCAGCCGAAGGCGATCCAGAACGCCCTCGCGGTGCTCGAGGCGGTCGCGCACGCCGGGCCGGGCGTCACCGCCCAGCAGATCTCGGACGCGCTCGGGATGCCGCGAGCGACCACCTACCGGCTCATCACGCTGCTCGTGGAGGACGAGTACCTGGTGCGGCTGCCGGACCTGCGTGGCTTCGCACTGGGGCACAAGGTCTCCGAGCTCGCCGGCGTCGCCCCGGCCGCGGCCCCGTCGGTCCCACCGCTCCCCCGCGCCGTCCGGTCCGTGCTGTCCGACGTGCGCTCGACGGTCCGCGCCGGGGTGCACCTGGCCCGGTACGACGCCGACGGGATCTGCGACGTCGACGTCGACCCGGACTTCCCGCTCCTCGACGCGACCGCCCTGCGATCGGCACCAGGGTCGAGCGCGATGGGACGGCTGCAGGCAGCCGGCGGCGCCTCGGCGTCGCAGGTCGGTGCCTTCGCGCGGGGCTTCGGGTGCCTGGCCCTGCCCGTCCGCGGCGAGCGCGGTGAACTCGTGGCGGGGCTGACGTTGTCCGCGCCCGCGGCCCGGGTGGAGTCCCCTGGCCAGGCCCTGGTGCACCTGCGGACGGCGGTCGCACGGCTCGAGCCCCTGCTCGGTTGAGTTCTCGGCGTCCTCCGAGCGATCTTTTGGCACTCACCAGAGTCGAGTGCTAAAACGGTGGCAGTTGAGTCGAGGGGACTCAACGAGAACCACGAAGGAGTTGATTTCGATGACGATGAACTTCGATCCGTTCCGCGAGCTCGACCGACTCGCGGGTTCGCTCCTCGGCACCGCCGCCGGACCGCGCTCGATGCCGATGGACCTGTACCGCACCGGGGACCACTACGTCCTCGACGTCGACCTGCCCGGCATCGACCCGGGCTCGGTCGACATCGACGTGGACGGTTCCGTCCTGACCATCCGCGCCGAGCGCACCCTGGGCGCGCCCGAGGGCTCGCAGTGGCTCACCCGTGAGCGCCAGCCCGGCACGTTCGTCCGGCAGCTGACGCTCGGCGACGGCCTGGACGCCGAGCGCATCACCGCCGGGTACGACAACGGCGTGCTGAGCGTCACGATCCCCGTCAAGGAGTCCGCGAAGCCGCGGAAGATCGCCGTCACCGTCGGTGGCGCGTCCGAGCAGCTCGCGGTCAGTTCCGGCACCGCTGCCGAGTGAGGAGCTGAGCGATGACGTCCGTCCTGCTGAACGCGGTGGTCGCGGTCCTCGTCGTCACCGCGGCGCTCGCGCTGACGAGCCTGGACCGGCGCACCGCCCTGCTCCTCGGGGCCACCGGCAGCCTGACCGGCACGTTCCTGACCTGGATCGCCGCGCCCCGGCTGTTCGAGCAGTCGCTCCTGGCGCCCTGGGTCGCGGCGGTCCTCGGCACGGCCCTGCTGATCGCGGGGTGGAGCGCGGTCCGCGCGTACTCGGGCATCTTCGAGGCACCACGTGACGAAGAACCCGAGACGGGCGCACTGATGACCGTGGGCGGGTCCGCCCCGTCGGTGCGGTGACCACCTGACGGACAGGAGGCCCGGTGCACGTCGTGCGCCGGGCCTCCTGTCGTTCCGTCGGTCGCGTGGGCGACCGTCGGGACTACTCCTTGTTCAGCTTGTCCTGCACCAGGCCGGCCGTCTTCTCGACGACGTTCGGCAGCTCGGTGGTGCCGTAGAGCCGGACGTCGGGGTGCGTGGGCGGGGGCATCGGGACCGAGGTGGTCGGGCCGTCGTGGTACGAGTACTCGCCCTTGCCGTCGAACGAGGGGCCGCTCGCCCAGGGGCCGTTCTTCGCCTCGGCACCGTCGGAGAAGTTGAGGTACTGGTAGTTGACCTCCTGGTTCTCCTTCGACTGCGGGAAGTTGCTCGGGACGGGGAAGCCCTCGACGCCCTTCTCGCGCAGCTCGGCGGCAGCGGTCGCCCACATGTTCTGGTGCATGGTGTCGCGGGCGATGAGGAAGGACAGCAGGTCCCGCACGCCGTGGTCGTCGGTCATGTGGTAGAGCCGGGCGGCCTGCACACGACCCTGCATCTCGGCGTTCTCGTTCGCCGTGAAGTCGGCGAGCAGGTTGCCGCTCGCGGTGATGTACGAGCCCTGCCAGGGGTTGCCGTTGCTGTCCACCGGGCGGGCACCCGCACCGGCGACGATCGCGTGCTGGACATCGGTGCCGCCGACGATCGCGGCGACCGTGGGGTCGTCCTGCAGCGCGTCCTCGGTGATGCCGAGCGGGGACTTCTCGAGCAGCTGCGCGATCATCGTCGCGAGCATCTCGACGTGGCCCATCTCCTCGGCACCGATGCCGAACACCATGTCGCGGTACTTGCCGGGGATGTGCATGTTCCACGCCTGGAACTGGTACTGCATGGCGACGGAGATCTCTCCGTACTGGCCACCGAGCACCTCCTGCAGCTTGCGGGCGTAGATCGCGTCGGGCTTGTCGGGCGTTGCCTTGAACTGCAGTTCCTGCTTGTGGAAGTACACGTGGCTCTCCTTCACTCCAGCGGGTGCCCGTCGATCGAGCGGGTCCGTGTGCGATGGTCGGCGCGACCGCCTCAGCGCCGTCCCAAGGAAAGCCAGATCGCGCAGACGGGCGTCAGCGTCCTCTCCCGCGTCGACGCAAGGCGACGACCCCGGCCCACACCGTGCAGCCGGTGAACCCGAGAACGAGTACGGACACGACGGGGATCGCGAACCCGTCTCCGATCGACTGCTGTCCGCGGAGCCAGACGACGACGAGGAGCAGTACCAAACACCCTGCGGCGATGATCGTCGCGACATTGCCAGCTGATCGTGAGCCCATGTCCACCTCGTTCCGTTGCGATACCCACCGCATGCACACCTGGCGGGCTTGCGTGATGATTCTTCAAGAGTAAGTTCGTTGTTGTTCCGAATTCCACGAACGGAATTCGGGGCACGATGCACAATTCGTTGCGCGGACAGCCTACCGCAGTCCCGCAGAGGGGAGGAAGAATGCATCTGCATCAGAAAATCCGGAAGGCAGCACTGGGGAGTGCGGCCGCCGCACTCGCACTCGGCGGAGTCGTCGGTGTGAGTACCGTCACCGCAGCGCCGGCGAGCGCGATGGTCTGCGGGTACAGCGAAGAGATCGAGGACTACGATTCGACCTTCGCGATCAACGTCCCAGTGGTCGGGTCGATATCGCCGTTCAGTGGTCAGCGCCAGGTCGCGCATTACGGGAATTGCGGCAGCGGCAATGTGAAGATCAAGGTGACGATGAAGGGCGGGAGCAAGAACTACTGCGTCCAGCCCGGCGACGTCCGACTGGGATTCACCGAGAACGACAAGCAGATCTCAGGGGCCAGCAAGGTCGGAAGCTGTTAGGGGGAGAGCGATGAAGCTCTGGACGAAGATCGGTGGCACGGCACTCGCCGCCACCATGATGCTCGGCGGGTCGCTGGCAGTGGCCGGTCCCGCGAACGCCGCGTCACCGTGCGGTTTCTACCCGATCACGACGGGGAACATCGGCGGCGGGGACGACGGACACTACGAGAAGGGCACCTACAACAACTGCAAGTCGGACCCGGTCCAGATCACCGTCAAGTACACGTACACGTCGAAGAGCCTGTGCTTGTCGGCCGGCGAGACGACGTTGTACGCCAATCCGGACTACGGGGCCCTGACCGGTGCCTCGTGGACCGGCAAGTACTGCTGATCGCGATCTGACCACCGGAGCTCCTGCCCGCCATCGGGTGGGGGCTCCGGTGCGCGACGGGCGGGCAGACCGCACCGTCCCGGCATAGCGTGGCCGCGTGGACCTCGAACTCAAGAACCGTGTCGCACTCGTCGTCGGAGGCAAGGGGTACATCGGTACCGCCGTCGCCCACCGCCTCCGCACCGAGGGGGCGACCGTCGTCGTCGCATCCCGCAGCGCCGAGGACTCCGACGGCAGCGTGCCGATCGACACCGCCTCGCAGGAGTCGGTGGACGCAGGCATCGCCGCCGTCCTCGAGCGGCACGGGCGCATCGACGTGCTGGTCGTGACCGCTGCCCCGAGCGCGAGCACCCTCGACCGGGCCCGGAAGTCCGACCCGGAGCAGGTCCTCGACGCGATCGACGGCAAGGCGCTCGGGTTCCTCCGCGTCGCGAACGCCGTGCTCCCGGCCCAGCGCGAGGCCGGGTTCGGCCGCGTGGTCGTGGTGAGCGGGCAGAACGCCTACTTCTCCGGCAACATCACGGCCTCGCTCCGGAACACGGCGGTGAGCGTCATCGCGAAGAACCTGGCCGACGACGTGGCGGGCACCGGGGTCACGGTGAACGTCATCAACCCCGGGACCGTGACGGACACCCCGTCCGCCGAGGTCCGCCCGGGGGGCCCCGGCGACTCGACACCGCAGCAGATCGCCGACCTCGTCGCGTTCCTGTCGTCGCCGCTGAACGCGGTGTCCGGCGAGTCCGTCTCGATCGCGCACCGCCAGCTGGGATCCGTCGTCGTCTGATCCCCGAGTACCGGGTGATCACCCCTCGCTTCACCCGCAGGGACGAAGCGCTTCGCCCCTGCGCCCGATGCCCCGGCGACTCCGGGCCACGAGTCTGGTGACATGGAGTCCTCGACGAAGCACACGATCGCCACGCTGCTGCTCTGCGCCGCGATCGTCACCACGACCGTCATCGCCCTCGCCGCCATGACCGCGGGCGCGTGACGTCGGTCCGCGCTGCCCGGCGTGGGCGGCATGCGATGATCGAGCCGTGACGGACCGGCGCACGTTCATCCGGCCGCTCGCCACCCGGTCGATCGTCATCGACGTGGCCTGGGCGGTCCTGTCGGCGTTCGTCTTCCTGCTGCCCATCGACCTCGAGCTCGAGCACGCCAGCCTCGCCGCGGTGCTGTCGGCCTCGGTGGCGATCGCCCTGCGCCGCATCTCCCCGTCCGCCGCGATGGCCATGGTCGTCGTCCTCGGGGTGATCCAGGTCGGCGGCGGCGAGCGCCCGTCGCTGGTGGACCTCGCGCTGTTCGTCGTGATCGGCACCGCCGCGGTCGTGGGCACCCGCACCGAGGTCGTCGTCTCCGGCGTGCTCGCGGTCGTCGCCGGAGCGGGGGCCACGGTCTACCTGGCGTCGACCGGCTTCCGGTTCCTCGTGCTCATCAACGGCCCGCGCGACCAGGCGTTCCTGGCGATGGCCGCCCCGGTGACCGCGCTGCTCGGGGTCTGGGCGGGCGGGGTCGCCGTCCGGGCCTTCCGCTCCCGCGACCGCGAGTCGGAGCGCCGTGCCGACGCCGAGGCCGCAGCCTCACGTGCCGAGGCCGTCGCCACCGAGGCCGAGGCCACCGCCACCCGCGCGATCGACGTCGCCGAGTCCGAACGCATCCGCGCGGACATCGCCCGCGACGTGCACGACGTCGTCGGCCACTCGCTCGCGGTCATCATCGCGCAGGCCGACTCGGTGCCGTTCCTCGACGACGAGGCGCGCATCCGAGCGGTCAGCGCCACCATCGCGAGCACCGCCCGGAGTTCCCTGGTCGAGGTCCGACAGGTCCTCGGGCACATCGACGGCTCCGCCGAGGCGACCGGCCCGGGGTCGCTCGAGGAGATCGTGCAGGGCATCCGCGACGCCGGGGTCGACGTCGACCGCACGGTGCGCGGGGTCCCGCTGGCCCTGCGCCCGGACACCGGCACCGCTGCCCGCCGCGTGCTGCAGGAGATGCTCACGAACGCCCTGCGCCACGGCGCCCCCGGCAACCCGGTCGTCGTGCGGGAGACCTGGCGGAACGCCGACCTGGTGCTCGAGGTCGAGAACGTCGCCGGTGACGGCACCACCGCCGGCTCGGGCCGCGGGATCGACGGCATGGACTCGCGCCTCGGCGCCCTCGGTGGGTCGTTCGACGCCGCCGTGCTGGACGACGTGTTCACGGCACGCGCCCGCATCCCGTTCGACGTCCAAGGGGGACCCGTCCGATGACCGAACCGATCAGGATCCTGCTCACCGACGACCAGGCGCTGTTCCGCGCGGGGCTCCGGGTGGTGCTCGACGCCCAGGACGACATGCGGGTGGTCGGTGAGGCCTCCGACGGGGCCGAAGCGCTCGCACTCATCCCCGAGGTGCACCCCGACGTGGTGCTGCTCGACATGCGGATGGCCGGCATGGACGGCGTGGAGACCGTCCGGCAGCTCTACTCCGGCGCCGTCCCGGGTCCGCTGCCGCGCGTCGTCGTGCTCACCACCTTCGGGCTCGACCCGGCGGCGGCGACCGCGATCCGGCTCGGCGCCAGCGGGTTCCTGCTCAAGGACACCACGCCGCCGTTCCTGTTCGCCGCGGTGCGTGCCGTGCACGAGGGCAGCTCGGTCATCGCCCCGAACGACCTCGCGCAGCTGTTCGGCACCGACGTGGCACGGGCCCCGGCACCGCAGCCGCCGGAGTTCGCGACCCTGACCGAGCGGGAGCGCGTCGTGTTCGGGTGGGCGTCCCGCGGCCTGTCGAACGCCGAGATCGCCACGAAGGAGTACGTCACCGAGTCGACGGTGAAGACCCAGATCTCGAGCATCCTGGGCAAGCTGTCGCTGCGCGACCGCGTGCAGCTCGTCGTCTACGCCCACGACCACGGGCTGGCGGGCACCCGCGAGGACTAGTCCGCGGCGATCCGGTCGAGCCACTCCGCGAGCATCGTCCGCTCGGCTGCCGACAGTCGATCGAGCCGGGTCGCAGCGGCACGGAGCGTGATCGCGGCGCTCGTCACGGCGTCAGTCCCCCGACCGCGACCACCCGGGGCCGCGCCGCCGTCGTCCGTCGTCGGCCCACTCGGCACGAGGATCCGCCCGAGCACCGCGTCGAGGACGTCGTCGGCGATCGACGGGTCCCGCTCGTCCGCCGGAGCGGCCAGGATCGCGAGCACCGCACCGGTGCCGGCCGCGTGCACGAGCTCGACCGCGCGGTGTTCCGGCACGGCCAGTCGTCCGGCCTCGGCCACCCGCCGGATGCGTTCGGCGAGCAGCGCGGTACCGGCGCGGGCGGCCGCCGACCGACGGCCGCGCTCCGGGTCGCTCAACAACACGAACAGGTCGGGGTTCGCCAGCCCGAAGCCGATCGTCATCGACCACCCGGTGCGCAGGTCCTCGACGGGATCGGTCGCCTCGTCACGAGCAGCCCGGACGGCGTCGGCCTTCATCGCCGAGAACGTCGCCATCGCGTGCTCGGCGACCGCTTCGAGCAGACCGTCCTTGTCGCCGAACAGCCGGTAGATGGTCGGTGCCTGGACACCTGCGCCGTCCGCGACCGCGCGCGTGGTCACCGCCGCGGCACCGCGTTCACGCAGCATGGTGCCGGCGACCTCGACGATGCGTGAACGCGTCTCGTCGCGCTGGCTTCCCTGCTCGATCACGGAACAACGATAACGGATCTGTGCTATCACTGTGTTACCAGCGCTACGGACTCACTGTTTCCATCGATACGGAGAAGTCATGATCGTCATCACCGGGGCTACCGGAGCCCTCAACGGCGCGACCGCCGACCACCTGCTCGAGCACCTCGCGCCGTCCGACCTGGCGGTGGTGACCCGTGATCCGGCCCGAGCACAGCGGTTCGCGGACCGCGGCGTCGAGGTCCGCCGCGGCGACTACGCCGAACCGGAGACCCTGCCGGCGGCCTTCGCGGGCGCCGATCAGCTCCTGCTCGTCTCGTCGAGCGACCCGGCCGCCGACGCCGTCGCGCTGCACCGTGCCGCGGTCGACGCAGCCGTGGACGCTGGCGTCGGCCGGGTCCTGTACACGAGCCACCAGGGCGCCGCGCATGGTTCGCCCTTCGTGCCCGCCGCGCACCACGCCGCCACCGAGGACCTGCTCCGCGACTCCGGGCTGCCGTGGACGAGCCTGCGGAACGGCTTCTACGCGCACAGCGCCGCCTGGATGACGGGACCGTGGCAGGAGACCGGCACGGTGTCCGTCCCCGTCGACGGTCCGGTGTCGTGGACCGCCCGCGAGGACGCCGCCGAGGCAGCCGCCGCGATCTTGCTCGCCGATCAGCCGTTCGACGGGCCGGTGACGCTCACCGCTCCGGACGCGCCGACGTTCGCCGGCCTGGCTCGGCAGGCGTCCGAGGTGTCCGGTCGGACGATCGGGTTCGAGGCCCTGGGCGAGGACGAGTGGTGTGCCCGTGCGCTGGCCGCGGGGCAGGACCCGCACATGGTCGGGTTCCTGCTCGGCATGTACCAGGCCGCCGAGCGGGGCCTGTTCGCCGGCACCGATCCGCTGCTCGGCGAGATGCTCGGTCGCGCCCCACGGCCGGTCCGCGACCAGCTCAGCTGAGCGCCGCGACCTCGTCGAGGATCGCCTCGACCGCTGCGGGGTCGTGGGCGAACCGTCCGAGGAACAGCCCGCCGATCCGGCCCCGCCCCCGCGTGAGCAGGCCGGGTCCGGCACTGCCCCCGTAGAGGACGGTGCTGCCGTGCAGCTCGGGCCGGGTGGCGAGGTGCTGCTCGATCCCGGCGAGCACCGCCACGATGTGCTCGTCCGGCGCGGGTGCCGGTGCGCCGATCGCCCACACCGGTTCGTAGGCGACGGTCAGGGGGCCGGCGAGACCGTCCGCGACGGCGGTCGAGACGGCCCGGTCGAGCTGCGCGGTCACCGCCGCCACGGCCTCGGTCGGATCGGAGGCCCGGTCCGGCTCCCCGACGCAGACCAGCGGACGCAGGTGGTTCCGGAACGCCGCGTGCACCTTCCCCGCGATCGTCGCGTCGTCCTCGTGGAACAGGGAGCGCCGTTCGGCGTGCCCGATCTCGACCAGGTCGACGCCGATCTCCCGCAGTTCGGCGCCGGAGACCTCGCCGGTGAACGCGCCTGCGTCGGCCCACGACAGGTCCTGCGCGGCGAGCTGCACACCGGTGCCGGCGAGCAGGTCGCGCACCGGGACGAGGGCCGGGAACGTCGGCGCCACGAACAGCGTCGCCGCTCCCGAGCGCACCGCGGGGTGCCGCCGGGCGATGTCCGCGACCTCGGCCGCCCACGACAGCGTCCGGGCGTGCGAGAAGTACGTCTTCAGCGACACCCCGACGGTGATCACGGGGCGACCGTCTCCACGACGAGGGCGAAGGACAGCGCGCCGGGGTCCGCGGTGCCGACGGCCTGGTCGGCGTGCGTCCGCGCCCGGCCCATCTTCGGCACGAGGGACTCCGTGGCGTCGGCGGCTTCGCGGGCGGCACGGACGGCGTCGCCCCAGGCCTCGGCGAGCGCCGCCCCGGCGTCGAGCCGGGTGCGGAGCACCTCGTCGAACGGCACCAGGGCGTCCACCATCGTCTTGTCGCCGACGGTGGCGCCGAACGCGAGCACGGCCTCGGTGGCCGCGCGGACCCCCCGCGCGACGGTGGCACCCGACGGACGCGAGTCGTCCCCGACCACGCGACCCAGTGCCTCCAGGGCGGCACCCCAGATCGCACCGGACGTGCCGCCGGCCTTGTCGGACCAGGCGTCCGCGGCGATCAGCAGGACGGTGCCGGCACCGGCACCGCGGCTGACCGCGTCGGCGGCTGCGACGTCGGCGGCGTGCGATCCGCGCTGCATCCCGATGCCGTGGTCACCGTCGCCGGCCACGGCGTCGATGCGGCCGAGTTCGTCGGCGTGCTCGTCGAGGACGGCGCGGACCGCGGCGAACCCGGCGGCGACCTGCTCGGCGACCGCACGGGACTCGTCGGTCGCCGGGCCGATGCCGACGCCCTCGGCGTCCGCCGCCACGGTGGACGGGTCGACGCGCTGTTCGGCGACCGCACCGCCCTTGCGGTAGGCGGGCGTGTCCGCGGGTGCTGCCCAGAGGTCCTCGAGCTCGTCGTCGAGCCAGAACAGCGTCAGGGAGACCCCGGCCATGTCGAAGCTCGTGACGAGTTCGCCGACCTCGGGCTCCACGATGACGACCCCGGCGTCCGCCAGGCGCCGCTGCACCGAGCGGTAGACGACGAAGAGCTCCTCGTACTTGACCGAGCCCAGGCCGTTCAGGATCGGGACCACCCGCTGGCCCTCGAGTGCCACGCCGTCGGGCAGTTCGTCGAGCAGCCGGGACACCAGCAGCTCGGCCAGCCCGTCCGCGGTGGGCACGTCCGTCTCGTCGATGCCACGCTCGCCGTGGATGCCCATGCCGACCGCCATCCGGCCCTCGGGCACCGTGAACAGGGGTTCCTCGGCGCCCGGCAGGGAGCACCCGGAGAACGCGACGCCGAAGCTGCGCGTCCGGTCGTTCGCCCGTTCGGCGACGGCGGTGACCGTGTCGAGGTCGTCCCCGCGCTCGGCGGCGGCGCCGGCCACCTTGAAGACGCAGAGGTCACCCGCGATGCCGCGGCGCTTCGCGCGGTCGTCGGCGGGCGCGCTCGTCACGTCGTCGGTGACGCGGACCGTCCGCACCGGGATGCCGTCGGCCTCGAGCGTGCGCGCCGCGGCGTCGAAGTTCAGGACGTCACCGGCGTAGTTGCCGTAGCTGAGCAGCACACCGCCCCCGTGCTCCGCGGCCTTCGCGACCCCGGTGACCTGCTGGGCGCTGGGGCTGGCGAACAGGTTGCCCATCGCGGCACCCGCGGCCAGGCCGTGCCCGACCAGCCCGCCGAACGCGGGGTAGTGCCCCGAGCCGCCACCGATCACGACCGCGACCGTGCCGTCGGGGCTCGTGGTGGAACGGGCGACCCCGCCGTGCACCCCGCGCACCCACCGCTCGTTCGCGGCGACGAAACCGTCGGTCGCCTCGTCGGCGAAGTCCGCCGGGTCGTTGAACAGTCTGGTCATCGCTTGCTGCCCTTCGGGTCGGTGGTGCGGACGTGCGAGGTGTCGAGCAGTTCGTCGGCCTTGGCCCCGCGGAAGAACTTGGTGCAGAAGATCATCACCGCGGCGACGAACGCCAGGACGCCGAGCGAGACGATGCCGAACGCACCGCTGTCGGTGGGCACCACCTCGTTGATCGCGGTGCGCATGATCGGGGCGACGAACCCGCCGAGGTTGCCGAGTGAGTTGATCAGGCCGATGCCCGCGGCGGCCGCGGCACCGGTCAGGAACGCCGTCGGGTACGCCCAGGTGATCGGGCCGACGGCCAGGAAGCTCGCCACGGCCAGGGTGATGAACAGGATGCCGAGCACGGGCTGCCCGTTCGCACCCGCCCACGCCGAGCCGAGGATCGACAGGCCGGTCGTGACGTAGAACAGCGTGCCCCAGCGCCGGCGGCGTCCGACGGAGTCCGCCCGCGACCCGATCAGGTAGCAGGCGACGAGCCCGACGAGCCACGGGATCGCGGACACCAGACCGACCTGCCAGCCGACGTCCTGCCCGAGCAGCGAGGACACCTGCTGCGGCAGGTAGAACGTCGTGCCGTAGACGGCGACCTGCAGGCAGAAGTAGATGATCGTGAAGTACCAGACGCGCCCGCTCGCCATCGCGCGCCAGATGCCCTTCGGGCCGTCCTCGCTGCGGGCGGTGTCCTCGCGCTCCATGGCCGCGGTGAGCGACGCCTTCTCGCCCGGTTCGAGCCACTTCGCCTGCTGCGGACTGTTCGTCAGGAACACCAGGGCCGCGATGCCCGCCAGCACCGCGAGGATCCCCTCGCCGGCGAACATGACCTGCCAGCCGTGGAACGGGGTGACCTGGTCACCGACGCTGATGAGGCCGCCGGACAGCGGGGCGCCGATCATCTGCGAGAACGGCTGCGCCAGGTAGAAGATCGCGAACATTCGCACGCGCACCTTGTTCGGGAACCACTCGGACAGGTACATGATCACGCCCGGGAACAACCCGGCCTCGGTCACACCCAGGATGAAGCGCAGGATGATGAACATCGTGTCGTTCGTCGTGAAGGCGAACAGTGCGGCGACGATGCCCCACGTGACGGCGATGCGGGCGAGCCAGAAGCGCGCACCGAACCGCTTGAGCAGCAGGTTCGACGGGATCTCGAAGATCGCGTAGCCGATGAAGAAGATGCCGGCGCCCAGGGCGAAGGCGGCGTCCGAGATGCCGCGGTCGACGCGCAGGGCCTCTTCGGCGAAACCGACGTTCGTGCGGTCGAGGAACGCGACGAAGTACAGGATGACGAGCATCGGCATGAGGTGCTTCGTCGCCTTGCCGATGGCGGACTTCAGGCCGGGGTCGTTCGTCGACCCGAGCGCGGGGGCAGGGGGTAGTGACACGGGTTCGCTCCTTTGCGAGCACGGTGCGGTCGTTCTGGCGTCCGGCGGTCGGTTCGGTCGTCCGGACGGGAGGCACGGATCGCGTCGCCCGGTCGGCGCGCGTTCCGTGGGCGGCTGGCCCTAGTGCATGTACAGGCCGCCGTCGACGTTGAGCGTCTGGCCCGTGACGAATCCGGCGTCCTCGCTGATCAGGTACGCGATGGCGGCAGCGATGTCCCGCGGGGTGCCGATGCGCGGCAGGACGCCGTCGGCGGCCATCTCGGTCTTCCGCTCCTCGGACAGCGTGCCGCCCATGATGTCGGTGTCGATCGGACCGGGGGCGATCGCGTTGACCGTGACGCCGCGCGGGCCGAGCTCGCGCGCCAGGCCACGGGTCAGGCCGATCACGCCGGCCTTCGCCACCGTGTACGGGGTCTTGCTGAAGGTGCCGCCGCCGCGCTGGGCAGAAACCGACGACAGGTTCACGATGCGCCCGTAACCCGACCGCACCATCGACTCCGCCGCCCGCAGGCTGGCGAAGTGCACGCCGTCGAGGTTGATCGACAGCACACGGTGCCACTCCCCCTCGGGCAGGTCGAGGTAGGCGTGCGCGGACGACACCCCGGCCAGGTTCACGAGTGCGGTGATCGGCCGGAGTTCGGCCTCGATCGTGTCGAAGGCCGCACGGACGGCGGACTCGTCGGCGACGTTCGCACCGACGCCGACGGCCCGCACGCCGTGCTGTTCCCGGATCTCGGCGGCGACCTGCTCGCTCGCCGTCTGGTCGAGGTCGATGACCCCGACGTCCCACCCGGCCTCGGCCAGGTGGTGGGCGGTGGCGCGGCCGATGCCCCGCGGTGAGGCGGCACCGGTGAGGACGACGGTGCGGTCCCGGTGCTGGCCCGCTGACTGGTTCTGGTCGCTCATGGTGTCCCGCCTCAGTGGATCGGTGCCGGGCCGAGCTCGTCGAGGAGCTTCTGCATCGCGACGTACGCCTTGTTCCGGTAGGCCACGAGCTCGGGCGTCCGGTCGGCCGGGACCTCGAGGTACCCGGCGCCGGACTTCGTGCCGAGTTCACCGGCGTCGACGTGCTGCTGCAGCGACGGCGGAGTGGCGAAGCGCTCGGGCCAGCGGGTCTGCAGCGACTCGAAGCAGAACGCGTAGACGTCGAGTCCGGCCATGTCGGCGATCGCGAACGGGCCGAAGAACGGCAGGCGGAACCCGAACGTGGTCCGCACGATGGTGTCGATGTCGTCGGGGCTCGCGATGCCCTCGTCGGCGATCTTCGTGGCCTCCTCGAACAGCGCGTACTGCAGGCGGTTCAGGACGAACCCCGTGGAGTCCTTCACCCGCGCCGACTGCTTGCCGGTCGCGGCGACGACGGTCTCGCCGACCTCGATCGCGTGCTCGTTCGTGGTCGGGTGCGGGATGAGCTCGACGCCGGGGATGAACGGTGCCGGGTTCGAGAAGTGCACGCCGAGGAATCGCTCCGGGCCCACGACCGCCTCGGCCAGCGACTCGATCAGGATCGTCGAGGTGTTCGAGCCGATCACGGCGTCGGGGCGGGCAGCCTCGCTGATGCGGCGGAGCGTCGCGTGCTTGATCTCGAGCTTCTCCGGCACGGCCTCCTCGATGAAGTCCGCGTCGGCGACGGCAGCCTCGATCGACTCGGCAGCGCTCAGGTGTGCGCGGACCCGTTCGACGGCGTCCTCGGGGAACAGCCCGTCGGCGACGAACTGCGCGGTCTCGCCGAGCAGCCGCTCCAGGTTCTGCTGGGCGATCTCGGCCGAGACGTCGGCGATCCGGACGGTGTGGCCGGCGAGGGCGAGGCCCTGGGCGATCCCACCGCCCATGTAGCCGGACCCGACGACGGCGATGTCGAGGGTGCTCATCGGATTGCTCCTTCGGTGCTGGTTGCTGCGGTCGGGGTCGCCGTCGCGTCGAGCTTCGTCGTCGCGAGGACGGATCGGATGTACTGCTGGTTGGTGGCGCAGACGCCGAGGCTGTCCCCGCCGTACTGCTCGGTCATGACGATCCCGCGGAACCCGTCGGCGACGGCGTCGCGCAGGACCTGGCGGTAGTTGATGAGGCCCGTCTCCATCGTGCTCGGCGCGCTCGTCGCCCAGCTGCCGTCGCCGGCCTCGTCACGCGTGTAGTTCTTCACGTGCAGGTAGTTCGTGTGCGGCATGGTCTTCGCGAACAGCTCCCGCCAGTCCTCGACCGGACGGTGCAGACGGATGAGGTTCGCGACGTCCGCGTTCAGCCCGACGTTGTCGAGCCCGATCTCCTCGACCAGGCGGACCGCACTGTCGGCGGTGCCGAGGTACGTGTCCTCGTACAGCTCGAGCGCCATCGGCAGCCCGACGCTCGCAGCGTGCTCGCCGAGCTCCCGCAGTCGCTTGACCGCGGCGTTCCAGACCTCGGGGTCGTCGGGGTCCTTCGGGCCCGGCGCCGTCCAGAACCAGAGCGCCCGCTTCTGGGCGTCGGTGAACGGCTGGTGCAGCCCCGTCGAGAAGACCTGCATGCCCCACTCGGCCGCCGCGTCGATGGTGCGGTGGGCGTAGGCGAGGTTCTCGTCCTCGTGCCCGGGCTGGATGACGCTCTTGCGCTGCAGGTGCACCGACGGGATGCCGATGCCGTGCGACTTCGCGACGGCGAACAGCTCGTCGCGACGCGAGGGTTCGAGGTCTGCGGGCCGGATGTGGCTGTCGGCGAGTTCGGCGAGTGAGAAGCCGACGGCCTCGATCTGCCCGAACACCTCGTCCCACACCTCGGCGGGGGCGTCGTGGAAGGCCGTCCCGTCACGGGTGACCTGCGCGAACCCGTGCAGGCAGGCGGCGATCGGCCAGGTCCCCGACGTCCAGGTGGTGGGATCCCAATCCTGGTCGACCCAGTCCTGTGGAGTGGTCACGGAATGCTCCCTTGCATGTCGTGGTGGTTCAGCCTTGAACCTCTTTCCTATAGGAAAGATACTCGGACGACGCCGGAACGCAACCCCTCCGCCTCAGCTCGTGTGGGACGCGTCCGCGCGCGAACGCAACCGGACGGCGTCGATGTGGAGCCGCATCGCGGCGACGGCCGACGTCGGGTCCGCAGCCAGCGCCTCCAGGATGGCCCGGTGTTCCTGGACCGCACGATCCGTGTCGTCCCCGCCACCCTCGACGATCTGCCGCATGCGGTGCACGCGCGTCGTGATGATCTCGGACATCTCCTCGAGGAACGGGTTCCGTGTCGCGTCGAAGATCAGCTGGTGGAACTGCCAGTCGCTGCGGAAGAAGCGGGCCATCAGTTCTTCCGGAGCGTGCGCAGCACCGACGGACGCGACCTCGGCGGCCACCGCAGCCTGCTCGTCGAGCGCTGCCGCGAGTCGCTCGCGCAGGCCGTCGACGTCGCCGCGGGCCGCGAGCTCGACGGCGCCGCTCTCGACGATCAGCCGGGCGTCGAACAGGGCCTCGAGCTGGTCGCCGGCCAGGGGCGGGGAGACCCGGTAGCCCTTGTTCGCTTCACGGGTGACGAGGCCGGTGCGTTCGAGTTGCACGAGGGCTTCTCGCACCGGGGTCGGCGATACCCCGAGGGAGCGGGCGAGGCCGTCGATCGACAGCCGCATGCCCGGTTCGACGTCGTGGCCCATCAGGACCTCGAGCACCCGGTCGTAGACGCGGTCACGCAGGCCGAGCTGCGTGATGCGTTCCGTCCCGAAGCCGGGCATGGTCGTGGACATGGGTCGATCCTAGAGAATCCACGACTCGGGCTCGGTGCGCGGACCCCGGTCCACGCTGCACCATCACGAGCTGTCGCCTTCTTCGACATCGGCCCGCCCTCGCGCTCATGTCGCCCATGGGGTTGCTCGATTGCCGCTCCTCACGCGCCGATATGGCGGAGTTATGTCAATTGTTAGCTGACCGCAGCGCGTTGCCCGCGGGGAACAAATCGGCTGCTGCCTCTTGAAGCCCTCGAGGCCCGTGCCGCAACCACGCGCCGGTGACATGAACTAGCGGCCGAGCTCCGATGCAGCGTCTGCTCCCGGCCGCCCGGCTCGCGGAAGGTGCTGACCGCAGCGACATCACCGTCGCAGTCGGGTTCGCGCTCGGGCTGACAATCTTCTCCGTCCCCATCGGTGCTGCTGCGTTCGGGCTCCTCGGCGTCGCGACCGGGGTTCTCTTCACCGCGGGCCTCGCCGCTCGGGCAGCGTTCTCACCACCCAGCGCAAAGGCGCAGATCTTCGTCAGCATGGCCGGTATCAAGGTCGCGTGCTCCTCAGTCGGTACCGCTATCGCAGGCACCCTCCTCGACCTCGGCGGCCGCACGATGTTCGCGATCGCGGCCGCCCTCACCCTCGCGACGCTCACCTACCTCCTCCTCGACCGCCGGACACAAGCGCCTCGATAGCCGATGGGTCAGCGAGACCGCCGACGATGATGGGCATCCCCATCGCTACCTGCGTTTACTGCCCACCCCCTGCACAACGAAAAGCAGACCGATCAGCACGAGGATGACCGCGATGACGATCTGCTGAATCGGCCGGGCTCCCGACTCGGAGGGCGACGAACCGTAGAAAACGCCACAGGCGGCAAACACCACTCCGAGGACGATGACTGTGATTGGTCGCTTGGCGTTGAAGAAGTTCACTGCGTTCTCCTAGTGGGGCCTATGGCCGAACGGGCACGGCCGCTTCTAGCCTGCCTGCAGGTCAAGCGGCTGCCCCGTTCCGGGGTCGCTGATGACTGACTCGGTGCCGGTGCCGGTGCCGGTGCCGGTGCCGGTGCCGGCGATGGTGCGGCTGGCGATCACGGGGACACCATTGGAGTCGGAAGTGCCATACGTGTAGTCGTACTCGGCTCCCCGTCGGTGGCCTGCGAGAGCAGCTTGTTCATGTCGCCGCCGGCGTACTCGTAGCGGGTGGTGACACCGTCCTTCGTGGAGGACGTCATCTGCTGCGCGCCGTTGTAGGTGAACGTCTGCCCGAGCGCCTTCACCATGTCGCCGACACCGTCGTACGCGTACCCGTCAGAAATGATCTGCCCGACCGTGTTGTACGTAAGCGTCTGCGAGCTCGCGACGTTGCCGCCACGCTTGGCGGTGATCCGGTTCCCGGCCGCGTCGTACGTGTACGCCAGACGCTTTGCCGGTGCCTCCCTCGACAAGTTCGGTGAGCTGCCCGGTCAACCCGGCAGGCCGGTGAGAATTGACGCCCCCGCCGGACGCCACGATGGCGCGCCTTGGTGACGCTCACACACCCTAACCACCCTTCAACAGGGGTAAGTGCATCCGTGCTGACTCAAAACGGACGAAAAAACGAGAAATGCCCCACCGAAAAACGCAAGTGCAAGTACACCGCCGACAACTATAGACGCTATCGCCAACTTACGCCCCCTCTCACCACTTCTAGCGATTTGGCGCAGCGCGAGAATTCCAAGAATGAGCCCGACAATGTTGACGAAAAACGCTAAGATAAAAGCAAGAACGGCTAATTCATTTAGATGCCGACCTGAATCTCTTGGTGGATCGACATATGTTTGTTCATCCTGCATAGGAGTATGAAATCCCTACGTCGCAACCATAATCGATATTTGCAAATCCTCGAGTGACTTCCCGGCCGACATAGCTGCCTCCATTGCTCCCTGAGTCGAGTGGATACTCTTCGCCATACGTAGTGCCCCCGAGGTTGCAACTTGCATCCGCCACCTTACTACCTCCAAGCCCACTGCCTGCCTGGTAGTTGATTGATGAGCTGAACCCGACGTTGGTTGAGAGACTAACGCCGTACGAATATCCCGTATGGCCATCAGCGTAAACCGTTCCGTAGTTGTAGCACAGGATTACGCAGAGGCTGAACGTTTGAGTAGTGTACTTCCCCGTGGGGTCCGAGTTGTTGATGGGATCGTCGCCGGCAAAGCCATATCGGTTGGCATTACTCGGGTCGAGGGGCGAGTCCAGCGTGTCGCGTTGTGTCCAGCCGCCGGTGGTCGCTGTCTGCCAGCGGTAGCCGAACTTGGTCAGGCTGTTGTCCTCACCGGCGCGGATGCCGCCCTTGAACCCGAACGGGTTCTGCTTCCACTGCTGGCTGTCCTCACCGGCGGTCACTACTTCTGTCCCATAGGGGTCGTAGCTGACGGTGTACGCCTTCTTCCCGGTGTCGGCGATCGCAGCGGCGGGGCTGCCGATGCCGTCGAGGACCCACATCGATGTGGCGCCGTCCGTGGTTCGCAGGTTCAACGGCTGACCGGTCGACGGGTCCGTGAGCACGGAGGCAACGCCACTACCGGAGACCTCGCGGGAGGTGAGGCCCTTCCCGTACGTGTACCGGTACTCGGCCCCGTCTTCGGTTCGCTGCGACAGGAGACGGTTCATGTCCGCGCCCGCGTAGGCGTAGGTGGTCTTCTTACCGTCCTTCGTCGACGACGTCATCTGCTGAGCACCGTTGTAGGTGAAGGTCGCGCCCGGTGCGGCGGTCATGTTGCCGGTGCCGTCGTACGAGTACCCGTTGTTGGTGATCTGACCGACAGCGTTGAACTTCAACGCCTGCGACGTGCTGCGGTCCCCTGTCACGGTCTCGGTGAGCCGGTTTCCCGCTGAGTCGTACGTGTACGTCCAGGTGCTGTTGGTGTCGCCGCCTGCCTGGGTCGCCTTCTGCAGACGGGTCGTGTTCGAGGTGGTGCCGTCGGAGGCTTTGGTGGTGTAGTCGTACTCGGTGGTCTGCTCGCTGATGTTGTCCTTCAGCCACTGCAACCGGTCACGGTCGTTCGTCCCGTCCGTCGCCGTGCACGCCGAACCGATGGCGACACCCTCGAGGTAGCAGTAGGTGGTGTCGACGATGACCTTTGGGGCTGCGCTGTCGGCCGAGGCCTGGACGCGGGTGACCTTGCCGGACTTGTCGTAGGTCAGCTTCTGGTGCGATGCCCACACCTCTGGGTCCTTTGCGGGATCCGGGTTCGGCGTTGCATTGAGCCAGGTGTCCGTGCGGCGGCCGTGATCGTCGGTCTTGTACAGCTGCTTCGCCGTACCGGAGTTCGTCGGGTACGTCGTCGACGTGAGCACCTCGGAGGGGTCGTACTCGTGCGTGACGGTGCCCTGTGCGTCGGTGACCTTGACGGTGTTCCCGGCGAGGTCGTAGTCGTAGGACACGGTGCCGCCGCCGGCGGTGTTCACCGTGGAGGTGAGCCGGTTCCGCTGGTCGTACGTGCTGGTGATGGTGCCCGTGGCGGAGGTCTCGGTGAGATGGTTCCCGTTGCCGTCGTACGTGTTCGTCACCGTCGCGGTGCCGTCGTCGAACTCCGTCGTCAGGAGCCGGTCGTTGTTGTCGTACGTGTAGGTGGTGACCCCACCGCCACCGTCGGTGTGATTGCGCACCCGGCCGAAGTCGTCATACGAGTACTTCTGCTCACCGAGCGTCGTGTCAGTGGGCGGGGTGATCGAGCCGAGCTGATCGTGAGTGTCGTAGAAGTACTTCGTCGGGTTGCCCTTGTTCCCAGGAGCGGTCGCGGTCTTCACCGCACCCCAGGCGTACTTGTCGCCGTCTTCCTTCTTGTTGTACGCCACCTCGGCCAGGGCCGCGGGATCGCTACCCGACTGCGAGGACGTCCGGTTGCCGACACCGTCATAGCCCATCGACGTCGACGTCTTCGAACTCGACGTCACCTTCGACGGCAGGTACGCCGTCGCCGCGCCTGATCCGTAGTCCGTTGTCGATGTCGATCCGGAGCTGGACTGGGACTGCGTCAACGACTGACCGTCGTTCTTGTCGTACTTGTTCGTCGTCGTGCCAGTACCGTCAGCTCCGTCAGCGCCGACCTGCGACGTCGCGACCCCGTTGTTCGCCGGGTTGTACGTCTTGGATTGCTCACGGTTCGCCGCGTCGACGGCCTTCTTGACGAGGTCGGTGTCGTAGAGCGTGTACGTGGTGTGCTTGGCGTCGGCGACCGCAATCGACTGGTCCGACCGCGGGTCCGCGACCAGCGTGGTGGTGTCGTCCTTGAACGAGAACCGCGTCACAGCGGTACCCGGGGAGCCGGCGGTGGTGTTGCGCTGCTCGACCTTCGTGATCCGGTCGGACGAGTCGTACGTGAACGCCGTCACGCCACCCTCGGGTGCCGTGATCGAGGTGAGGTCCCCGCTGGTGTACCCGAACGTGGTCTTCTTGCCGAGCGCGTCCGTGTACGTGGTGATGTCGCCGGTGCTGTTCTTCGTCCACGACACGCTCCGCGAGCTCGAACCGCTGGTCTGCGAGAACGTCTGCACACCATTCGCGTACGACGAGTTCGCCGTCCGCGCCCCCGCCACACCGGCGGTGGAGACGAGGGACTTCAGGGTGAAGCCGGGCTCGTCGGAGTTGAAGCTGATCTGGTTCTTGTTCCGGTCCACGATCGACGTGGGCTGGCCCGCGAGGTTGAAGTGCGTCGTCGAGTTCGACGTCCACCCCTTCAGCGTGTACTCGTGCGTCGTGCTGTTGTCGACGCGGGTCAGGGTCTGCTGCAGACCGGCCGGGCTTGTGAATGCACCCTGCGCCCCGGACGGACGGAACTGCCACGCCGTCCCGACGGCGTCCGTGTAGATGACACCGGCTGCGTTGGCGGTGAGATCCCCGGCGCCGGCCAGGGCGTACTGCCACCGATTCGCGTCCATCGTGTTGGTGTCACCGACGGTGGTGCTGCGCGAGTTGTACGCGGCGCCGATCGTGGTGTTCTGCGTCACGCCCGGCAGGCTCATCGCCGTCATGGTGACCAGCAGGTTGCCGGTGCCGACATCGACGGACGCGCTGGTCTGATCGGTGATCGGGAACGGCAGCGTCGTCGCCGACGTCCGCTTGCCGGTCCGGTTCGTGTTGCCAGGGCCGCCGGGGAGCGAGTTGTAGGCACCCTGCAGGTCGACGAGGTAGTTCATCGCCCCCGTGCCCATGTTCTTGATGCGGATCTTCCCGTTCGCACCGACCGGCGCGACCACGGTGTTCGTCATCTTCGACGTCCGGTCTGAACTGATCGCGGACGACTCCGGCTCAGCCGCCCCGTCAGCCCACATTTTCGCGTACGAGTCCGCGCCACTGTCGTTCACCGCGGTGAACGTCACCGCAGCAGCCGACAAGCCGCCCTCAACCGTCGGAGCGCCCTGGACACCGCCGACCTGCACCGTGAACGAGGCACCCGAAGCGATGCTCCCACCGTTGCGGGTGTCGATGAGTCGACCGTTCAGCGGGGTGAAGCCACCGCCCGGGTTCGACTTGAGGAAGTAGCCCTGGATGTCGACGACGAGGTCGATCTTGCCGCCGTCCTCAGCGGTGTCGATGCTGAACTTGCCGTCGGCGTTCAACGCGACCTGCGCGTTCATCGCGGTCGACTGGCCCTCGACGGAGTTGTAGTTGAGGACACCCGTGCTGCGGGTCTCACCGGTCGGGGTGGGACGGACGTAGCCGGCCTTGGCCTCGCGGTTGATCACGATGATGTTCACCGCGACCGCTGCGGCACCGTCGGGGATGCCGTTCGACCCGGTCGCCTGGATGGTGCGCTGCGAACCTGCGGGGATCTGCCCCTGCGCGGCACCGATGCCGCCACGGGAGTCGAGCACGCGGGAGGGGGACATCGCCACGAACCCACCGGCAGAGACGCCGTTCTTCGTCGACGTGTAGTAGCCGGTGACGTCAATGACGACCTTCGACTGCGCCGTCTCGGTCCGCACCTGGATCGTGCCGTCGTCCGCGACCGCGAGCAGACTCGTGTTCGACGTGTTCCCGCCGACACCGGAGTTGTAGATCATCATCAGCGTCGTCGTGTCAGCATCGTCGGCGCGCATCTGCAGCTGCCCCGACCCCGACGGGTCAGCGATGGTGACCATCATCGTCACCGCGCCGATCCCCGACGACGGCAGTCCGGCTACTCCGGCGACCTTCACGGTGCGGAACACGCCCTTCTCGGTCGCACCGCCCAGCACACGTGCGTTGGACGGCATCGGCACGTACTGCCCGCCCGTCCCGGTCACTACGGCCTGTGCCGGTGTCGGCTGCGACACCACCACCAACAACGAACCCAGCAGGGCGACCAACGTCACCACTGCCAGCATCACTCCACGAACTCGACCGGACCACGACGCAGCGAACACGCTAAAGAAACCCCTCTTGCGGCTGCTGCAGCTCACCAGTCCCTGCGACGGTGCTGTGCAACCAGACAGAACGTTACGGAGCTTCTCTCACGCCTGCGCCCCCAGATGAGGGGGTCGAAAGTTCGACGGCGGAACCGATAAGGACCGGCCCGGAACGATCAGCGGAGCAGGACGGTATCGTGCCGCCATGCACTGGGGGGACACCGGACTCGACGACGACCAGGTCGCGTTCGTGCAGCAGACACTCCACGATGCCGTCGTCGTGGCCGACGAGTCATGGGGGCTCCTCGACACCAGGGTCCTGCACGTCCGGGCCGGCGACGACGGCTTCACCGTGAAGGCCTCCGGCCCGACCAACACCCACTTCCCCCGCGAGCTCGAAGCACACCGCACCGCCACCGCCGCCCTCCGAGCCATCGGCGACACCGGTGCCCTCGTCGCCGCGAACGAGGAACACCGCGTCCTCGTGCTCGAACGCGTCCCCGGGCACCTCGCCCTCGGGACCCCGGACGAGCACGACCCCGATGTCCACCGACAGGCCGGAGCACTGCTCCGACGGCTGCACGACCAGGACACCCGCCACGACCCGACGTTCATACTGCACGAGCAGGCGAAGGCACTGGCCGCGCTCGACGCCCCGCACCGGATCCCGGACGACGTGGTCGCCCGCGCGCGAGCAGCACTGCGGGCACTCCCGACCGACCGCACGACGCAGTCCCTCGTCCCGACCCACGGCGACTTCCACCCGCGCAACTGGATCGTGGACGACGACGCCCGCGACGACCGCGACGACCGGCACCGCAGGCTCCGCGTCATCGACTTCGGCCGCTTCGGCTGGCGCCCCGCGTCCTTCGACCTCACCCGCCTCGCGGTGCTGCACTGGCAGCACGATCCCGCCCTCGAGGCGGCGTTCTTCGACGGGTACGGCGACGATCCGCGCACTCCGGACGCGTGGCGCTGGCTCCAACTCCGCGAAGCAGTGGGCACCGCGACCTGGGCATACGCGGTCGGCGACGAGGGCTTCGAGGCCCAGGGCCACGACATGCTCCACCGCGCCCTCGCCGCGTTCTGACCCGTCAGACCGGAACGCAGCTCACGGCACCCACACGAACCGCGGCGCCCCACGGTCCCGCAGTCGGAAGCCGAGGTGCTGGTACAGCCCGATCGCCCCGGTGTTCCCGGCGGCCGCGTGCATCAGAGGGGTCTCCCCACGCTCCCGGATCCCGTGCGCGACGGCGAGCACGAGCCGCCGCCCGAACCCCTGCCCCCGGTACGCCTCGTCCGTGCACACCGCGCTGATCTCGGTCCACCCCGGCGGGTGCAGGCGCTCCCCCGCCATGGCGACGAGCCGCCCGTCCCGCCGGATGCCCAGGTACGTGCCGAGCTCGATCGTCCGCGGCAGGAACGGCCCCGGCTTCGTCCGCTCCACCAGGGCGGTCATCTCCGGCACGTCGTCAGGCGTCAGCACGACGGCTTCGGGCTCCGGCGCACCCTCGATCGCCTCGCCGGTCAGCTGCACGCCGCCGGCACCCTCGACGAGTTCCCACCCCTCGGGCAGGACGGCAGCCGCACCGACGCCGAGCATCCCGCCCGACCCGAGCAGCGCCCGGACGTCCTCCCAGTCCTGCGCGGTGGGCTGCTCGGGGATCCCCGTCCACACCGACACGTCGGTTTGGTAGCGGACGACGTCGCCACGCCGCTCGGCGAACCGCGCGTGGTGGCTGTTCAGCGCGGCCATGGCGGGTGCGTCGAGCATGCGCGTCGGGGTGCCGTCGTCGGCGATGGTCAGGTCGAGGGTCCGGAGCGCTTCGCCGCGGGAGTCCCCGCCGCGGAACCCGAGGTCCTCGATCCGCCGACGATCGCCGTCCGCCCACCCGGCGGTGTCTGCGACGACACCGGAGGCGTACTGGTTCGTGGCACGGTGGACGACCTGCTCGACGTCCGCTGTCGAGGCCACGAGGACCTCTCCGGGTCGGGGCAGCGCGGTCGAGGTCGGCGCAGTCGTCGTCATCCCACCATTCTCCGCCCGCGGCGAGCGCCGCCGACGCATCGTTGCACCCGGTGACGCCGTGCCGCGGCTCGCACGGTGCGAGGGGGCCGACGGCCCGTGCGAGGTTCCGTACTCGGTGCGGGGGCACGTGCGCCGCACGGAGTACGGAACCTCGCACCAGACCGAGCGCCCCGCCCGCCCCGCCTACCCCAAACGCGCCGCCACGAACTGCACCATCCGCCGCACGAGCAGCGCCTGCGACGCCGCCCGCCGGTACTCGTGCCCCTCACCCTCGAGCTCCAGGTACTCCACGTCGTGCGACCGCTCCCGCAGCGCCGCGACCACCTGGTGCGCCTCACCGATCGGCACGTTCGTGTCGAGCTCACCGTGCACGACGAGCAGCGGCGCCGTGACGTCGTCGATCGCGCGCATCGGTGACAGTGCCGCGAGCAGGGCCTCGTCCTCGACGGGGTGGCCGTACTTCGTGGCGGCAGCAGCCGCGATCCACGGTTCGGTGTCCCGGTAGAAGGTCGCGAAGTCGCTCATCCCGCACACCGCGACCCCGGCCGCGAACACCTCGGGCGTGAACGCCAACGACGCGAGGGTCGCGTACCCGCCGTACGACCGCCCCTCGACGGCGACCCGGGAACGCTCTGCGTACCCGTTGGTCACCAGGAACCGCGCGCAGTCGACGACGTCGGCGAGCGCGTTCCACCGCAGCGCCAGGTCGTCGGCGTGCACGAACTCGTGGCCGTACCCGGAGGACCCTCGGATGTTCGGTGCGAACACGGTCACCCCCGCGGCGGCGAGCGCCTGGTGCTGCGGCGAGAACGTGGGTCGTTCCTGCGACTCCGGTCCGCCGTGCAGGTGGACGAGCGCTGCGCGGCCGGGAGGCCCGACATGCGTTCCGACGTCGGCTCCCGCCACCGACGCGGTCGGCTCCACGGCCCGGTACAGCCACCCGGTCAGCTCCAGTCCGTCACGGGCGGCGAACCGCTCGAGCGTCGGCTCGACCAGCTGCACGTCCGGCAGCACCGGGACGTCGGTGACCCGGCTCCAGGTCAGCGCGTTCGTGTCGAGCCGCCACAGTTCGCGCGGACGGGTCGGCCCCTCGACGGCGAGCAGCACGCTCCGGCCGTCACGGCTGAGCACGGGGTCGGTGACGACGTACCCGGGCAGGTCCGGCACCGGGGTACGCGAGGCGTCGTGCGTGTTGATGAGGTCGAGTTCGCTCCGGCCGTCGACGTTCCAGACGAGCAGCAGCGTGCGGCCGGCGTCGTCGGCGTCCAGGTACTCGAGTTCGGCGTCGTCGCGCTCGACGATCCGTCGGGGTGTGCCGCGCCAGCCGTGCGGGCCGACCGGCTGCGCGACGAGTCCGCGGCGGGGCAGTCCGGCCTCGGTGGCGACGTAGGCGACGAGCGGACTGGTCTCGCTCGCGGGCGAGGGCCGCAGGAACGCGATCTCGGCGGACCCGTCGGGGTCGTCGGCGAACAGGGCATGGCTCTCGTCGGTCAGCCGGTCGACCACGACGACGAACTCCTGGCCGCGCTGCCCGTCGCTCAGCACGACGAGCCGTTCCTCCACCGACAGGTCGAGGATGTGGATGAGCTCCCCCACGGCCAGGTCGTCGCGGTCCCCGGTGACCGGGTCGACCAGGTACGCACGGGCCGGCTGCTCGGGCTCGGTCGACGGCAGGGTGATGACGACCCGGTGTCCGCTGCGGCTCCACGGTCCGAGTTCGGCGTGCTGGTACCGCGAGCCGGCGATCTGCGCGGCGTCGGAGCCGTCCGGCCGCACCACCCAGACCTGCTGCTTCACGCCACCGTCGGTCGCGATGGCGACGGCGAGCCACTCCCCGTCGGACGACCACGACACCCGGATCACGGGGTCGTCGGACAGCGCGATCCGCACCGGTTCCGGCAGCTCGCCGTCGACGACGACGTCCTGCACGAACACCTCGGGGGTGCCGTGCCGGTCGCTCACGAACGCCACCCGCCGGGCGTTCCGGGTCATGGTCGGTCCCCACGACCCCCAGGCGGCGGTGAGCTGCGCACCCAGGTCGGCCGCGGCCCTGGTGGTGACCGACGGCTCGACGGTGGCCGACGACGCGACGCCCTGCGCGCCTCCAGTCCGGACGGAACCCACGGTCACCGCACCCCCTGCTGCTGCAGCCACATCTCGATCAGGCCGAGCTGCCAGAGCGCGTTCGCGCCGATCGCGGTCCTGGTGCTGTTCGGGTCCTGCAGCATCCGCTCGACGGTGGCGGGGTCGAAGAGCCCGCGCTCGCGCGCCTCGGATGCGTGCAGCGCGTCGCGGACGCGCTCCAGGTACGGGCCCTCGAGCTGCCGGATGGCGGGGACCGGGAACGAGCCCTTGCTGCGATCGATGACGGCGTCGGGCACGATCCCGCGCGAGGCGCGCTTCATCACGCCCTTGCCGCCGTCGGTGAGCTTCATCGACGGTGGGATCGCGGCGGCGAGCTCGACGAACTCGTGGTCCAGGAACGGCACGCGGGCCTCGAGCCCCCACGCCATCGTCATGTTGTCGACCCGCTTCACCGGGTCGTCGACGAGCATGATCGTCGTGTCGCTGCGGAGCGCAGCATCGACGCTCGTCTCCGCGCCCGGCCGTGCGAACTGGCGGTCCACGAACGCCGACGGGGTGTCGTCGTCGCTCTTCCACCGCTCCCCGAGCAGGCCCTGCAGCGCCGGCCACCGGCGGTCCATGAACACGGAGCGGTACGCCTCGGCGGCCTGGTCGCGCGGCACGTCGGCGAGCGGCGGGTACCAGTCGTACCCGGCGAGCACCTCGTCGGCGCCCTGGCCGGACTGCACCACCTTGACGTGCTGCGAGACCTCCTGCGACAGCAGGTAGAAGGCGACGCAGTCGTGGCTGACCATCGGCTCGCTCATGGCGGCGACCGCACCGTCGATGCCGTCGAGCAGGCGCGACGAGGGGATGTGGATGCGGTGGTGGTCGGTACCGAAGTGCTTCGCGACCTGGTCCGAGTACTCGAACTCGTCGCCGGACTCGCCGCCGGCCGCCTCGAACCCGATGCTGAACGTGGCGAGGTCCTGCTGCCCGGCCTCGGCGAGCAGCCCGACCACGAGCGAGGAGTCGATCCCGCCGGAGAGCAGCACCCCGACGGGGACGTCGGCGACCATCCGGCGCTCGACGGCGGTGCGGAGCGAGCCGATGAACGCCTGCTCCCAGTCCCGCTCGGACCAGCCGGCCCTGGCGGGGTCACGCTCGAAGCGGGGCTCCCAGTAGACGGTGTCGTGTGTGGTGCCGTCGGGGTCGATCACGCGGACGGTCGCGGGCGGGAGCTTGCCGACGCCGGCCAGGATCGTGCGGGGTGCGGGGACGATCGAGTGGAAGCTCATGTACGAGGCGAAGGCGACGGGGTCGACGGACGTGTCGATGCCCCCGGAGCTCGTGCCGCCGCTGCCGCTCGTGCTGCCGTTGCCTCCGCTGCCGGCGTCGCCGGCCAGGATCGCGGGCAGGGAGCTCGCGAACCGGAGCCCACCCGGGACGGGCGCGACGTAGAGCGGCTTGATGCCGAGCCGGTCCCGCGCCAGCACCAGTCGGCCACTGCCGTGCTCCCAGATGGCGATGGCGAACATCCCGATCAGGTGGTCGACGAACGCGGTGCCCCACTCGGCGTACGCCAGGGCGATGACCTCGGTGTCCGACGTCGACGCGAACCGGTGCCCCTTGCCGTGCAGCTCGTCGCGGAGCTGCCGGTAGTTGTAGACCATCCCGTTGTAGGCGATCGTCAGCCCGGCCTCGGCCAGCACCATCGGCTGCGCGCCCGCGGTGGACAGGTCGACGATGGACAGCCGTCGGTGCCCGAGCGCGACCGGGCCGCGAGCCCACAGGCCGTCGCCGTCCGGGCCGCGGTGCGTCATGCAGCCGGTCATCCGGGCGACCGCCCCGACGTCCGGCGCTCGGCCGTCGAACCGGATCTCGCCCGCGAGTCCACACATCAGCGCTCTCCCTCGGTGTCCGCCGGGGCGGGTTCGGTGTCCGCCGGGGCGTTCCCGACGATCCACGTGTCCTTCGCGCCGCCGCCCTGCGACGAGTTGACGACCATGCTGCCCTCGGGCGCGACGCGCGTCAGGGCGACGTCGGCCAGGTGCACGTCGTCCGGTCCGGTCCCCGTCGCGTAGACGAAGGCCCGCAGGTCCACGTGCCGCGGGTCGAGCCCGGCCGGTCCGATCGTCGGGTGCGAGGACAGCTGCACCACCTCCTGCCCCACCCACCCGGCGGGGTCGGCCGCGATCTCGCGCCGTCGCTCGGCCACCTCGGGGGCGCTCGCGCTCGGTCCGATCAGGACCCCGCGTCCGCCCTCGCCGTCGACCGGCTTCGTGACGAGTTCCCCGACGCGGTCCAGGACCGACAGCCGTTCGACCTCGATGCTCGTGCGGTACGTCGGCACCGATGCCAGCAGGGGTTTCTCGTCCAGGTAGAACCAGATCAGGTCCGGCACGGTGACGTACATCGCCTTGTCGTCGACCAGCGCGTTGCCCGGCGCGTTCGCCAGGTAGACGCGTCCTGCCTCCGCCGCGTCGAGGATCCGCGCACCGAGGTCCGGAGCGTGCTCCGCAGTCAGCGCACTCACGTCGCGGTCGATCCGCAGGTACAGCCCGTCGAGCACGTCGCCCGTCGTCGCGTCGACCACGCGTCCGTCGTGGACGTCCAGGTCCGACCCGGACAGGAGGCGCAACCCGGCCCCGTCGGCCAGCCTGCGGTGCTCGAACCACGCGCCAGCGGCGGGGCCGTCGCTGACCAGCGCGATCACGGGGTCGGTCGCGCCCGTCACCGCGGTGGTGTTCGTGCAGAGGGTCTGGCGCAGCCGGTCGATCACGCCGTGCGGGTCGCGCAGGTGCGCCGGGCGCGGGGCGTCCGGCACGACGTCGTCCATCAGCTCGCGCAGGGCGATGCCGTACGCGACGCCCGAGGGCGAGCGGACGTTGTCCTCGAGCACCCGCCAGCCGCCGAACTCGTTGCGCACCAGGTCGAACCCGAGCACCGGCGCACGGACGGCGGTCGCCGGCAGCCGGGTGGCATCCGGGTCCCAGCCCTTCGCGCCGACGAAGTGCTCCGCGTCCAGCACGCCGTCGGCCACGATCCGCCGGTCGCCGTACGCGTCACGCAGGAACAGCTCGATCGCGCGGGCACGCTGCCCCAGGCCACGCTCGAGCTGCGACCACTCGTACGCGCTGATCGTCCGGGGCACCAGGTCGCAGCCGAACGCCTGCGCACCGCCGTCCACCACGAAGCCGACGTGGTGCTCGCGGGTCCAGACGTCGCGGGCGGTGCAGCGCTCGATCGCGGTCTCGGCGTCCCAGCCGTCGAAGAACGCCGCCAGGTCACGGAACGCCGGACGGGGGCGCGCCCCGGGGCCGACCGCCTCGTCACCGGCGCGGACGCGGTACCCGGGGATCGGGACCACCGGGTCCTCGTCGCGTCCGGACGGGAGTCCCGCGGTGTCCTCCACCACCAGGGCGACGACGTCGTCCATCTCCCCGCGCTCGGCGTAGGCGGTGCGCTGCCGGTCGGTGGAGTTGCCACGGGCCAGGGTCGCGTCGAGCAGCTCCGTCACCGTCCCCCAGTCGCCGAGCTCCTCGAGCTCCGGGCGCAGGCGGGACACGAGCTGGCGCACCGCGACCTCGGCGGGCAGCCGTTCGGGGTGCTGCCCCAAGCCGACGAGTTCCCCGCTCAACCCAGAGCGGGCGGCCTGCCACATCGCTGCACGGTGCAGGGGTTCGCTGCGCGGGTGCCACTCGGCACCCGACACGACCGACTTCTCGGCCTTGCGCACCGCGGCGCGGAAGAGTCCGGCGATGAGCACGGCGTCGTCCACCACCGGCGTCGCGTCGCAGACCCGCAGCTCGAGCGTCGGCGCGTGCGACGACGGCCGCACGTCGAAGTAGGCCATCTTCTTGTCGGCGATCACGCCCGAGGCGATCAGGTCGTCGAGCACCCGGTCGTACTCGGCGGCGTCCTCCACCGGACCGAAGCTGCCGGCCGACGGCCACCGCTGCCAGATGATGCTCCGGAACGAGGCGTACCCGGTGTCCTGCCCGTTCCAGAACGGACTCGACGCGCTCAGGGCGAGCAGCACCGGGAGCACCGGCGCCACCCGCTGAGCGATCAGCACCGCCAGGTCGCGGTCGCTCACCCCGACGTGCACCTGCAGGCCGCAGATGAGCTGTTCGTCGACGAGCATCCGGTACTGCTCCTGCATCCGGCCGTACCGACCGCCGGAGCTCAGCTCGAAGTCGGCGTACTCCGACCTCGGCGCGGTGCCGACGGCGGCGATGGTGACCCCGGCCGGGGCGATCGCGGCGCTGAGTTCACTGCGCAGGTCGACGATCACCCGCCGCAGGTCGTCGAGGGTCCGCACCACCGGGGTGTTCGTCTCGATCGTCGTGCGCTGCAGCTCGGCGCCGAAGCGGTCGGTGGGCAGTTTGGGCAGAAGGCGCGGGGCCTTCGCGGAAAGTCGGCCGGACTCGAGGTCGATGAGGTGCAGCTCTTCCTCGGCGCCGAGCGTCAGCTCTGCACTCATGGCTGGAACCTACGCGCGGCGGCTGTGGTGCGCACTGCGGCACACCGCCTGACTCGTGCCCGTAACACGCACGTCCACCGAGCGTCACGAGCACTGAACTCCCGCCCGCACCGTGCGAGGCGCGTCACCCCGTGCGAGGTTCCACGCACCGTGCGCCGCCACAAGCGCGCACCACGCGCGCAACCCCGCACCAGCCCACGCACCTCGCACCGTGCGCCCCGCGCCAACCCCGCACCGGCCCGCGAAATCCGCACCGTGCGGTGGACGCACCACCCGCAGTCGGGAGGCACGGCGCCAGCCCGCCACGCGCCTCCCGTCCGCACCGTGCGCACCTCTTCACCCCGTGCGAGGTTCCACGCACCGTGCCCGGTCACAAGCGCGCACCACGCGCGCAACCCCGCACCAGCCCACGCACCCCGCACCGTGCTGTGGACGCCACGCACAGGCGGACGGGAGGCACGACACCAGCCCGCCACACGCCTCCCCTCCGCACCGTGCGCACCTCTTCACCCCGTGCGAGCTTTCAAGCACCGTGCGCCACTACAAGCGCGCACCACGCGGCCAACCCCACACCAGCTCACGCACCTCGCACCGTGCGCCCCGCGCCGATCGCGCACCCCGCACCGTGCGTGCCGGCCCTACCCCCGCGTCCGCGCCAGCCGCCGGTTGAGCGCCCCGTTCAGCAGCGCGACGAGCAGCCCCACCGCGAACACGAGCGTCCCGAAGCACAGCACCTGCGGCGGCATCCCGGCCTTCGCGGCGCCGTAGACGAACAGCGGGAAGGTCACCGCGGGCCCGGCGACGAACGAGGTGATCACGTAGTCGTCGATCGACATCGCCAGCGCCAGCAACCCGGCGGCGAGCATGCCCGGCGCCAGCAGCGGCAGGGTGACGAGCCGGAAGGCCTGGAACGGTGTCGCCCCGAGGTCACCCGCGGCCTCTTCGAGTGCACGCGAGGTTCCCGCGATCCGGGCCCGCAGCACGACCACCACGTAGGCGACGTCGAACGCCACGTGCGTGATGAGCACGGTCAGGAACCCGGTGCCGAGCCCCACCGACAGGAAGAAGGAGAGCGACGCGGAACCGACGACGATCGACGGCGCCGCGATGTCGGCGAACACGACGGTGTTCACGACGCCGCGACCCGGGAACCGGTACCGCTCCAGGGCCAGCGCGAGGGGCAACCCGATCGCGACGGAGATGACCGCGGCGAGGAAGGCGACCACCACCGAGGTGACGAAGGCCGCCCCGAGCCCGGACACGTTCACCAGGTTCGCGTACCAGTAGGTCGTGAAACCGTTCCAGGCGAACGACAGCCGGTTGGTGGGGGCGTCGTTGAACGAGTACACGATCATGTAGACGATCGGCACCAGGGTGATCGCGATCGTCACCCAGTACACGATGGCGAGCCAGGGCCCACGGCGGTTCACCCCGTGACGACGCGGGCGGCCGGCGACCGAGCCGGTCACGGGCGAGGCCGGAGCGGCGGCGGATCGGGACGGTGCGACGGCGGTCATACGAGGTCCTCGAGGTCGTCGGTTCCGGAGACGCGGGCGTAGATGAACAGGATGATGCCGAGCACGACCATGAGCACGGTCGACAGGGCTGCGGCGACGTTGTACTGCTGGTTGCCGGAGTAGGCGTCCTGGATCGCCTGACCGATCGTGTACGTGTTCGTGCCGCCGAGCAGGGCCGAGTTCACCGGGTCGCCGACGCTGTCGATGAAGACGAGCAGCACCCCGGCGAAGATGCCCGAGCGGGACAGCGGCAGCGTGGTGTGCCAGAACGCCCGGAACTTGCCGGCGTACAGGTCGTTGGCGGCCTCGCCGAGTCGAGGGTCGATGCGCTCGAGGGCGGCGTAGATCGGCAGCACCATGAAGGCCAGGTCGTTGTAGGCGTCACCGAAGATCACCGCGCCGCCAGTGCCGAGGATGTGGAAGTCCTTGCCGGCCAGCCCGAGCGCCTGCAGCGTCGTGACGACCGGCCCCTGCGACGCGAGCACGAACGCCCACATGTCGGTCCGGATGATGAACGACACCAGGAAGCTGATGAACACGAGCATGAGCAGCGGGTTCTTCCACCGCGGGGACACCCGGAACGCGATGAAGTACGCCACCGGGTACCCGACGATGATGCAGGCGATCGTGGCGGCGGCGCCGTACCAGAGCGACCGGAGCAGGAACGTCAGGTAGGGCACCTGCGGGTCGACGAACAGCGAGCCGTAGATCCCGAAGTTCCAGGTGAACGTGTAGCCGTCGTCCGGGTTGCCGGTCATGAGCGAGACGATCAGCCCGGACACCAGCGGGATGACGAAGAACACGCAGAGGTACGCGGTGCCGACGAGCGCCAGGAAGAACGGTGTGCTCCGACGGCGCCCCCGGCGCACCGGCGCGGAACCGGAAGGACCGGCGGAACCACCAGGACCACCGGGACCGAGCCCCGGCGCCACCCCGACCGCGCTCACGACTGCACCACCGCGTTGAAGATGCCGTTCCACTCCGAGTACTCGTCGTAGTTCTCGAACACCCGGAACTCGTGCGACTGCTCCAGCACGTCCGCAGAGGGGAACACGAGCGGGCTGTCCGCCACGGTGGCGTCGTCGAGTTCGTCCCGCACGTAGTCCTCGGCCGCGGGCACCGGGCAGACGTAGTTGACCCAGTCCTCGACGATCCCGGCGACCTTCGGCGTGTAGTAGAAGTTCATCCACTCGAGCGCCGACACCGGGTTCTCGGCCTGCCGTGGGATGAGCATGTTGTCGTGCCAGGTCATCTGCCCCTCTTCCGGCGTGACGAACTCCAGGTCGGGGAACCCGGACTGCTGCGCCTGGAACACGTCGCCCGACCACGCCTGGGTGATCCAGGTGTCGCCGTTCTCCAACCGGTTGATGTAGCTCTGGTCGTAGAAGCCGGTGACGCTCGGCCGCAGTTCGCGCAGCCAGGCCTGGGCCTTCCGCCAGTCGGCAGGGGTCGAGGTCTCCGGGTCGATGCCGAGCGCGAGCAGTCCGAGCGACCCGAGTTCGGTGTTGTCGCTCATCAGCCCGATGCGCCCCTTGAAGGCCGGGTCCTGCAGGTCCTTGAGCGAGGTGATCTTCCGCCCGGTGTACTTCGGGTTGTAGGCGAGCCCGGTGAACCCGGTCTGCCACACGACGGAGTGCTTGTTGCCCGGGTCGTAGATGGGGTCCTTCACGGAGTCCGAGGCGTTCGCGGCGAAGTTCGGCAGCCGCGAGTGGTCGAGCTCGCACACGAACCCGTTCTTGATCATCTGGGTCAGCTCGAACCCGTTCGTCATGACGACGAGGTCGTAGCCGGTCGCACCGTGCGCCCGCAGGATCGGTGAGACGGTCGCGTAGAAGGTCGCGTTGTCCTGGATCACCGCCTGGTAGTCGACCGCGATGCCGGTTTCTTTCTTGAACAGCGCCAGGGACTCGGACTTGCCGTGGTCGGAGTCGATGTACAGCGGCCAGTTCGCGAAGTTCAGGGTGCCGGTCGCCTTCGCGTCCTTCCAGAACGCCGCCCAGTCGACGGTGTCCTCGGCGCCGGCGGCGGCGGAGCCCTTGATGCTGCAGCCGGTGAGCAGGGCGGCCAGCGCGGCGGCCCCGCCGCCGGCCAGCAGGCCGCGTCGGCTGACGCGGGCCGACGTCAGCCCGCGCAGCAGGTCCGGACCGGGCACCGCGCCGGTCACGCGAGCGATCCTGCCGTGGCGGGGACGGCCTGGAGGCCCGGGTCGTCCTGGGTGGTGACGGTCGCGTCGGACGCGGGGTGCGCCTCCAGGCCGAAACCGTGGTCGACGCCCCACGTGAGCCAGACCTCGGTGCCGGTCGCGATCCGCGGCCCGCCCTTCGAGTTCTGCGCGAACACCGAGACGCGCCCGGCGCCCGGCACGTCGACCAGGTACTGGGTGCTGACGCCGGAGAACGAGACGTCCACGACCCGACCGGGGCCGAGGATGTTCCGTCCGGCCTCTGGGGTGGGTTCGGCGGTGCGGATCTTGAGCTTCTCGGGCCGGACGCCGACGACGACGCGACCGGTCGTGGCGACGGCTCGGTCGGCCGGCACCGCGATGGAGCCGGCCGCGGTCGCGACGACGAGCAGGCCGGCGTCGGTGCCGCGCACCTCGCCCTCGAGCAGGTTCGACTGGCCGAGGAAGTTCGCGACGAACGCCGTGCGCGGCAGCTCGTACAGGTCCTGCGGGCTGCCCATCTGCTCGATCCGACCGCCGTTCATGACGGCGACCGTGTCGGCCATCGTCATCGCCTCTTCCTGGTCGTGGGTGACGTGCAGGAACGTGAGCCCGACCTCGGCCTGGATCGTCTTCAGTTCGAGCTGCATCTGGTGGCGGAGCTTCAGGTCGAGGGCGCCGAGGGGCTCGTCGAGCAGCAGCAGGGCCGGCCGGTTCACGATCGCGCGGGCCAGGGCGACGCGCTGCTGCATGCCACCGGAGAGCTGGGCAGGGCGCTTCGACGCCGACCCCTCGAGCTCGACGAGCCGCAGCGCTTCCGTGGCCTTCGTCATCGGGTCCGGGATGCGCCGGCGCTTCAGCCCGAACGCGACGTTGTCGAGCACGCTCATGTGCGGGAACAGCGCGTAGTTCTGGAACACCGTGTTGACGGGCCGCTGGTACGGCTTCGTGTCGGTGACGTCCTGACCGCCGATGGTGATGGTGCCGCTCGTGGGTTCCTCGAGCCCGGCGACGAGCCGCAGGGTCGTCGTCTTGCCGCAGCCCGACGGGCCGAGCAACGCGAAGAACGAGCCCGCGGGCACCGTCAGGTCGAGGCTGTCCACCGCGGTGTGGCCGGGGAAGGACTTCGTGATCTGGTCGAGCCGGAGATCGGCTCCCGATTCGGCGAACGTTCCGGTCATTGCCATGGTGCCTCCAGGGGGTGGTCGGCCTCAGCCGATGTAGGACATGACGTGCTTGATGCGGGTGTAGTCGTCGAAGCCGTACTGGGACAGGTCCTTGCCGTACCCGCTGTGCTTGAACCCGCCGTGCGGCATCTCGGCGACGATCGGGATGTGCGTGTTGATCCACACGCAGCCGAAGTCCAGGTCGCGGGCGAAGCGCATCGCCCGCGCGTGGTCGGTCGTCCACACCGAACTCGCCAGGCCGTACTCGACGCCGTTCGCCCACGTCAGGGCCTGCTGTTCCGTCGAGAACCGCTGCACGGTCTGCACCGGACCGAAGATCTCCTGCTGCACGGCACGGTCGTCCTGGCGCAGGCCGGCGACGATCGTGGCCTCGTGGAAGTACCCGCGGTCGCCCTGTCGTGCACCGCCGAGCTCGATCGTCGCGTGGTCGGGCAGCGTGTCCAGGAACGACTGCACGTGCGCGAGCTGGTTCGCGTTGTTGACGGGGCCGTAATGACCGTCCGACCCGGTTCTCGCGTTGAGCCGTGCCTCTGCGGCGAGCGCCTCGACGAACTCGTCGTGGATGCCGTCCTGCACGAGCAGCCGGGTGGCGGCGGTGCAGTCCTGTCCGGCGTTGAAGAACCCGGCGGCGACGATCCCGGCCACCGCCGAGGGGATGTCCGCGTCGTCGAACACGATCACGGGTGACTTGCCGCCGAGCTCCAGGTGGGTGCGCTTGAGGTCACCGGCGGCGGCGCGCGCGACTTCCATGCCGGCACGGACGGACCCGGTGATGGACACGAGCTGCGGGGTGGGGTGGTCGATCATCGCGGCGCCGGTGGTGCGGTCCCCCACGACGACGTTCAGGACCCCCGGCGGCAGGAACTCGGCGGCGACCTCGGCGAGCAGCAGGGTCGACAGGGGTGTCGTGTCGCTCGGCTTGAGCACGGTGGTGTTCCCCGCGGCGAGCGCCGGCGCGAACTTCCACACCGCCATGTTGAGCGGGTAGTTCCACGGGGTGACCTGGGCGACGACGCCGATGGGCTCACGCCGGACGAACGAGGTGTGGTCGGTCATGTACTCGCCGGCGCTCCGGCCCTCGAGGTTCCGGGCGGCCCCGGCGAAGAAGCGGATCTGGTCGACGGACAGCAGGATCTCGTCCTCGACCAGGGTGGCGCGGGGCTTCCCGGTGTCGAGCGACTCGAGGTCGGCGAACTCCGACGCCCGCTGCTCCATCGCGTCGGCGATCCGGAACAGGGCGAGCTGCCGTTCGCCGGGGGTGGTGCGGCGCCAGGTCTCGAACGCGGTCGCGGCCGCACCGAAGGCGGCGTCGACGTCGGCGGGGGTGGACACCGGGGACGTGCCGTAGACGTGCTCGTCGGTCGGGTCGACCAGGTCGAACGTGGTGTCGGCGGTCGACTCGACCCAGGTACCACCGACGAAGTTCCGCAGGACCCGGGTGTCGGTGTCCGCCGTCGCCGTGCTCTGTGCGTCCAGCATGGCGGTGATCCTGACACGGATTCCGGCGGTGCGGAAGAAGGATCCGGAGGTTGTGGAGAACTGTAACAACGGAAATCGTCGCGAAACACGGAGTTCACAACGGAATCCCTTGCGCACCCCGAACCGCGCTGCCATGCTGTCCGGCATGGCGGCAGCACCACGACGTCCGGGACCGATCGACGACACCTCGAAGCGGATCATCGAACAACTCCAGGCGGACGGGCGCCGCCCGTACGGCGAGATCGGCAAGGCCGTCGGTCTCAGTGAAGCGGCGGTCCGGCAGCGCGTGCAGAAGCTGACCGAGACCGGCGTCATGCAGATCGTCGCGGTCACCGACCCGATGCAACTGGGCTTCCACCGCCAGGCGATGATCGGCATCCGGGTCAGCGGCGACACCCGAACCGTCGCCGATGCCCTGGAACAGCTGCCGGCGGTCGACTACCTCGTGATGACCGCCGGCAGCTTCGACCTGATGGTCGAGGTCGTGTGCGAGGACGACGACGACCTGATCGAACTGCTCAACGGCACCATCCGGGCCATCCCGGGCGTCGCCGGCACCGAGACCTTCGTCTACCTGCAACTCCGCAAACAGCTCTACGACTGGGGAACGCGATGACCATCTCCGAACAGGCCACAGGCCGGACCTCGACGGGCCCGGCCGCCCGCCTCCACTCCTACGACCCGTTCGCACCGGTCGACGACGCCGATCTGCAGCGGAAGTCCCGGGACCACCTGTGGATGCACTTCGCCCGGCACGGTGCGAACCAGGCCGGCGCCGACGTGCCGATCATGGTGCGCGGCGAGGGCCACCACGTCTACGACAGCCACGGCAAGGAGTACATCGACGGGCTGTCCGGCCTGTTCGTCGTCGCTGCCGGGCACGGGCGGAAGCGCCTGGCCGAGATGGCCGCGAAGCAGGCGGAGACGCTGAGCTTCTTCCCGATCTGGTCGTACGCGCACCCCGCCGCGATCGAGCTCGCCGACCGGCTGGCCGAGCACGCCCCCGGTGACCTCAACAAGGTCTTCTACTCCACGGGCGGCGGCGAGGCGGTGGAGACGGCCTTCAAGCTCGCGAAGTACTACTGGAAGCTCCAGGGCAAGCCGATGAAGCACAAGGTGATCTCCCGCGCGGTCGCCTACCACGGCACCCCGCAGGGCGCCCTGGCGATCACCGGCATCCCGGCGATGAAGGAGATGTTCGAGCCCCTGACCCCCGGCGGCTTCCGGGTGCCGAACACGAACTCGTACCGCGCCGAGGAGATGGGCTTCCCCGGGGGCACCGAGGAGCAGTTCGGCTTCTGGGCGGCGGAGCGGATCCGCGAGATGATCGAGTTCGAGGGCCCCGACACCGTCGCCGCGGTGTTCCTCGAGCCGGTGCAGAACTCCGGCGGCTGCTTCACCCCGCCGCCCGGGTACTTCCAGCGGGTGCGCGAGATCTGCGACGAGTACGACGTGCTGCTCGTCTCGGACGAGGTCATCTGCGCCTTCGGCCGGATCGGCACGATGTTCGCCTGCGACACCTACGGTTTCGTGCCGGACATGATCACGTGCGCCAAGGCGATGACGTCCGGGTACTCCCCGATCGGCGCGACGATCATCAGCGATCGACTGTTCGAGCCGTTCTCCAAGGGGGACACGACCTTCTACCACGGCTACACGTTCGGCGGGCACCCGGTGTCGGCCGCCGTCGCGATGGAGAACCTCGACATCTTCGAGGAAGAGGGGTTGCTCACCAACGTGCAGCAGAACGCCCCGCTCTTCCGCGCCGAGCTCGACACCCTGCTCGACCTGCCGATCGTCGGGGACGTCCGCGGTGACGGCTACTTCTACGGCATCGAGCTCGTCAAGGACAAGGCCACCAAGACGACCTTCGACGACGACGAGTCCGAGCGGCTGCTGCGCGGGTTCCTGTCGAAGGCGCTGTTCGACGCGGGGCTGTACTGCCGGGCCGACGACCGCGGAGACCCCGTCGTGCAGCTCGCACCGCCGCTGACGATCGGGCAGCCGGAGTTCCGCGAGATGACGTCGATCCTGCGCAGTGTCCTGTCCGAGGCCTGGACGAAGATCTGACCGTGAGCGGCTACCGGGGCGTCTCGTTCTGGCTCGACCAGCTCGCGTCCACCGGACGCGACGACCTGACGCCCCGGCCGCCGCTCGACGGCGACACGACGGCCGACGTCGCGATCGTGGGCGGTGGACTGACGGGTCTCTGGACCGCGTGGTACCTGCACCAGGCCGACCCGGGCCTCCAGATCGTCGTCCTGGAACGCGAGATCGCCGGCTTCGGCGCCTCCGGTCGGAACGGCGGCTGGTGCTCGGCGCTGTTCCCGCGGTCCGCCTCCGCGATCGCCGAGGAGCACGGGCGGGACGCCGCCCTCGCGCTCCGCGCAGCGATGCGCGACACCGTCGACGAGGTCGGCCGCGCAGCTGCCGAAGCCGAGGTCGACTGCGACTACGTGAAGGGCGGGACCGTCCTGTACGCACGCTCCGCCGTGCAGGAGCGCGCCGCCCACGACGAGGTCGCGTCCTCCGCGACATGGGGCGACGACGTGACGTGGCGGGCCGCTCGACCGGGTGACGCCGCCGGATCGGCGGGGGTCGCGTGGACCCCGGACTGCGCGCGCGTGCAGCCCGCCGCGTTGGTGCGTGGCCTCGCGGCCGCCCTGGAGGCCCGTGGCGTCCGCATCGCGGAGCACACGCCCGTCTCGTCGTGGGATCGCGGGCGTGTGGTCACGTCGCGCGGCACCGTCACGGCGGGCGCCGTGGTGATCGCGGTCGAGGGCTACGGCGCCCAGCTGGAGCAGACGAAGCGGCGGATCCTGCCGCTGTACTCGCTGATGATCGCGACGGCCCCGCTGCCGGCGTCCGCGTGGGAGCGCATCGGGCTCGAGCACGGGCAGACGTTCTCCGACTACCGGCACCTGCTCGTCTACGGGCAACGCACGGCCGACGACCGGCTGGCGTTCGGCGGTCGCGGAGCCCGCTACCACTGGGGATCCTCGATCACGCCCGGGTACGACCGGGTGCCGCGGGTGTTCGAGCACCTGCGGAGGGCCCTGGTGGACCTGTTCCCCGTCGTCGCGGACGCCCCGGTCACCCACACGTGGGGCGGCCCGCTCGGGGTGCCGCGCGACTGGTGCGCCTCGGTGACCTGGGACGGCCACGTCGGCAGCGCCGGCGGGTACGTCGGGGACGGTCTGTCGACGACGAACCTGGCCGGCCGGACCCTCGCCGACCTCGTGCGCGGGGAGTCGACGGCACTGACCGCGCTGCCGTGGGTGAACCACCGATCGCCCGACTGGGAGCCCGAGCCGCTGCGGTTCCTCGGGGCGAACGCGGGACTCGTCGCGACCGACCTCGCCGACCGCGAAGAAGCGCTGACCGGGCGGCCGAGTCTGGCGGCCCGGCTGATGGCACCGCTGACCGGAGGACACTGATGGCTGCCGGTCTCGACGCCGACGTCGTGGTCGTCGGGGCGGGGGTCGCCGGGCTCGCCGCCGCCCGGGCGCTCGCACTGGGCGGGCAGCGGGTCGTCGTGCTCGAGGCCCGCGACCGGATCGGCGGGCGCACCTGGACCGACGCGTCACTCGGGGTTCCGGTCGACCTCGGCGCCTCGTGGATCCACGGGGTCGACGGCAACCCGCTCTGGGCCCTGGCGTCGGCGTTCGGCATCGACACCGTGGAGTTCACGGTCGGCAGCTTCCAGTTCGACGGCCGGCCGATCGCCTGGCACGACCCGTCCGGCGCCGCACTCTCCGCCGAGGACACGTCGGCGTTCGTGGCGGACCTGCACACCGTCGACGCGGCCCTCGACGCCGTCGTCGCGCAAGCGCCCCCGCCCTCGACCTACGCGGCCGCCGTCGACACCGTGCTCCACTCGCTGCGGTGGCAGGGCGACCGAGCCGCACGCGTCCGCGAGTACACGGCCCACCGCTCCGAGGACCTCTGCGGTGCCCCCGTGACCGTCCTCGACGCGCACGGACTCGACGAGGAGCACGTCCCCGGTGACGAGGTGGTGTTCCCCGGCGGCTACGCCCAGTACGCCCGCGCGCTGGCCGAGGGGCTCGACGTCCGGCTGTCGTCGGTCGTGCGGTCGGTGACCCAGGCCGGCGACTCCGTGACCGTGGGGCTCGCCGACGGCACCACCGTCGCCGCCCCGCAGGTGGTCGTCACCGTGCCGCTCGGGGTGCTGCAGGCCGGCGACGTGGTCTTCGACCCGCCCCTGTCCGCGCCGGTGACCGGAGCCCTCGACCGGCTCGGGATGGGCACCTACGACAAGGTGTTCCTGCGGTTCCCCACACGGTTCTGGGGCGACTCGTGGGTGATCCGGCAGCAGGGGTCCGCCGGTGTCGACTGGCACTCCTGGTACGACATGTCCCGGGTGACCGGTGCGCCGGTGCTCGCCGCCCTGGTCGGTGGTGCCGGAGCCCGTCGGCTCGAGACCCTGCCGGACGCCATGGTCGTCGACGAGGGGGTGGCGGCGCTGCGGAAGATGTTCGGCCCGTCCGTCCCCCAGCCCGAGGCGTTCCGGATCACCCGGTGGGCAGAGGACCCGTTCTCGCGGGGCTCGTACTCGTACCTGCACGTCGGGGCGTCAACCGACGACCACGACCTGCTCGGCACCCCGTCCGGTCGGGTGCAGCTCGCCGGCGAGGCCACGTGGAGCGACGACCCGGCGACGGTGCACGGTGCGCTGCTGTCCGGGCTGCGGGCGGCCGGGCGGTTGCTCGGCACCGAGGTCGAGCCGCTCTCGCTCGCCGACCCGCTGTCCACGGTGTCGGCCCGTGCGACACTCGCTCCGTGACCCCGACGAGGACCCGACCGCGACACGAACACCGGGCACCGGTCGCCGTCGCGGTCCTGGTGAACCTGGCGCTGAGCCTGTTCCTGCCCGACGAGGTGCTGTTCTTCCCGTCGTGGGTGGTGCCCGTCCTGGGCGTCCTGCTGCTCACGCCGCTCATCGTCTTCAACCCGCGGCGTCTGACGCGCGAGACCACATGGTCCCGGTGGCTGTCGTTCGCCCTGGCGGCCCTGCTCACCGTCGCCAGTCAGCTCACCGTCATCCGGACCATCACCGAGCTGCTCGGCGGCCACGCGGACGGTGCGGCGGTGCTGCTCACCGCGCTGCAGGTCTGGGTGAGCACGATCATCGTGTTCGGGCTCGTCTACTGGGAACTCGACCGCGGGGGTCCGGTGGCACGGCGGCGCCCCGAACTGTGGTCGACGGCCGAGGCGGACTTCCAGTTCCCGCAGGAGACCGACCCGAAGACCGCGGACTGGCGGCCGGTCTACCTCGACTACCTCTACGTGGCGATGACGAACATGATGGCGTTCAGCCCGACGGACACGATGCCGATGACCGTCCGGGCGAAGACGATCATGGCGTACCAGGCGCTCAGCGGGTTCATCCTGCTGGCGTTGGTCATCTCGCGCGCGGTCAACATCATCAGCTGAAGGTCTTGCGCTAGTTGACCATGCGATCAACAATGGCGCATGGACGTCGTCACCGCACCCTCGATCCCGTCGCCGCTGCACGCCGAAACCGGGGCACCCCGCAGATCGCTCCGCGTCGCCCTCGTGCAGATGCGGTGGCTCCCCGACCCGGACGAGCACCTGGCCCAGCTCGCCGACGGCATCGCAACCGCCGCAGCGAACGGAGCCACCGCGGTGTTCCTGCCCGAACTCACGCTGCGCCGCTACCCGGGTGACACCCCGGCGAGCGGGACCCCGAAGGACCTCGCCGAGTCGCTGCAGGACGGTCCGACCGTCACCTTCGCGCGTGCCCAGGCGATCGAGCACGGGGTGTTCGTGCACGCGTCGCTGTACGAGCGGCCGGACGACGACGACCAGCCCGACGACCCCCGCGGCTACAACACCGCCGTCCTCGTCGCTCCCGACGGCACCCTGGTCGGCCGGACACGGAAGACCCACATCCCGATCAGCGCCGGCTACCACGAGGACACGTACTTCCGCCCGGGGACCGACGACGATGCCTTCCCCGTGTACGAGCCGGCCGGACTCGGCGCGCGCCTCGGGCTGCCGACGTGCTGGGACGAGTGGTTCCCCGAGGTGGCCCGGTCCTACGGCCTCGCCGGGTCCGAGGTGCTCGTGTACCCGACGGCGATCGGCTCCGAACCGACCTTCCCCGACTTCGACACCGCACCGATCTGGCAGCGGGTGATCGTGGCGAACGGCATCACGGCCGGGCAGTTCATGGTCGTGCCGAACCGGTGGGGCGACGAGGGCGACATCACGTTCTACGGCTCCTCGTTCATCTCGGACCCGTTCGGCCGCGTGCTCGTCGAGGCTCCCCGTGACGCGAGCGTGGTGCTCGTCGCCGACCTCGACCTCGACGCCCGGACGGAGTGGCTCCGGCTGTTCCCCTTCTACGTGACCCGGCGCCCCGACCTGTACGCCGGACTCGTCGAACCCGTCGACGAGGAACGCCACGCGTACGGCGCACGCGACGCGATCGACGCAGCCCTGGCCGTGGAACCGACCACCACCGGACGCGAGGCGCGCGCATGACCTGGGTGATGCCTCCCGAGACGGCTCCGCAGGAACGCACCTGGATGGCGTTCCCGCGCCCCGGCCTGACGCTCGGCGACGACGCGGCGAGCGCCGAGGCCGCGCGCCTGGCCTGGGCGACCACGGCGAACACGATCAGCGAGCACCAGCCGGTGACCGTCGTCGTGGACCCGGTCGCACGCGCGGATGCCGGTCGCCTGCTGTCGTCCGGCGTGGACGTGCTCGAGGCGCCGCTCGACGACTTCTGGATGCGCGACATCGGCCCGACGTTCGTCGTCGACGACGTGACCGGTGCGCTCGGTGCCGTCGACTGGGTCTTCAACGGCTGGGGCGCGAACCCGTGGTCGACCTGGACGCGTGACGCCGCGGTCGCCGCCACGGTCGCCGGTGCTGCGGGAGCCAGCCGGATCCCGTCGCTGCTTGTGAACGAGGGCGGGGCGATCCACGTCGACGGCGCCGGCACCGTGCTCGTGACGGAGACGGTGCAGCTCGACCCGTGCCGGAACCCGTACGCCGACCGGGAACGCGTCGAGCTGGAGCTGGCGCGCACGATCGGCGCCACACGGGTGATCTGGCTGCCCCGCGGTCTGACGCGCGACTACGACGGCTTCGGCACCCGGGGGCACGTCGACATGGTGGCGACCTTCGCGGATCCGGGCACGGTCCTGCTGCACGCCCAGCCGGATGCGGGCCACCCGGACCACCTGGTCATGCCCCAGATCCGGCGAGCGCTCGAGCAGGCGACCGACGCGACGATCATCGAGTTGCCGGCCCCCTCGACGCTGTCGGACGACGGTGGACCGGTGGACTGGAACTACGTGAACCACGTCGTGGTGAACGACGCCGTGATCGCCTGCGCGTTCGGGGACCCGGTCGCTGACGACCGTGCCAGGGGCATCCTCGCCGAGGCGTACCCGGGCCGACGGGTCCGCTCGATCGACGCGCGACAGGTGTTCGCGCGGGGTGGTGGGCTGCACTGCATCACGCAGCAGCAACCGGTGGCCTGAACCACCGCCGCGGTGTACAGCGGGTCCCGATCACCTGTACACCGCGGCCGGTCCGCCCACTGCCGACCCGTCGGTATGGTGCTCCGAACTGATCCGGGCGACGCTGCCCGGCCCCGAAGAGCAGGGAAGTCACATGGCATCACCGATCGCGGTCACCGCGCCGGCAGCACCGGTGCGCGGCGGGTCGCTGAAGCGGAGCCTCGGGCTCTGGGCGATCGTCGGACTCGGCCTCGGCTACATGACCCCGACGGTCGTGTTCGACACCTTCGGGATCGTCTCCGGGCAGACCGACGGCGCGGTGCCGAGCGCGTACCTGATCGCACTCGTCATCATGGCGCTCACCGCCATCAGCTACGGGAAGATGGTGCGCGTCTACCCCGCCGCCGGTTCCGCGTACACGTACGTCCGGGAGTCGATGCACCCGAACCTCGGCTTCATGGTGGGCTGGGCGTCACTGCTCGACTACCTGCTGCTGCCGATGGTGAACGCCCTGATCATCCGGCTCTACCTGGAGCAGGTGTTCCCGGGGCTGCCGCCGTGGGTGACCGTCGTCGTCTACTCGGTCTTCGTGACGACGGTGATCTGCCTGTCGATGCGCGGCACGTCGAACCTGAACATGGTGCTGCTCATCGGCGCGGTCCTGGCGATGATCGCGTTCGTGGTCTTCACCGTCATCGAGCTCACCCACGGTGCCGGTGCGGGCACGATCGTCAGCGCCGAACCCTTCGTGCACGACGGTGTGACGATGTCGGCCCTGCTCACCGGGGCGACGGTGGTGTGCTTCTCGTTCATCGGCTTCGACGCCGTGACGATGTACACGGAAGAGGCGAAGTCGATCCGCATCATGCCGAAGGCGATCATGCTGACCGTCCTGCTCGGCGGCGCGATCTTCCTGGTCTCCGCCTACTTCGCCCAGCTCCGCTTCCCCACCAACGCACCGTTCGGCGAGTTCACCGACGACCCGCTCCCCCAGATCGGCCTGCTCGTCGGCGGCCCGGTGTTCCAGGCGGTCCTGGTGTCGGCCGGGTTCGTCGCCGCGCTCGCCTCGGGTCTCGCGTCGCACGCCAGCGTCGCCCGCATGCTCATGGTGATGGGCCGGAACAACGTGCTGCCGAAGCGGGTCTTCGGCTACGTGCACCCCCGCACGCACACCCCGGTGTTCAACGTCGTCTTCGTCGGCGCGGTCACCCTGCTGGCGATGAGCTTCTCGCTCGACACGATCGCGGCCTACATCAACTTCGGCGCCCTCATCGCGTTCACCTTCGTCAACGCCACCGTGATCGTGCACTTCGCGATCCGGAACGGGCGTCGGCACACGGCGGGCGACCGCTGGCGCTACATCGTGCTGCCCGGAGTCGCGATGCTCCTGACCGGGGTGCTCTGGTCGCAGCTCCATGCCGACGCCCTGATCGCAGGAGGAGTGTGGGCGGCGATCGGGTTCGTCTACCTGCTCGTCATCACCAAGGGCTTCCGGGTCGCACCGAAGGGCTTCGACGAGAACCAGCCCGTCACCGGTGTGAACAAGCAGCTGACCGACCAGGCCTGACCGGCCACCACGAGAGGACGCCATGTACGCCGTCACCGACCCCACCACGGGCACGACCCTCGAGACCTACCCGACCATCACGGACGCCGAGCTGCACGACGCCGTCGCAGTCGCCGACCGCACCCACACCGAGTGGTCACGGACGACGACGGTCGCCGACCGTGCGGCCCTGCTCCACCGGGTCGCGGACCTGTACCGGGAGCGGCACGCCGAGCTCGCCGCCACGATCGTGCGCGAGATGGCGAAGCCGATCGACCAGGCCGAGGGCGAGGTCGACTTCTGCGCCGACATCTACGACTACTACGCGGACCACGCCGAGGCGTTCCTGGCGGACCAGCCGATCACCCTGGCGGACGGGTCCGAGGGGTCCGCGTTCATCCGCAAGGCCTCCATCGGCGTCGTGCTCGGCATCATGCCGTGGAACTTCCCCGCGTACCAGATCGCCCGGTTCGCCGGCCCGAACCTGGTCATCGGCAACACCGTCCTGCTGAAGCACGCACCGCAGTGCCCGGAGTCCGCCCTGGCCATCGAGGGGATCTTCCACGACGCCGGCTTCCCGGCCGGGGCCTACACGAACGTGTTCGCGACGAACGACCAGGTCGCCGACGTCATCGCCGACCCGCGCGTGCAGGGTGTCTCGCTCACCGGTTCGGCGCGCGCCGGTGCCGCGGTCGCCGAGATCGCCGGCCGGAACCTGACGAAGGTGGTGCTCGAACTCGGCGGCTCCGACCCTTTCATCGTGCTGTCCACCGACGACCTGGACGCCGTCGTCGAGTCCGCCGTCACCACCCGGCTCGAGGGCAACGGCCAGGTCTGCAACGCCCCGAAGCGGTTCCTGGTGGTCGACGGCCTGTACGACGAGTTCTTGGCGAAGTTCACCGCGGCGATGTCGGCGGTCGAACCGACGGACCCGAGCGTGCCCGGTGCCGAACTCGGCCCGTTGTCGTCCCCGGCCGCAGCCGACCGGCTGCAGGAACAGCTCGCTGCCGCGGTCGCCCAGGGTGCGACCGTCGTCACGGGCGGCGACCGCCAGGGCAACGCCTTCCTGCCGACGATCCTGACCGACGTCACGCCGGACAACGACGCCTACCGCGAGGAGTTCTTCGGCCCCGTCGCCACCGTGTACCGCGTCGCCGACGAGGACGCGGCGATCGCCCTGGCGAACGACACCCCGTACGGCCTCGGCTCGTACCTGTTCACCACCGACGCCGACCAGGCACTCCGGGTCGCCGACCGGATCGAGGCCGGCATGGTCTACGTGAACATCGTCGGCGCGGACAGTCCGGAGCTGCCGTTCGGTGGCGTCAAGGGCAGCGGCTTCGGCCGCGAGCTCGGCCCCCTGGGGGCCGACGAGTTCGTGAACAAGAAGCTGATCCGCATCGGCTCACCGACGCTGTTGGGGGCGTAGCGGTCGACTACTTTGGCTCGACGGCAGGCCCTGATCCGATAGTCACCGTCTTACGTCTCTCCCCCCGAAACAACGCCAGGCGTTCAGCGGAACAGAACAATAGCGATGCTCTTGATATTTGACATGCTACGGTGTACGGGTGCGCAGCCTGGCCCTCCTGATTGCAATGATTTTCCTCGTAGCCAAACCAACATCGAGACACCGATCGGTCGACCACGGAAGCCCACGAGCCGAGAGTGGCCTACGAAGAACCTCCACCTCAAATCCACCCGTGCACTGGCGACTTGGCGCGATACTCGTAGTGCTTGGGGCGCTCGCTGGATTCTCATATGTGCTCACTGACCCCGGGCCACCACACGCCGTCACATCGACGAACAACGGGACCAAAGTCGCTGGAGTGCGGGCCTCCTCAATTGAGGTCACATCATCTACTCGACAGCGATTGAACGCCACTATCGTAACCGAGGCGCACCTGGGCCCCCGTCCACGCAATACCTATGCAATCGAGATCCAGAGCCCAGCTGACTCGCTGCTTTTCGATTGCAATACCGCGGCGGAGTGCCTGGAGCCGAAGTGGTTGTACTTCAATCTTGCCGAAGCGCACATCAAACGGCTCACAGCCCGAATCGACTTTGCCTCCGCGCCGTCACCAGCGACGCTGTACTACGGCGGGCCACGGAAAAAGTCACTACGGGTCCTTACAGCGAAATCATCACGCCTCAAAGTCTTCGCCGCAGACGGCCCAGCGAACACCGAGTACTTGGCTATTCGCGTCGACGAACCATTTCATATCAGCCGTCCCGCAGACGTTGGCGTGAAGCAACCTCTGATTCGACTTGAGATCACCCCTGGGATTGCGAACTCGATATCATCGGGATCGCAACACCTCATTCGACAGCCCGTAATACACACATTGCCCTCGAATGCCTTAGCGATTTCGCGCATCGGGGGCATCGCTATCAATCGCTATCCGATCGCTGCCTTGGACCGGAAGATTGAGATAGTGGACGAAACCGGCGAGGCGATCCTCAATGCAGGTGTAATTTCTGCCATCTCTCGCGAAGGCCCATTAGAGGGCCCGCCCGCTGGGTACTCGCCTGTGGTCTCATACACCGACCAGTCAGAGGCACGCAGGATCAGCAGGGTGGAGACATTCTGGCTCACGACAGGATCCCTCCTCCTTGGCGGTGGTACGACCGTCCTCTTCGGTTCGATTGGTGCAGGGCAACGTCGGCACCCTCGAGTGGCGACACGTCCATGGAGTCGTCGAGATGCCTCGAGTTCGCTTCGTCCTAGATGACGGAGGTCGCAGTGCCAGCCGGCACCGCGCCTTCCGTCCGTCACCTGGTCCGGTCGCGCGTGGTCCGGTCTCAGACCGCAATCCGCCCGCCGTCCACCGGCAGGACCGCGCCGCGCACAAACGACGCTGCGGCGGTCGCGAGGAGCACAATCGCCTCGGCGGGACCCGCGGCGGCGGCGCAGCTCGTCGCCCTGGGCTGACGGGACCGCGAACGGGAGGCCCGTGGCGAATCCGCCACGGGCCTCCCGTCCGTCTGGTCATCAGCGGAGCGCATCGCGATCGCAAGACTCCGTCGTCACGTTTCGACACCGCGCAACGCGGAGAACGCCGCCGAATCCGGCGGCGTCTCGCTGACCTGACTGCGTCCGATCAAGACGCCGGTGTGCTGCAGCCGGCCCCACGACGGACGGGAGGCGCGGTGCCAGCTGGCACCGCGCCTCCCGTCCGTCCGTCGGTCGCCGCTACTGCTGCGGGTCGGCGGGCTCGCCGCCCGAGTCCGTGTCGCTGTCCTGCTGCGGGTCCTCCGTCGCGTCGCCCGTGGGCGACCCGTCCGGCAGGTCCTCGGTGTACTGCTCCTGGTCCTTCGTGGGGTCGCTGGACCCGTTCGCTGCGTCACTCATGGCCCGGACGGTACGCGCGAGCGCCTGGGTACGTCAGTACCTGGACAGGTCACCCAGCCGTGACCCACCGAGGCGGTTACCGTGTCGCAGCGGCCTGCGGAACGACCGCCAGGATCTCCTCGGCGACCTCGCGACCGATGCGCACGGCACCGTCGACGTGCTGGTAGCCCTGCCCGGCCAGGTCGCTCGAGGCGAAGCGGATCGGACCGACCGCGGCACGCTGGTCGGCGCCGTAGCGGACGAGCCCGCCCAGGTCGAAGCTCGCCGCGTAGGCGCCGCGCGTCCACTCCTCGGTGCCCCAGTCGCTCTCGTAGTAGACGACCGGCGACAGGGCCTCGTCACCGTAGTAGTGCGCCAGCGAGGCGAGCACACGGGCCCGCCGTTCCTCGGTCGACAGCGCGAACAGGTCGTCGGCGTGCTGGTCGGAGACGAACCCGACCAGGGTGCCCTGCTCGGAACCGTGCGAGGTGTTGTCGTACGCCTCGTGCACGACCTCGTACGGGCTGAACGCGGTGCCGGACAGGCCCGCCGCACGCCAGAAGGGACGGTCGTAGACGGCGTGCACCTTGATCACGAAGCCCATCGACAGGTGCTGGTGCAGCTGGTGCTGGCGTCGGGGCAGCGGCGGCTCGTACGAGATCCGCGAGTACAGGGGCGGCGGCACCGCGACGAGGGCCTGTCGGGCGTGCACCTCGATCCCGCCGTCGGCGAGCGCGACGACCCCGTCGTCGCCCCAGCGCAGCGTCCGGACCGGTGCGTTCAGGTGCACGTCGTCGCCGAGGCGCTCGGCGAGCCGCTCGGACACCTGCTGCATGCCGCCGACGACCCGCTTGTCCAGGATGAAGTCGGCGTCGACCAGGTTGGTGAAGCTGCCGGCGGACGCCGCCATCAGCAGGGCCTGCAGCGCCGAGAACGCGTGCGCGGGCTTCGTGAGCATGGCGCCGGCGATGAACAGCTCGACGTTGTCGGTCGCGACCCGGTCGGGGCTCAGGTCGTGCAGCCAGGCGCGGAACGAGACCTCGTCGAGGGCGGCCGCGTCCGGGGTCTCCCAGGGGCGCGCCGGGTCGACCTTCGCGACGTACTCGTCGACGACGGTGACGAGCCGTTCGATCTCGTTTGCCGTGGCCTCGGGCAGGGGGAAGATGTCGCCGGTGTACTCGGTCCGGGTGCCGTCGGCGTCGATGTAGACGCTGGAGCCCTCGCGGTACCGGTCGTACGTCTGCAGGCCGAGCTCGTCGAGGGTCTCGAGCAGTGCGGTCTGGTCGGGCGAGACCCACTGCCCGCCGATCTCCAGGGTCACCCCGTCGATGTCGTTCGTCCAGGTGCGGCCCCCCACGCGGTCGCGGGCCTCGAGCACGGCGACCCGCAGGCCGGCGGCCCGCAGGCGGTTCGCGGCGGTGAGACCGGCGACACCGGCTCCGATGACGACGACGTCCTTCTCGATCATCGAGCTGCTCCTTGTGCGGTCGTGGTGCTGTCGGTGTGCCGGAACGGGTCCGGGGTGAGCGTGTACATGGTCTCGAGGTACTCGGCGATGCCCTCGCCGCCGCCCTCGCGACCGAGGCCGGACTGCTTCACGCCGCCGAACGGTGCCGAGGCGTTCGACACGACCCCGGTGTTCAGCCCCAGCATGCCGGTCTCGAGCCGCTCCATCAGGCGCTGCCCCCGTGCCGGGTCCTCGGTGAACGCGTAGCCGACCAGACCGTACTCGGTGTCGTTCGCGGCGGCCACGGCCTCGTCCTCGGAGCGGAACGTGCGGATCGCGAGCACCGGCCCGAAGATCTCGTCGTCGAGGATCGCGCTGCCGGGCTGCACGTCGGTCAGGACGGTCGGCGCGTAGAAGGTGCCGGGCCCGTCGACCGGGTGCCCGCCGGTCCGGACCGTCGCCCCGCGCTCGACCGCGTCGGTGACCAGGCGGTGCGCCTTGTCCACGGCGCGGGCGTCGATGAGCGGCCCGATCGCGACGCCGTCCTCGGTCCCCCGGCCGACCCGCATCGCGGCGACCCGCTCGGTGACCCGGCGGGTGAACTCGTCGGCGACGTCCTCGTGCACCAGGAACCGGTTCGCGGCGGTGCAGGCCTGGCCGGTGTTCCGGAACTTCGCGGCGAGCGCGCCCTCCACCGCCAGGTCGAGGTCGGCGTCGGCGAACACCAGGAACGGGGCGTTGCCCCCGAGCTCCATGCTCGTCCGGAGCACGTTCTGCGCCGCCTGGCCGAGCAGTGTGCGTCCGACCGGCGTGGAACCGGTGAAGGACAGCTTGCGCAGGCGGCGGTCGGCGATGACGGGCGCGGAGACGTCGGCGGCCCGGGTGGTCGGGACGACGTTGACGACCCCGGCGGGCACACCGGCCTCGACGAGCAGGTCGGCGAACAGCAAGGTTGTCAGCGGCGTGAGCTCGGCCGGCTTCACGACGACGGTGCAGCCGGCGGCGAGCGCCGGAGCGATCTTGCGGGTCGCCATCGCCAACGGGAAGTTCCACGGCGTGATCAGGAACGCGGGCCCGACGGGCTTGTGCGCGACGGTGGCGCGGCCGGTCCCCTCGGGGTTGGTGCCGTACGAACCGCCGATGCGGACCGCTTCCTCCGAGAACCAACGGAGGAACTCGCCGCCGTACGCGACCTCGCCGCGGGCCTCGGCCAGGGGCTTGCCCATCTCCAGCGTCATCAGGAGCGCGAACTCCTCGCGTCGCTCCTGCAGCAGGTCGAAGGCGCGGCGCAGCACCTCCGCGCGCTGCCGCGGGGGCGTGGTCGCCCAGCCGTGCCGTGCGGCGACGGCGGCGTCGAGCGCCTTCCGGCCGTCCTCGGGCGAGGCGTCGGCGATGTGCAGGAGTGTTTCGCCGGTCGCAGGGTCGACGACGGCGAAGGTCGCGTCGTCGGCCGCCGGCTGCCAGACACCGTCGACCAGGAGGCCCGTGGGGACGCGGTCGAGCACCGCCTGTTCGGCTGCTGGTCCGGTGGCGTCGGGGACGCTGGGCCAGGCAGTCGCGGGGATGGTCGCGCTCACGACGCGGCCAGCCCGTCGAGGACGACGGTCAGGCCGTCGCGGAGCAGGTCGTCGTCGATCGACAGCGGGGGCAGGAAGCGGACGACGTTGCCGTACGTGCCGGCCGTGAGGGCGATGACCCCGTGCTCGAACGCGTACCGCACCACCCGTCCGGTGAGCCCGGGGTCTGGATCACCGGTGGCGGGGTCGACGAGCTCCATCGCGACCATCGCACCGCGGCCGCGGACGTCGCCGATGCGGGGGTCGTCGGCCTGAGCGCTGCGCAGGGCGTCGAGCAGGACCGCACCGATCGCCCCGGCGCGCTCGACGAGTCCGTCGTGCTCGAAGGCGTCGATGGCCGCGAGGGCTGCGGCGCAGGCGATCGGGTTGCCGCCGTAGGTGCCGCCGAGGCCGCCGACGTGGGCGGAGTCCATGATCGCTGCACGCCCGGTCACGCCGGACAACGGGAGTCCGCCGGCCATGCCCTTCGCGGTCGTGACCACGTCGGGCACGATCCCCTCGTGCTCGCTGGCGAACATCGCCCCGGTGCGGGCGAACCCGGTCTGCACCTCGTCGGCGATGAACACGACGCCGTTGGCGGTGGCCCACTCGGACAGTGCGGTGAGGAACCCCGGTGCCGGGACGACGAAGCCGCCCTCGCCCTGGATCGGTTCGATCAGGACCGCGGCGGTGTTCTCGGCGCCGACCTGCTTCTCGATCTGGCTGATCGCACGCTTCGCCGCCTCGGGCCCCGACAGCCCGTCGTGGAACGGGTACGACATCGGGACGCGGTAGACCTCGGGTGCGAACGGCCCGAAGCCGTTCTTGTAGGGCTGGTTCTTCGCGGTCAGCGCCATCGTCAGGTTCGTGCGGCCGTGGTAGGCGTGGTCGAACACGACGACGGCCTGCCGACCGGTGTGCTTCCGGGCGATCTTGACGGCGTTCTCGACGGCCTCGGCCCCGGAGTTGAACAGCGCCGTCCGCTTCTCGTGGTCGCCGGGGGTCAGCCGGTTGAGCGCCTCGGCCACGGCGACGTACCCGTCGTAGGCGGCGATGGTGAAGCACGTGTGCGTGAAGGCGGCGACCTGCTCGGTGACGGCGGCGACCACGCCGGGGTGGGCGTTGCCGACCGACGTCACGGCGATCCCGGACCCGAGGTCGACGAACGAGTTGCCGTCGGCGTCGACCACCACGCCGCCACCGGCCGCGACGACCGCGATGGGCACGGCGACGCCGACCCCGGCTGCGACGGCGCCGGCCTTCCGGGCGAGCAGCTCCTGCGATCGCGGACCCGGGACGGCGGTGACGAGCCGTCGTTCCTGGGGCAGCGACGGGCCGCCGGTGGTCGCTCGGGTCGCGGACGCTGCGGTGGAGGACATGCCGCGATGGTAGGAGCCACCACCGCACACTCGTACTGTCCACGGCGTACATCGACCCCCGGGCGGATCGACCCGGTGGATAGGGTGACCGCATGCCCGCAACGCTGCGCTCCCTGCTGCACCGGCGTGAACTCCACCTGCGCCCGCTCACCGACGCGGACGAGCACGCCCTCGATGCCCCGCTGTCCTGGCTGCACAGCTCGGACCTCGAGGACCCGACCCCGTTCCTCGCCGAAGGCCAGGGGCTGCTCACGACCGGCACGCAGTTCGGTGCCGAGGCCGACGTCCGCGACGACGTCGCCGAGGCCTACGTCCGCCGGCTCGTGGACCGCGGTGTCGTGGCGCTCGGGTTCGGCACCGAGGTCGTCCGCGCCGGCACCCCCGACGTCCTGGTCACCGCCTGCACCCGGCACGGACTGCCGCTGTTCGAGGTGCCCTACGAGACGTCCTTCATCGCGGTCGCGCAGGCCAACGCCGAAGCGGTCGCGCGGGACGCCAACGCGCGCGGTGCCTGGGCCCTCGCCGCGCAGCGCGCCATCTCGCTCGCCGCGATGCGACCGGACGGACTCGGCGCGACCATCGCCGAGCTGTCCCGGCAGCTCGACGGGTGGGTCGGCCTGTTCGACGTCTCCGGGCGGCTCGACCGCGGACACCCCGCCGCCGGGCTGCCCGCTGCCGACCTCGACCTCCTGCGCACCGAGGCACTGCGGCTGCTGCGCTCCGGGCAGCGGGCGAGCCTGCCGGTCGCCACGGACCGGGGCGTCGGGTACACCCTGCAGACGCTCGGCAGCGGCGGGCACCTGAGCGGCGTGCTCGCGATCGCGAACGGCGGAGCACTCGACCGGGCCGGACGCGAGGTCGTCACGGCCGTGATCGCCCTGGCCGGCCTCGCCCTGCAGCAGAACCGCGAGCTCGCCCGTGCCCGGGGACTCCTGCGGACAGGACTCCTCACGATGCTGTCCGTCGGCGAACCCGAGGTGGTGCAGGCGACGTCCCGCGAGGTGTGGGGGCCGCTGCCCGCCGAACCCGTCCGGATCGCCGCTGTCGACGTCCCCGACCACGACCTCGACACCGTGGTGGACCTGCTCGAACTGTGGGTGCAGGACCGTCCGGGGCACCTGTTCTTCGCGGTCGACGACGCCGTGTTCCTCTGCGTGAACGCGGACGACACCGGGATCGTCGCCGAACTCGTCGACCGCTTCGACCTGCGCGCCGGCCTGTCCGACGGCGCCGCGTACCGGTCCTTCGGGCGCGCCCGCACCGAGGCCGTGCAGGCACTCGACCGACGTCGTGAAGGACGCCCGGGCACCACCGAGTTCGGCGACCTCGCCCGAGAGGGGGTGCTCGCCCACCTCGCCCACGTCGACGTGGACGCCGGTGCCGTCGCCCGCGCCTTCCTCGCGCCACTGCTCGACCACGACCGCACCGCCGGCACCGAGCTCACGGGCACCGTCCGGACCTGGCTGCAGGAGAACTGCGAGTACGACCGCACCGCACGGGTCCTCGGCATCCACCGGCACACCGCCCGCGCCCGGATCGAGCACGCCGGTCGGCTCCTCGACCGTGACCTCTCCGTCTTCTCGACCCGGGCCGACCTCTGGGCAGCCTTCGTGGTCGAGGGCGCGTGATGCGCGGATACGGTGGGACGATGCCGTCGACACCGGCCCGCCGGCGCCTGAGCCCGGCCGAACGCGGATCCCAGATCACGGCGGCCGCCGTCGAACTGGCGCGTGCCGAGGGCCTCGCGGCGGTGACGCTCCGCGGGGTCGCCGCCGTGATCGGGGTCGCGCCCTCGCTCGTCGCCCACTACCGCCCGAGCATGGAGGACCTGGTCGGCGAGACGTTCCGCACCGTCGCGGACGCCGAGGTCGCCGAGGTCCGCGCGATCGTCGCCGCTGCGCCCGACCCCGTCTCCGGCCTCCGCACCCTGCTCGGTTGCATCGCCGATCCCGCCCGCGACGACGTCGCCACCCTGTGGGCCGACGCGTGGAGCATCGGCCGCACGAACGCGGCACTGGCGACCGCGGCACGGGACGTCATGGACGACTGGCAGCGCCTCGCCACCACGGTCGTCGTCGACGGGGTGCGCGCGGGTGTGCTGCACACCGACGACCCGGACGGCGTCGGACGCCTGCTCTTCGCGCTCGTCGACGCCACCAACGGGTACGCCCTGGTCGACTACCTCGACCGCCCGACCCGCGAGGCCCTGGTCCGCACGACGATCGCACGAGCGGTGGGCCTGGACGGGTCAGCCCTGTCGGGGTGACACCCGCCGCAGTGCCACTGACCGCATTGCCACCCACTGCAGCAGCATGATCGTCTTGCCGTCGGCGATCCGACCGTCCGCCACCATCGCGAGCGCCTCGTCGAGCTGCACCTCGAGCACCTCGATGTCCTCGCCCTCGTCCTCGATGCCGCCCCCGGCCTCGACCCGGTCGGTCGGCGTGTACGCGCCGAGGTAGAAGTGGACCCGCTCGGTGACCGAACCGGGGCTCATGAACACGTCGCCCAGGTGCTCGAGCGCGCCGAGCCGGATGCCGAGCTCCTCGGCGGCTTCACGCCGGACCGCGGTCTCGGGGTCGTCCTCGTCGAGCAGTCCCGCCGCGGCCTCGATCAACATCCCGTCCGGGTGTCCGTTCACGTACGCCGGCCACCGGAACTGCCGCGTGAGCAGGACGGTGCCGCGCTCGGCGTCGAACGGCAGGACCGTCGCACCGTTCCCGCGGTCGTAGGTCTCGCGCTGCTGCCGGTCCCACCGACCGTCACGGCGCCGGACGTCGAGGGTCGTGCGGCGGAGCACGTGCCACCCGTTCGACACCACCTCGACGTCCCGCACGACGACGTCCGGGTTGCGGTCCAGGGCACGGCCCACGGCGTCGAGGCCCGTCCGACCGCGGTCGTCGGGGACGTCCACTCCGGGACGCTGGACGGTGGAGCGTTCGTCGGTCACCCGGTCACCGTAGCGGGGCACCTCGGCAGGACCCCGTCCGCTCGGTACGCTCGACGTGCCGCACCAGGGAGCGGCAGAGGACGGTGCAGCATGACCAGGACGTTCATCCTCCGACGACCGGACCGACCGCAGGTGGTCACCGTGTCCTTCGTGCTGTGGTTGGTGTGGGTGGCAGCCTGCGTCGCGGCCACGGTGCTCCAGTTCTTCGCGACGGACGCGGCGGTCGGCCAAGCGCCGGTCCTCGCCGGGATCGTCGCCCTGGTGCTCTGGGCCCTGGTGACGTGGGCGGTGTTCCGGATGGCCGCGGGCTCCCGCGTCGCGCGCATCGTGCTCGTCGTCGTCGCGGCCTTCCGCGCGCTCCTGAGCGTCACCGGCGGCGAACTCGCGGTCCTGACGATCGCGCTGTCGGTCGTCGCCGCGGTCCTGCTGTTCCTGCCCAGCGCGCGCCCGTTCTTCGCCCCGCAGCAGGCCCGGAGAGCCGACCACGGGTTCGACGGAACCGGCGTGTCGGGGCCGAGCCGTGCCTCCAGGCCGGATGCCGACCACACGACGGACGCCGACCGGGGCTGAGGCCGGACGCGTCGACGCCGTCCCCGGCCCGCGCCGAGAAACAGGAAAGGCCCCGGATTCCTCCGGGGCCTTTCCTGTTTTCGCCTGGTGCGCGAGGGGGGACTTGAACCCCCACGCCGTTTCCAGCACACGGACCTGAACCGTGCGCGTCTACCAATTCCGCCACTCGCGCCAGCCCCGAAACACTACCACGCACAGACGGGTGTCAACGCCAACCACTACCATGCAGTGGTTGACGACCGACGACACGGGAGACGCATGGGCCTGCTGGACAACTTCGAGCGAGGGTTGGAACGCGCCGTCAACGGCGCGTTCGCGAAGACCTTCCGCTCCGGGGTGCAGCCCGTCGAGATCTCGAGCGCCCTGCGGCGCGAGCTCGACACGAAGGCCGCGGTGGTCTCCCGCGAGCGCATCCTCGTGCCGAACGAGTTCACCGTGCGCCTGGCACCGCCGGACTGCACGCGCATGAACGACGTCGGTCGCCCGCTCATCGACGAACTGACCCAGATGGTGCACCAACACGCCGTCGCGCAGAACTACTCGTTCTCCGGCCCGGTCACCATCCGGCTCCAGCAGGACGGCACGCTCTCGACGGGCATCCTGCAGGTCGACTCCACCACCGTGCAGCGCGACGTGGCCTGGATCCCGGTGCTCGACATCGGCTCGCAGCGACACCGACTGCACCGCGGGCGCACGGTGATCGGGCGCGGCAGCGACGCGGACATCACCATCGCGGACACCGGGACGAGCCGGAAGCACGTCGAGGTGCTGTGGGACGGCAAGCACGCCCAGGCCACCGATCTCGGCTCCACGAACGGCTCGAAACTGAACGGTCAGCACTTCCAGCAGGCGATCGTTGAGCCGGACTCCACCATCGAGATCGGTCGTACCCGTATGGTGTTCCGGGTGATCCCGGAGAACGACGGAGGTGCTCGATGACCACAGGCCTGACCCTGCTCGTCCTGCGCTTCGCGTTCCTCGCGGTGCTCTGGCTGTTCGTCTTCGTGATCGTGTTCGCCCTGCGCAGCGATCTCTTCGGCCAGCGCGTCCGCACGATCCCGACCGATCCCAAGTCGGCGCCGTCCGGGCCCAGCACCCCCACCGTCCCCGCTGCGGCGGCCCCCGGGCCCGCCTCGAGCGGTGCCTTCACAGACGTGATCGGTCAACCGAGCAGTGGGCAACGGCCCGCCTCGCCGGCCGCGGCCCGACTCGTCATCACCGAGGGTGCGCGCGAGGGCATGGAGATGCCGCTGGGTGGCGGCCCCATCACGATCGGGCGTTCGAGCGAGTCGAACGTCGTGATCCGTGACGACTACACCTCGACCAACCACGCCCGCCTCGACCTCCGCGCCGACGGCTGGCTCCTCACCGACCTCGAGTCCACGAACGGCACCTTCGTCAACGGTCAGAAGGTGAGCGCTCCCGTCCTCGTGGCAGAGGGCACGCCCATCACGATCGGGACGACGACGTTCGAGCTGCGGCGGTAACCCGGCATGACCGCTCGCACGCTGAGCGCCGCTGTGTCCCACGTGGGGCGCATCCGCGCGAACAACCAGGACTCCGGCTACGCCGGGGCGCACCTGTTCGCGGTGGCGGACGGCATGGGCGGCCACGCCGGCGGTGACGTCGCCTCGGCGATAGCGATCCGACGCATCCGCGAGGTCGACCGCGAGTTCCCGTCGGCGCACGACGCCGAGTTCGCGCTGCAGTCGGCGCTCATCGCGGCGAACCAGCTGATCACCGAGACCGTGTTCGAGCACCAGGAGCTCACCGGCATGGGCACCACGGTGTCCGCGATGATCCGCGTCGGCGAGCAGATCGCGATCGCGCACATCGGCGACTCCCGCATCTACCGTCACCGCGACGGCGAGCTGCAGCAGATCACGTCGGACCACACCTTCGTCCAGCGGCTGGTCGACAGCGGCCGGATCACGCCGGAGGAAGCCGCGGTCCACCCGCGTCGCTCCGTGCTGATGCGCGTGCTCGGCGACGTCGACGCCGCACCCGAGGTCGACACGGCGATCATGGACATCCAGCCGGGCGACCGCTGGCTGCTCTGCTCCGACGGCCTGTCCTCGTACCTGGCCGAAGAACGCATCCGCCACGCCCTGGCCTCGAACATGGACGCCAACCAGGTCACGCAGCGCCTGGTGAAGGAGACGCTCGACCACGGCGCCCCCGACAACGTCACCGTCGTGGTGATGGACGTCACGGACACCGAACCCGAGGACGACGACGACGCGGCCACCACGGTCGGCTCCGCCGCGGCACCGCTCACCTTCGAGGCGTCGACCGGCCGCAAGCCGATCCGCCTCCCCACGATCCTGCTGCACCCGCTCAAGGTCACCACCGCCCCCGAGGACTCGCACTTCGAACCCGAGTCCGACCAGTTCTTCGCCGAGCTCATCGCCGAGGACCGCCGACGTCGCATCCGTCGTCGGGTGTCCTGGACCGTCGCGCTCGTGGTCGCGGTCGCGGTGCTCGTCGGCGCGGTGTTCGTCGGCTGGCGGATCACGCAGGACCACTACTACGTCGGCACCGACCGGGGCACCGTCGCGATCTACAAGGGCGTGCAGCAGTCGATCGGGCCGTTGGCGCTGTCGGACGTGTACGAGGACAGCGACATCACGGTCTCGTCGCTGCCGGACTACACCCGCGAGAACGTCCGCTCGACGATCAACGCGCAGTCACTCTCCGACGCCCGTGACATCGTCGAGCGCCTGCGCAAGGCCGCCGCGACCGGTGAGGACCAGGCCGGCACCGGTGGGGACGGCGACGCCAGCTCGTCCCCGTCGCCCTCGCCGACCCGCTCGCCGTCGCCGAGCCCCACGCGGAGCGCGCGATGAGCAACGCCACGGCCGCCCAGTCCTTCACCCAGGCGATCACGATCAAGCTCCGGGAGCCTGCCCGCGCGCGGAACCTCGAGCTCTTCCTGCTCGTCATCGCGTGCGGCATCTGCGCGGGTGCGATGGTGCTCGTGCAGCTCGGCACCAAGGGCCGGCTGTTCGACCAGTCGGTGCTCTGGGTCGGCGGCGGCATCCTCGGCCTCGCGCTGGTCATGCACGTGGTGCTGCGGGTCGTGGCGAAGAACGCCGACCCGTTCATCCTGCCGATCGCGCTCGTCCTGAACGGCATCGGCATCGCCGAGATCTACCGCATCGACGTCCACAACGGCCTGTCCGGCTGGGACGCCATCGGCGTGAAGCAGATCGTCTGGACGATGCTCGCGATGGTCCTGGCGATCATCACGCTCGTCGCCGTCCGGAACCACCGGTTCCTGCAGCGGTACCGGTACATCTTCATGGCGCTGACGATCGTCCTGCTGCTCCTGCCGATGCTGCCGGGGATCGGCACGAACATCGGTGGCGCGCGTGTCTGGATCAAGATCGGCCCGTTCTCGTTCCAGCCCGGTGAGCTCGCGAAGATCACCATGGCGCTGTTCTTCGCCGGGTACCTCGTCACCGCCCGTGACTCGCTGTCGATCGTCGGCAAGAAGTTCCTCGGCATGACGTTCCCGCGTGCCCGTGACCTCGGCCCGATCCTGGTCATGTGGGGCGCCGCGATGGCCGTCCTGGTGTTCCAGCGCGACCTCGGCACCGCCCTGCTCTACTTCGGCCTGTTCCTGGTGATGATCTACGTCGCCACGGCACGCATCAGCTGGGTCGCGATCGGTCTCACGCTGTTCATCGGTGGCGCCCTCGTCGCGCAGAGCGTCCTGGAGTACGTCCGCGGTCGCTTCGAACAGTGGCTCGACCCGTTCAACCAAGAGGTCTTCAGCCGCGACACCCAGGCGAGCTACCAGCTGGTGCAGGGCCTGTTCGGCTTCGCGAACGGCGGGATCACCGGCACGGGGCTCGGGCAGGGCCGGCCGTACATCACGCCGGTCGCCAACGCCGACTACATCGTCGCGTCGCTCGGTGAAGAGCTCGGCCTGATCGGCGTCTTCGCGATCCTCGCCCTCTTCATCGTGTTCGCCTCGCGTGGCATCCGCGTCGGGTTCATGGCGCAGGACGACTTCGGCAAGCTGCTCGGGGTCGGCTTCGGCTTCATCATCGCCCTGCAGGTGTTCGTCGTCGTCGGCGGCATCACCCGGATCATCCCGGTGACCGGTCTGACCACGCCGTTCATGGCCGCCGGTGGTTCCTCGCTCATCGCCAACTGGATCATCGCCGCGATGCTGCTGCGACTCACCGATTCCATCCCAGCCGAACAACGCGTCCAGCAGGGCGCGATCCCCGCCGCGAGCGGGCGGTCTGCGCGCGCGACCAGGAAGGAGCGTCGTCGATGAACCGACAGCTCCGCGGTGTCTCGACCGTCATCGTGCTCATGTTCGTCGCACTCTTCGTGTCGACGACGTCGATCCAGTTCTTCGCGGCCGACTCGTTGCGCGCCGACTCCCGGAACTCCCGAACCATCTTGGACAGTTACTCCACCAAGCGCGGCGCGATCCTCGTCGACGGCAGCCCGATCGCCGAGTCGACCCCGGTGGACGACCAGTACCAGTACCAGCGGAAGTACACGAACGGCGACCTGTACTCCGCGGTCACCGGGTACTTCACGATCGGGCAGGGCAACACCGGCATCGAGAGCGCGGAGAACACCGTGCTCTCGGGCAACTCGGACGCCTCGTTCTTCCAGAACCTCAACTCGATCCTCACCGGCCAGGACGTCCAGGGCGACAACGTCAACCTGACCATCGACCCGGACGTGCAGCAGGCCGCGTACGACGCGCTCGGCACCAACAGCGGCGCCGTCGTCGCGATCCAGCCGAAGACCGGCAAGATCCTCGCGATGGTGTCGAAGCCGAGCTACGACCCGAACTCGCTCACCTCGCACGACACGGCCGAGGTCAAGCGGCAGTACGACGCGCTGCTCGGGGCCGACACCGCCCCGCTGCAGAACCGTGCCATCGGCGGCGACCTGTACACCCCCGGATCGGTGTTCAAGCTCGTGGTGGCCTCGGCGGCACTCGAGGGTGGCAAGTACAACCTCGACTCCACGTTCCCGAACCCGTCGCGACTGCAGCTGCCCGGTACGAGCTCGTACATCAACAACGCCGAGGGTGGCACCTGCGGCGGCGGCGACAAGGTCAAGCTGCGCACGGCCATCCAGTACTCGTGCAACATCCCGTTCGCCGAACTCGGCCAGAAGCTCGGGTACGACGCGATCAAGAGCATGGCCGACAAGTACGGCTTCGGCGACGCGATCGAGATCCCGATGGCGGCGACCGCCAGCCAGTACCCCGACGTCGACTCGACGGCCCAGCTCATGCTGAGCGCCTTCGGCCAGGCGAGCGTCCGGGTCTCCCCGCTGCAGATGGCGATGGTGTCGGCCGGCATCGCGAACGGCGGCAAGGTCATGCAGCCCTCACTCGTCGACTCGATCACCACGAGCGACCTGAAGACGGTCGAGTCCTTCTCCCCGAAGCAGTACAGTGATCCGCTGTCGTCCTCCGAGTCCGCTGACCTCACCGAGGCCATGCAGAGCGTCGTGAGCGCGGGGACCGGTACCAATGCCAAGATCGACGGTGTCGACGTCGCCGGCAAGACCGGCACGGCCGAAGGTGGCACCGGCGATCCCTACACGCTCTGGTTCACGGGGTTCGCCCCCGCCAAGGACCCGGAGGTGGCCGTCGCGGTCGTCGTCGGGAACGGCGGCGGGCTCGGGCAGTCCGGAGTCGGCAACACGGTCGCGGCCCCGGTCGCGAAGAAAGTCATGGAGGCGGTGCTGAACAAATGAGACCCACCAGCGGACTCACCTTCGGTGGGCGGTACCAGCTCTCCTCCCGGGTCGCCATCGGCGGCATGGGCGAGGTGTGGCAGGCGACCGACCTCGTCATCGGCCGAACCGTCGCACTCAAGATCCTCAAGGACGAGTACCTCGGTGACCCCGGCTTCCTCGAGCGCTTCCGCGCCGAGGCCCGGCACGCCGCCCTCGTCAACCACGAGGGCATCGCCAACGTCTTCGACTACGGCGAGGAGGACGGCAGTGCCTACCTCGTGATGGAGCTCGTCCCCGGCGAAGCCCTGTCGACCATGATCGAGCGCGAGCACACGCTCCCGGTCGACAAGGTGCTCGACATCGTCGCGCAGACCGCGAACGCCCTGCAGGCCGCACACGCGGTCGGCCTGGTGCACCGCGACATCAAGCCCGGCAACCTGCTCATCACGCCCGACGGCCGCGTCAAGATCACCGACTTCGGCATCGCCCGAATCGCCGACCAGGTCCCGCTCACCGCGACCGGTCAGGTGATGGGCACGGTGCAGTACCTGTCGCCCGAGCAGGCGAGCGGCCACCCCGCCTCGCCGTCGACCGACATCTACTCGCTCGGCATCGTCGCGTACGAGGCCCTGGCGGGTCGTCGTCCGTTCACCGGTGAGTCGCAGGTCGCGATCGCGATGGCGCACATCAACGAGCAGCCGCCGCCGCTGCCCGGGGACATCCCCGAGCCCGTCTCGGCCCTGGTCATCTCGTGCATCGCGAAGAAGCCGGCCGACCGTCCCGCGACGGCCGCGAACCTCGCCCGCGCCGCACAGGCGCTCCGCCGTGGTGACGTCGCCGCAGCCACCGTGGCCGTCCCCGCGATCGCGCAGAACGGCACCGTCGCGTTCAACCCGCCCCAGGGCCAGGGGAACGACGCCGCGACCGCACTCCTCGGCACCCAGGCCGGAGCGATGGCCGGCGGACCGGGCACCCCCCGCTCGCCCGTCTCCGACGAGCCCGAGGAACCGAAGAAGAAGCGCGCCTGGATCTGGTGGGTCGTCGGCATCATCGTGGTGCTCGCCCTCGCCGCCGGCGCCGCGTACGCCCTGAACGCGAACAACGCCCCGGAACCCGAGCCCACGAAGTCCTCGAGCGCGCCGAAGCCGACCCGCACGCCCACGCAGACCCCGTCCCCCGAGCCGACCGAGACCCGCGTCACGGTCTCGGCGGCGGACTACCAGGGGCAGAACGCCGAGCAGGTCGCGAACCAGCTCCGCGCGCGGGGCCTGCAGGCCGAGGTCGTCGCCGGGTCGAACGCCACGTCGTCCGACCAGGTCGGCACCGTCGAGTCGCTCAGCCCCGAGGGCAGCCTGGCTCCCGGCACCCTCGTCACCGTCAAGGCGTTCGGCGACGTGCTGACCGCAGCGGCGCCCGAGCGTGCCACCGGCGGGACCGTCAGCGAGTCCGGTCGTGTGACCTTCAGCTGGCCCGCGTACACGAGCTGCCCCGCCGGGTACTCGGACGTCAGCTACACGTACACGATCGACAACGGCACCGTCCCCTCGAACGGCAGCAGCTCCGGCTCCACCTCCGGTACCGCGGTGACCGTCGCCGGCGCCCAGTACGGCAAGGTGACCCTGTCGTACAAGGTGACCTGCAAGTCGCCGCAGTCCGATTCCTCGGTGGTCTCCGCGTCCTCGCCGGGCGCGCAGGTCGAGTGGACCGAGCCCACGGACCAGGAGACGACCAACCCGGACGACGGGATCAACCCCACCGAGACCCCGCAAGACGACCTGTGAACGACCCCCGGACGGGGACTGTCGACACCGTTCGGTAACGGTTCGGTCGACCCCTCCCTGACCAGCGTCTCACCAGGTGGTGCTGCCGTACACTAGCCCGGACGAACAGACGGAGGAGTACGTGCCAGAAGGTGTGACCGCGGGGATCACGCTCCTCGCCAATCGCTACGAGATCGGTGACGTCATCGGTCGGGGCGGCATGGCGACCGTGCACCTCGGCAACGACACCCGCCTCGGCCGCAAGGTCGCGGTGAAGCTCCTCAAGCCGAGCCTCGCCAACGACCCGGCCTTCCGCACGCGGTTCCGGCAGGAAGCCCAGGCCGCTGCACGCATGGCGCACCCCACCGTCGTCCGCGTGTACGACGCCGGCGAAGAGACGGTGTCCGAGCCGTCAGGCGCCGAGGTGCAGGTCCCCTTCATCGTCATGGAGTACGTCGAGGGCCGTCCGCTCTCCGACATCATCGCGGAGGGCGCCGTCGCCCCGGACGAAGCCGTACGCATCACCGAGGGCATCCTCACCGCGCTCGAGTACTCGCACCGTGCCGGCGTGGTCCACCGTGACATCAAGCCCGCCAACGTCATGGTCACCCACACCGGCCAGGTCAAGGTCATGGACTTCGGCATCGCCCGGGCCATCACCGACACCTCGGCGACGGTCGCGCAGACCACGTCGATCCTCGGCACCGCCTCGTACTTCTCACCGGAGCAGGCCCGCGGCGAGACCGTCGACGCCCGCACCGACCTCTACTCCACCGGCGTCGTGCTCTTCGAGCTCCTCACCGGTCGTGCACCGTTCCTCGGGGACACCCCGGTGGCGGTCGCCTACCAGCACGTCAGCGAGCAGCCGGTCGCACCGTCGACGATCTCGCCCGACGTGTCCCCGGCCCTCGACGCCGTGACCCTCCACGCCCTGGTCAAGGACCGCACGCGCCGGTTCCAGAACGCGGCCGAGTTCCGCTCGGACCTGCAGCAGGCCGCAGCCGGCCGGGTGCCCGCGTCGACGAAGAAGCAGCAGCAGAACGCGGCGAACGACGCCTCGACCGTGCTCTTCGGCGTCGACCCCCGCACGACGACCAACGCCGCATCGGCGTTCCGTGAACTCGACGACGACACCGCCGAGCACCGACCGCAGCGCACGCAGAACCGTCCCCCGGTGGCGTGGATCTGGGTCGGCATCCTGCTCACCGTCGCGGTCATCGTCGCCGTGGTGTTCTTCGTCGCGAACCTGCAGCCGGGCAAGCCGCCGGTGTCGTCCTCGGTCAGCGTGCCCAACGTGGCAGGGTCGACCTACAGCGCCGCGGCCAGTGCCCTCGACAAGAAGGACCTCAAGCCCGTCAAGGTCGAGGAGAACTCCGACAGCGTCGACAAGGGCACCGTCATCCGGACGGACCCGGGCTCCGGGGTGAACGTCGGGCGCAACCAGAACGTCAACGTCGTGGTCTCCCTCGGCCCGGAACGCGTCCCCGTGCCCGAGCTCAACGGGCAGTCGCAAGCGGCTGCGCAACAGTCCCTCGACGACGCCGGGTTCCGTCTCGGCGCGATCTCGAGCGACTACTCGGCCGACGTCCCCGAGGGCACCGTGCTGAGCTCCGACCCCGAGTCGGGTTCCCTGCACACCAAGGGCATCGTGATCAACCTCACGATCTCCAACGGCAAGGTGCAGCTGCCCGACGTCACGCAGCAGCAGTACTCGGCGGCGAAGGCCACCGTCGAGCAGCTCGGGCTCACCGTGAACCCGGCGCCGTCCTACTCGTGCACCGGCGGACTCGTCACCCAGCAGGACACCCCTGCCGGAGACGTCGCCCAGGGCAGCGCCGTCACGCTCACCTACTGCGCGCGAGCTGCGGCGCCGCCGAAGGCACCGTCGTCGAACAACGACAACGACAACAACGACAGCGGCGGCAACAGCGCGAACAACGATCGCGGTGACGACCAGGGCGACGACGGCCGCTGAGCCGACCGTCTCCTGACGCGACCGACCTGACGGACGGGTGACGGGCCTCCCGTCCGTCCTCCGTGCCCACAGGCACGTCCGCTCGTCGCCTTCGCTCCTGACGGCCTGGAGGCAGGGCGCACGCCCGCAACCGACGGCACGTCACGCAGACGGTGCGGTCCAGTGCCGGAAGACGCCGTCGTGTCGGCACGACGCCCCCGAATGCACGAGACGCCGCCGGATCCGGCGGCGTCTCGATGACACGACGGCGTCTGCCGCCGCGGGCGTTCGTCAGGCGCGGTGCGTCGCGATGAGCGGCCCGAGGTCGGCGGCGCGTTCGGCGGCTCCCGACAGCCCGGTGGTCTCGAGCCAGTTGCCGACCATGCGGTACCCGCCCTCGGTCAGGACCGACTCGGGGTGGAACTGCACGCCGAACACGGGGTGCGCGCGGTGCTGGACGCCCATGATGACCCCGCCCTCGGTCCGCGCGGTCACGGTGAGCTCGTCGGGGACGGTGCCGTCGACGATCGCGAGCGAGTGGTAGCGCGTGGCCGTGAAGGGGTGCGGGACGCCGGCGAAGAGCGCGCTGTCGTCGTGGTCGACCTCGGAGGTCTTGCCGTGCATGAGCTCCTCGGCGTGCGTGACCGTGGCGCCGAGTGCCTCCGCGATGGCCTGGTGTCCGAGGCAGACACCGAGCAGCGGGGTCTCGGCGGCGATGGCCGCGTGCACCGTGGGGATCGAGACGCCGGCAGCCGCCGGTGTTCCCGGGCCGGGCGACAGCAGCACGCCGTCGTACTCGGCGATGCGGTCGGCGATCTCGGACTCGGGGAAGGCATCGTTGCGCACGACGTCGGTCTCGGCGCCGAGCTGCTGCACGTACCCGTTGAGCGTGTAGACGAAGCTGTCGTAGTTGTCGACGACGAGGATCCTGGTCATGGCGGTTCACCGTACTCGTGGGAGATGTGTGCGGCGGTCCGCGGGCCGATCCACACACGTGGTCACGGTAGGATACCGGCCATGGCCAAGGACAAGGACCGCACCAAGCCCGCCCGGACGACCCGAGCTGACTCGGTCGACACCGCGGGGGACGCCCCCAACCCGGTGTGGTTCAAGCCGGTCATGTTCGGCTTCATGCTCATCGGTCTGGTGTGGGTGATCGTCTTCTACATCTCGAACGCCACGCTGCCGGTTCCGAGCCTCGGCTCGTGGAACATCGTCGTCGGCTTCGGCATCATGTTCGTCGGCTTCCTCATGACCACCCGCTGGCGCTGACCCCCAGCCCGCTGTCCTCCCGACGCCCGTCGCACCGCAAGGTGCGGCGGGCGTCGTCGTTCTCCACAAGCTCGGGCGTTCCGGGAACGCACATCCTCGAGGATCCCGCCGTTCTCCACACTTTTCCCCACTCTCCACACCGTCATCCACACCCCGACCCCGGAGTTATCCACAACCGATTCCACAGTGGGGATAATCACACTGGTGTAACTCACCAACTTCTCCACACCTGTGGATAACTCCCAGTGCCGCTGTGGACAGCTGTGGATGAGCAGGACGCGGACAGCCCTGGGAACGACGAACGCCCCGCCGCAGTGCGACGGGGCGTTCGGGGAGCGTTGTGGCCGCGTCAGCCGATCGTGACCGCGTACCCGACAGCGGTGAGCGCGATGCCGAGCACCGCCGCGCCGATGATCAGCGCGATCTGCAGCCGACGCTTCCGGATGTTGCGCGTCTGTGCGAAGACGAAGCCCATCAGGAAGCCGCCGATGATCCCGCCGACGTGCGCCTGCCACGAGATGTTGACGCCGGGCAGGAACCCGATGACCAGGTTCAGTCCCATGAGCACGAGGAGCTGCACGGCGTTGTTCCCCAGGCTGCGCTGCAGCACGAAGAACGCGGCGAACAGCCCGAAGATCGCACCCGAAGCACCCAGCACGGTCGTCCCCGGCGCCAGGAAGGTGACGAGCATGGACCCGAAGATCCCCGTGATGAAGTACAGCGCCACGAACCGCCAGGTGCCGAGCATGTTCTCGAGCATGCGACCGAAGATCCAGAGCGCCCACATGTTGAACAGGATGTGGAAGATGCCCGAGTGCACGAACAGCGAGGTCACCACACGCCAGGGCTGCGTCGGCAGCAGGAACGAGTTGTAGGCGAGCAAGCTCGTGAAGAACCGCCCGCTGACCTGGTCGAGCAACCAGATCGCCACCGTGATCGCCACGATGACGGTCGTGCCCTTCTGGTCGAGCATGGCGAAACGCCGCCGAGCGACCGTCAGCCCGCTGGGGGCTCCGGACGCTCGGCGGTTCGCTGCGAACTGTGCGCGCTGTTCACGCACGCACTCCGGGCAGTGCACCCCGACTGCCGCCGGCGTCTGGCACTCCGGGCAGATCGTCCGCCCACAGCGCTGGCAGAGCACGAAGCTCTGCCGGTCCGGATGCCGGTAGCAGGTGTTGTTCGGGTTGTACGCCTGGTCGGTCACGTGCTGGTCAGACGCCTTCGACGTCGATGCTCTGGATGACGACGTCCTCGACGGGCTTGTCACGACCGTCGGTCTGGACGCCCTCGATCGCGTCGACGACCGCGCGGGACTCGTCGTCGGCGACCTCACCGAAGATGGTGTGCTTGCCCTGCAGCCACGGCGTCGCCACCGTGGTGATGAAGAACTGCGAGCCGTTGGTGCCGCGGCCGCCCTGGATGCCGGCGTTCGCCATGGCGAAGATGTAGGGGTTCTGGAACGTGAGCTCCGGGGAGATCTCGTCGTCGAAGCGGTACCCGGGGCCACCGATGCCCTGGCCGAGCGGGTCGCCGCCCTGGATCATGAAGTCCTTGATGATGCGGTGGAAGATCACGCCGTCGTAGAGCTTGTCGGTCGAGACCTTGCCCGTGCCGGGGTGGGTCCACTCCTGCTGGCCCGTGGCGAGGTCGACGAAGTTCTTGACGGTCTTCGGTGCGTGGTTGCCGAACAGGTTGACGCGGATGTCGCCCTTGTTGGTGTGGATCGTTGCGACAGCGGTGTGCAGAGACATGTTCCGATTCTCGCATGTACTCCTGACCGCGGACGGATTGCACAGCTGCGGTTCCGTGACCTGTCAGGCAGTGTGGTGGCAGGATGGGGTCACGCCGATCCGATGGAGGTACCAGATGACGACGATCGAGATCCCGCGAAAGCGTCGGAAGCAGATCAAGAAGCTCAAGGGCCAGACCGCCTCGCTCCTCGGCGAGCAGCGCAAGGTCCTCGAGCACGCGAACGCGATCCTGGCTGAGGCCCGGTCGAACGCCGCGGACGCAGCTCGCAAGGACATCGCACCCCGCGTGCAGAACGCGATCGACAACGGGATCCGTCCCGCGTTCGCCACCGGCGTGCACGCTGCCACCTCGGCAGCGCAGAGCGCTTCGCACAAGTTCCAGTCCGAGGTGGTCCCCGGACTCGTCTCGACCGCTGGCTCGGTGCTGAGCGTGACCGACCTCGCGAAGGACCCCCGGGTCAAGAAGATCGTGAAGAACGCCCAGAAGAAGGGCAAGAAGGCCAAGAAGGCCGCTGCGAAGTACGTCCCGTCGCAGCAGAAGAAGGGTCTCGGCTTCGGCGGAGTCGCACTCATCATCGTCGGCGTCGTCGCCGTCGCCGGTGCTGCGTACGCCGCGTACCAGACGCTCCGCGCCGACGACGACCTGTGGGTCGCCGACGACGCTGACACGGCGGAGAAGCCCGCCGCCTGACCTCCCGGTTCGTACGAAGGGCCCCGGCTGCTGCCGGGGCCCTTCGTCGTTCCCCGGGCCTGGCGTCCACAGACCCGCGCACGACGACCGGCCTGGAGCGCGCCCACCTACCTGCCTGGAGGCGCAGACCGGCCTGACCCCGCGCCTCCCGTCCGCCATGCGCTTGCGCAACACGCCCCGGGGCAGCCACCGAGAGGTCGCAACCTGTCGCTCAGACGACGCGCAGACGACAGTTCCAACCACCTCGGCCAACCACACGCGGCATGTCGTGACCACTCGACAAGAAGCAACCCGCAGGCAGATTGGCCGACCGAGCCGCCCGCGACGATCGCGCCGCAGGGGCGGCGGCGCGCATGGGCACAGAACGAAGCCCCTGGGCAGACGACGGAGTCGGCAACCAGGGGCTGATGCGAGTGGAGCCTGGGAGAATCGAACTCCCGACATCCTGCTTGCAAAGCAGGCGCTCTACCAACTGAGCTAAGGCCCCGAGTACCACCGAGGTGATCGGCGACGGGATGGAATTGTCGTGCTGTTCCGGAGAACTGGTGGGGCTACAAGGACTTGAACCTTGGACCTCTTCGTTATCAGCGAAGCGCTCTAACCGCCTGAGCTATAGCCCCTCAGACCGGATGAAAGCCTACCGTACGATCCCGCCGGAACGAAATCGAGCAGTGGGCTCATCCGGCCCGGGTGTGTCAGTTGTTCGTGAAGCCCACGAGCAGACCGCCCGTGATCCGAACACTGAGGTTGTAGAGCACGCTCACGATGGCGCCGAGCACGGTGCCGACGACCACGTTGAGGATGCCCACGACGATGGAGAACCCGAGCACCTGGCCCAGCGAGAACTGGTCCATGATCGAGTAACTGTTCTGCCCGGTGACGTCCTTCAACAGGGCGTCGACCTGGGTGAACACACCCGTCTGGTTGAGGATGACCCACACCAGTGCCGTGGCGACTACGATCACGATGCTGCCGGCCAGGGCGATGAGGAAGCTCAGCTTCACCATTGACCAGAAGTCGACGTAGACCAGTCGCAACCGCACCTGGCGGGTGCCGACGGGTCGCTTCGCCTTCTTCTGGAGCTTCTCGGCGACACTACTCATTGCTTGACTGGTCCTCTCCGGCCTCGTCTGCGACGGGCTCGGTGTCGATGGGATCAGTGGAATCCGGGGCCGCTTCGGCTGGGCCGACCGTCTCCACCGGGCCCGCGGGCTCGATCTCGGCGTCGTCCTGGTCGTCCAGGTTCCGCTCGGTGTTCCGGGCCACCGCGATGATCCGGTCGTTCTCCGCGAACCTCGCGAAGACGACGCCCATCGTGTCACGGCCCTTGGCAGGGACCTCGGCCACGGCAGACCTTACCACCTTGCCCGATTGCAGCACGACGAGCACCTCGTCGTCCTCGCCGACGATGAGAGCGCCCACAAGATCGCCTCGGTCGAGCGCCAACTTGGCCACCTTGATGCCCAGACCACCACGGCCCTGCACCCGGTACTGGTCGACCGCGGTGCGCTTGGCGTAGCCGCCCTCGGTCATCACCCAGACGAAGCCGTCGTCGGAGACGACCCGGGCCGCGAGCAGCGAGTCGCCGTCGCGGAAGGACATGCCCTTCACGCCCGAGGTCGAGCGACCCATCGGACGCAGGGTGTCGTTCGTCGCCGTGAACCGGAGCGACATGCCCTGGCGGGACACCAGGAGCAGGTCGTCGTGCTCGTCGACGAGCAGCGCCTGGCGGAGCTTGTCGCCGTCGCGCAGGTTGATCGCGATGATGCCGCCGGTGCGGTTCGTGTCGTACTCGGTGAGCGCGGTCTTTTTGACCAGACCGTGCTCGGTCGCGAGGACGAGGTACTGCGCCACCTCGTAGTCGCGGATGTCGAGCACCTGCTGGATCTGCTCGTCGGGCTGCATCGCGAGCAGGTTCGCGACGTGCTGGCCCTTCGCGTCGCGGCCGGCCTCCTGCAGCTCGTACGCCTTGGCGCGGTAGACCCGGCCCTGGTCGGTGAGGAACAGGAGCCAGTGGTGCGTCGTCGTGACGAAGAAGTGCTCGACGATGTCGTCCGCGCGGAGCTGGGCCCCGCGGACACCTCGGCCGCCACGGTGCTGCGAGCGGTACTGGTCGCTGCGCGTGCGCTTGACGTAGCCACCGCGGGTGATGGTGACGACCATCTCCTCTTCGGGGATCAGGTCTTCCATCGACATGTCGCCGTCGTAGCCGAACATGATCTCGGTACGGCGGTCGTCGCCGAAGCGGTCGACGATCTCGCTCAGCTCGTCGCGGATGATCGAGCGCTGGCGGCTCTCCGACCCGAGGATGTCCTGGAAGTCGGCGATCTTGCGCTCGAGCTCTTCGGCCTCGTCGTGGATCTTCTGACGCTCGAGGGCGGCGAGACGACGGAGCTGCAGCTCGAGGATCGCACGCGCCTGGATCTCGTCGACGGACAGCAGGTCCATCAGGCCGGTGCGGGCCTCTTCGACGTCGGGCGAGCGACGGATGAGCGCGATGACCTCGTCGAGGGCGTCGAGCGCGGCCAGGTAGCCGCGCAGGATGTGGGCGCGCTTCTCGGCCTCGCGCAGACGGAACTGCGTGCGGCGGACGATGACGTCGACCTGGTGGGCGACCCACGCCGAGATGAAGCCGTCGAGCGGCAGGGTGCGGGGCACCCCGTCGACGATCGCGAGCATGTTCGCGCCGAAGTTCTCCTGCAGCTGGGTGTGCTTGTACAGGTTGTTCAGCACGACCTTGGCGACGGCGTCACGCTTCAGCACGATGACCAGGCGCTGCCCGGTACGGCCGGAGGTCTCGTCACGGATGTCGGCGACACCTGCGAGCTTGCCGTCCTTGACCAGCTCGGCGATCTTGATCGCCAGGTTGTCGGGGTTGACCTGGTACGGCAGCTCGGTGACGACGAGGCAGGTGCGACCCTGGATCTCCTCCACCGAGACGACGGCACGCATCGTGATCGAGCCACGGCCGGTGCGGTAGGCGTCCTGGATGCCCTTGGTGCCGAGCACCTGTGCGCCGGTCGGGAAGTCCGGGCCCTTGATGCGCTGCATGAGCGCGGCGAGCAGCTCTTCACGGGTGGCGTCGGGGTTGTCGAGCGCCCACTTGGCGCCCTCGGCGACCTCGCGCAGGTTGTGCGGCGGGATGTTCGTGGCCATGCCGACCGCGATGCCGACCGAGCCGTTGACGAGCAGGTTCGGGAACCGGGCCGGCAGGATCGCCGGCTCCTGGGTGCGGCCGTCGTAGTTGTCCTGGAAGTCGACGGTGTCCTCGTCGATGTCGCGGACCATCTCGAGCGCGAGCGGCGCCATCTTCGTCTCGGTGTACCGCGGGGCGGCGGCGCCGTCGTTGCCCGGCGAACCGAAGTTGCCCTGGCCGAGCGCGAGCGGGTACCGGAGCGACCACGGCTGCACCAGGCGGACGAGGGCGTCGTAGATCGCCGAGTCACCGTGCGGGTGGAACTGGCCCATGACGTCACCGACGACGCGGGAGCACTTCGAGAACGCACGGTCCGGGCGGTAGCCGCCGTCGAACATCGCGTAGATCACACGGCGGTGCACCGGCTTGAGGCCGTCGCGGACCTCCGGCAGGGCACGACCGACGATGACCGACATCGCGTAGTCGAGGTACGAGCGCTGCATCTCGAGCTGCAGGTCGACCTGCGAGATGCGGTCACCGGAGACGACGATGTCCCCACTGTCGCCGTGGACGATCTCGGGCTGCTCGTCGGCGCCGTTCTCGTTGTCGTCAGCCATGTGGCTTCGTTCCCTTTCTGGACAGCCTGGAGGCTGTGGTTCCGTTGGTCGCGCCGGGCGCGACCACAGGTGGTCAGGACTGGTCGACGCGGCTCACGCCGCGCCTCCTGGCCGTTAGATGTCGAGGAAGCGGACGTCCTTGGCGTTCTGCTGGATGAACTGGCGACGTGCGTCGACGTCTTCACCCATCAGGGTCGAGAAGGTGCTGTCGACCGCAGCCGCGTCCTCGAGCGTGACCTGCAGGAGCGTGCGGGTGTCCGGGTTCATCGTGGTGTCCCAGAGCTCCTTGTAGTCCATCTCGCCGAGGCCCTTGTACCGCTGGATCCCGTTGTCCTTCGGGATGCGCTTGCCGGCTGCGAGGCCGGCCTGCATCAGGGCGTCGCGCTCCCGGTCGCTGAAGACGTACTCGTGCGCCGAGTTCGACCACTTCAGGCGGTACAGCGGCGGCTGCGCGAGGTACACGTAGCCGTGCTCGATGAGCGGACGCATGTAGCGGAACAGCAGCGTGAGCAGCAGCGTGGTGATGTGCTGGCCGTCGACGTCGGCATCGGCCATCAGCACGATCTTGTGGTACCGGGCCTTGTCCGGGTCGAAGTCCTCACCGATGCCGGCACCGAACGCCGTGATCATCGACTGGATCTCCTGGTTGGCGAGGGCGCGGTCGAGCCGGGCCTTCTCGACGTTCAGGATCTTGCCGCGCAGGGGCAGGATCGCCTGGGTCATCGGGTTGCGGCCCTGCACGGCGGAACCGCCGGCGGAGTCACCCTCGACCATGAAGATCTCCGACACCGTCGGGTCCTTCGACTGGCAGTCCTTGAGCTTGCCGGGCATGCCGCCCGACTCGAGCAGCCCCTTGCGGCGGGTGGTCTCGCGCGCCTTGCGGGCAGCGAGCCGCGCCTGCGACGCCTGGATCGCCTTGCGGACGACGTCGCGTGCCTGCGTCGGGTTGCTCTCGAACCAGTGGGTCAGCTCGGTGCCGACGACGCGCTGCACGAACGACTTCGCCTCGGTGTTGCCGAGCTTGGTCTTCGTCTGCCCCTCGAACTGCGGCTCGCCGAGCTTCACGGAGATGACGGCCGTCAGCCCTTCGCGGATGTCGTCACCCGTGAGGTTGTCGTCCTTCTCCTTGATGATCTTCGTCTCGCGCGCGTAGCGGTTGACGAGGGTCGTCAGTGCGGCGCGGAAGCCCTCTTCGTGGGTGCCGCCCTCGTGCGTGTTGATCGTGTTCGCGAAGGTGTGGACGCTCTCCTGGTACGAGGTGTTCCACTGCATCGCGACCTCGAGCGCGATCTTGCGCTCCGGGTCCTCGGACTCGAAGCCGATGACGTCCGGGTGGACGAGGTCGGCCTTCTTCTGCGCGTTGATGTACTCGACGTAGTCGGCGAGACCACGCTCGTACATGAACGTGTCGTTGCGCGCTTCTTCCCCTTTTTCCGGGGCGCGCTCGTCGCGGAGGTTGATCCGCAGGCCCTTGTTCAGGAAGGCCATCTGCTGGAACCGCGTGCGCAGGGTCTCGTAGTCGAAGACGACGGACTCGAAGATCTCGGCGTTCGGCCAGAACGTGATCGTCGTGCCGGTCTCGTCGGTCTCTTCGTCCTTGGAGACGGGCGCGACGGGGACACCGTCGGTGTAGCTCTGGCGCCAGACGTGGCCCTGCCGACGGACCTCGACGTCGAGCTCGGAGCTCAGCGCGTTCACGACGGACGAACCGACGCCGTGCAGACCGCCGGAGACGGCGTAGCCGCCACCGCCGAACTTGCCGCCGGCGTGCAGGACGGTGAGGACGACCTGCAGGGTCGAGACCCCCTCGGCCGCGTGGACGTCGACCGGGATGCCACGGCCGTTGTCGACGACGCGGACGCCACCGTCTTCACGGATGCTCACGTCGATGGTGTCGCAGTACCCGGCGAGGGCTTCGTCGACGGAGTTGTCGACGATCTCCTGGACCAGGTGGTGCAGACCGCGGGGGCCGGTCGAACCGATGTACATACCTGGGCGCTTGCGGACGGCCTCGAGCCCCTCGAGCACCTGAATCTGGTCTGCGCCGTAAGACGGTTCGCTCTGCGGGGTCTCCGCGCCGAGCGGGTTCTGCCGGTCGTCTTCAGATTCTGCTGCCATGTCGAGCGTGCTCCTGCCTGCGCGCGGAACGCCCGCGCACTGCACCTCCCAGTCTACCGCAGAGCCCCCTCTTTCGAGGGCTCATCTGCCCCACAGACGGGCTTTTCTGGCACTCCAGGATGATTTCGTCGCCTCAACCGTAGGTGTCGCGAGGACCGCGCCCCTGGACCGTCCTGGGGCCGCGTTTCCACGTGGGGGCGTCCGGGCCGGAAACCCTGATCGACTCGACCCCGGCTTCGGGGTGCCGTTCCGCGATGGTCGTCGTGACCGTCGCACGCATCAGTCGGAGCTGGGTCGCCCATGCCGTCGAGTCGCACCGGATGACGAGTGCGCCGTCCTCGATGGTGACCGGTCGGGAGTGCTTCGCCAGCTCCTCGCCGACGACGCTCGGCCAGTCCACGAAGAGCTCGGAACGGGCGAGGGGTTCGGTCCAACCGAGTTCCTGGGCGAGCGAACCGACGATGTCCGCGAGGCCCTTCGGCTCGCGGCCGCGCCCGTACGGCACGGTGTCGGCGTCGAACTCTCGGGCACGTCGACGGCGGGCATCGGTTCCGCGCTTGGACGGGTCGCCGAACACCGCGCGCAGGTGGCGGTACACCTGCGAGGGTTCGGTGGGCTTGCGGGGCTTCGGCATCAGGCGTCGGCTTCGGTCGGGTCCGTCTTGCTGTCCGCGACGGTCGCGTCGGTCCCGTCCGTTGCGTCGATCGCGTCGGTCCCGTCCGTCGCGTCCGTCGCCGGACTGGAGGCCCGGGTCGCGTCCGCCTCGTCGGTCACGATCGTGCCCGCCTCGATCCGGACGGTGTGCGCCGCCAGCTTCCCGGGCACGTCACCGAAGACCGCGGCCGTGATGAGCACCTGCTCGTAGTCGGCGACGGCGTTCGCCAGCCGTTCCCGACGCGATTCGTCGAGCTCGGCGAAGACGTCGTCGAGGATGATGATCGGGTCGCCCAGGTTCGACTCAGCGCGCAGGATCGAGGCGCTCGCGAGCTGGATGGCCAGGGCGAAGGACCAGGACTCGCCGTGACTGGCGTACCCGCGGGCAGGTAACCCGTTCAGCTGGAACAGAACGTCGTCCCGGTGCGGCCCCACGAGGGTGAGCCCGCGGTCGAGTTCGTCCCGGCGACGGCGCTCGAGGGCGGCCGCGAACGCTTCGGCAGCCGACGCGACCGTGACGGGCTCGTCGGGGGTCCCGAGCACGGGGTCGGTCGCCGCCGCGGACTCGGGGTCGCCACCGCGGATCGACAGGACTCCGGTGATCGAGGCGTCGTGGTGCTCGCCGGCGACGGTCGCGTAGGCCTCCGCCACGAAGGGTGCGAGCCGGCGGGTCAGGTGGTCACGCGCCGCGACGATCTCGGCGCCGAGTCCGACGAGCCGGTCGTCCCAGACGTCGAGCGTCGACAGGGCGTTCGCCTTCGCGCCGGTGGCACGGGCCGACTTGAGCAGGGTGTTCCGCTGCCGGAGCGTGCGGTCGTAGTCGGCGAGCACGCCCTGCATCCGCGGTGCGATCTGGCCGAGCAGCTCGTCGAGCATCCGGCGTCGCCCGGCCGGCTCGCCCCGCACGAGGGCGAGGTCCTCCGGGGCGAAGAGCACGCTCGTGCAGTAGCGCGGCAGCTCCCGCGGCTTGATCGCCGACCGGTTCACCTGCGCACGGTTCGCACCGGTGCGGTTGATCTGCACCTCGGCGAGGATGCTGCGGTCCTCGTGCGCGAGTCGGGCCCGGACGATCGCGGCGTCACATCCCTGACGGACGAGCGCTGCGTCGGTGGGGACGCGGTGCGAGCCGAGGGTGGAGAGGTACCCGATCGCCTCGACCAGGTTGGTCTTGCCCTGTCCGTTGCGTCCGACGAACAGGTTCGGCCCGCGTGCGAGGTCGACGTCCGCCTCCCGGTAGTTCCGGAAGTCGGTCAGTTGGAGATGGTCGACGTGCACGCGGGCCGAGTCCGGGTTCCCCCGGGAAGTCCTAGGACTTCTTGACGGCGTGACCGCCGAACTGGTTGCGGAGCGCCGCGACGGCCTTCATCGTCGGCGAGGCGCTGCCCTGACGCGAGACGAAGCGCGCGAAGATCGACGCCGAGAGCGCCGGCATCGGCACGGCGAGCTCGATGCCCTCTTCGAGGGTCCAGCGGCCCTCACCCGAGTCCTCGACGTAGCCCTCGAGCTCGTCGAGCTTCGGGTCCTCGTTCAGCGCGAGCACCATCAGGTCGAGCAGCCAGGAACGGACGACCGTTCCGCGCTGCCAGCCGGCGAACACGGCGGGGACGTCGGTGATCAGGTCCTTGGCCTCGAGGAGCTCGTAGCCCTCGCCGTACGCCTGCATGATCGCGTACTCGATGCCGTTGTGGACCATCTTCGCGTAGTGGCCGGCGCCGATCGGGCCGGCGTGCGAGAAGCCCTCTTCACGGGGACCCTCGGGACGCAGCGCGTCGAACACGGGCATCGCGAACTCGACGTCCGCGGCGTCACCGCCGACCATCAGGCCGTAGCCGTTGTCCTTGCCCCAGACACCACCGGAGACGCCGGCGTCCATGTAGCGGATGCCGCGCGCAGCGAGCTGCTCGGCGTGCGTGGTGTCGTCCAGCCACTTCGAGTTGCCACCGTCGATGACCAGGTCGCCCTCGCCGAGGACACCGGCCAGGTCGGTGATCACGTCGTCGGTGATCTTGCCGTGCGGGACCATGACCCACACGAGACGCTTGCCCTCCGGGAGGGCAGCGGCGAGGGCGCCGAGGTCGGCGACGTCCGAGACGGCGGGGTTCGCGTCGTACCCGGTGACCTCGATCCCTGCGTTGCGGAGACGGGCACGCATGTTGTTGCCCATGCGACCAAGGCCGACAAGACCGATGTGCATGATTTCCTCTTCTGTTCGTCGTCGCGCTGATGCTGCCGGTGGTGTGCGCCAGCGCAGGTTGCCTGTTGCGCCTATCGCAGCAGCAGGTTCGGCTGCAGCAGGTACCGGTATCCATCGGTCGCTGCGGCCTCTTGCGAAGTCTGGCCGGTGATCAGCACCGGGCCCGGCTTGTTGGGGTTCTCCGTCTTGGTGAAGGAGATGCGGACGAACTCGGAGTGCACCGCGTTCAGCCCGTCCAGGAGGAAGGCGGGCTTCAACGAGACCACCGTTTCCTCGCCGGTCAACAACGCACTGATCGACTCTGACGCCTGCGCTTGTTCGGATCCGATCGCCTCGAGCGTGAGCCCGTCGACCGTGAAGGAGAACCGGAGCGCCGCTTCGCGCTCCAGGACGAGGGAGACCCGTCGGACCGCCTCGACGAGCTCCGCGGTGTTGATCACCGCGTGGTCGTTGACGGTCTCGGGGAAGAGCCGCCGGACCGGCGGGTAGTTGCCCTTGATGAGCAACGACGTCACGGTCTTGTCGTCGGCGTGGAACGCGATGAGCTCGCGGTCGGAGTTGCCGCTGATCGACACCGACACCGTGGACGCCGAACCGAACGTGCGGCCGACCTCCTGCAGGGTGCGGGCCGGGACCAGTGCGTGCAGGGGGTCCGAGCCGACTCGGCCGGAGTCCCACGCGATGGTGCGGACGGCGACGCGGTAGCGGTCCGTCGCGATGAGGGAGAGGTCGTTATCGCCGACCTCGAGCTGCACGCCCGTGATGACGGGGGTGACGTCGTCGCGGCTGGCGGCGACGGCGACCTGGGACACCGCTTCGGAGAACGCGTCGCCGGGGATCACACCGGTCTGCGGGCCGATCTCCGGCAGCGTCGGGTACTCCTCGACCGGCATGGACAGCAGCGTGAAGTGCGCCGATCCGCAGGAGACGGAGATCTTGGCGTCCTCGGTGGTGAACGACACGGGGGCGTTCGGCAGCCGGCTCGCGATGTCGTTCAGCAGTCGACCGGAGACCAGGACCGTGCCCGGCTCGTCGATCTGGGCCGAGATGGACGTCTGCGCCGACACCTCGTAGTCAAACGAGGAGAGCGTCAGACGATCGCCATCGGCGTGGATGAGGACGCCCGACAGGATCGGGAGGGTCGTGCGCTGCGGGAGGAGCTTCACTGCGAAGGAGACGGCTTCGGAGAAGACGTCCCGGTTGACCTCGAACTTCACAGCTGGAACCCCTGTCGATCGGCTTGGACTGTCCGGCCGCCCCATTCTGGCACAGGCGGACGGGGGCCGGATTTCTTGTCATCCCGCCGTCCACAAGGTTGTCCCGCGGAGATTGATCGTTAACCAGGAGTAATGGTGTTAACGCCTGTGCACACTGTGGATAACCCTGTGCATCCCGCTCCGCAGTAGGGAACTACACGCTTGTGACTTGTGAGCGGTGTGTGAGCGTTAACGGGATGAATGAATCTCATCTATCCACTTCCATCCCCAGTCTCCACAGGTGACCCCCCACCTGTGTACAACCGGGCGGCGTGTCCTCCACAGTTATCCACAGGCTATCCACACTGTGAGAAGTCCGGCCCATGGAACCGTCTCAGATGGTGGATGGGTCCGGGAACGGGCCGATCTCAGCGGTAACGGCGGTCCTGCTTGATGCGGCTGGTGAGCTCGGTGACCTGGTTGTAGATCGACCGACGCTCCTTCATCAGCTCGGTGATCTTCTTGTTCGCGTACATCACCGTGGTGTGGTCGCGGTTGCCGAACAGCTGCCCGATCTTGGGCAGGGACAGGCTCGTCAGCTCACGGCACAGGTACATCGCGATCTGTCGTGCCGTGGCGATCGCCTGGGAGCGGGACGACCCGTACAGGTCGTCGACGGAGAGCTTGAAGTACTCCGCGGTGTGGTTGATGATGTCCGTCGGCGCGACGACGTTGTCCTCGTCGAGGGTGATCAGGTCCTTGAGGACCGTCTGCACCAGGGCCATGTCCACGGCCGTCCGGTTCAGGCTCGCGAACGCGGTGACCCGGATCAGGGTGCCCTCGAGCTCGCGGATGTTGCTCGACACCTTCGACGCCATGAACTCGAGGATGTCGTCGGGCACCTGCAGGTGGTCGGACTGTGCCTTCTTGCGGAGGATCGCGATGCGCGTCTCGAGCTCGGGCGCCTGCACGTCGGTGATCAGGCCCCACTCGAAGCGCGATCGCATCCGGTCCTCGAACCCGGTCAGGTGCTTCGGCGCGACGTCGGACGTGATGACGACCTGCTTGTTGTGGTCGTGCAGCGTGTTGAACGTGTGGAAGAAGGCCTCCTGCGTGGAGTCCTTCCCCTGCAGGAACTGGATGTCGTCGATCAGCAGGATGTCGATGTCGCGGTACCGCTGCTGGAACTGGTTCGAGCGGTTGTTCGCGATCGAGTTGATGAAGTCGTTGGTGAACTCCTCGCTCGACACGTACCGGACGCGGATCCCCGGGTAGAGGCTCTCGGCGTAGTGCCCGATGGCGTGGAGCAGGTGGGTCTTGCCCAGCCCGGAGTCCCCGTAGATGAAGAGCGGGTTGTAGGCCTTGGCCGGTGCCTCGGCCACGGCGACCGCTGCCGCGTGCGCGAACCGGTTCGACGAGCCGATGACGAAGTTGTCGAAGTTGTACTTCGGGTTGAGTCGCGACTCGGGCCGACCGCTGGTGCCGGGAGAGTCGATCTGGCTCGGGACGAACGGCGCCTCGATGTACTGGCGCGGAGCGGCACTCTGCTCGACGGCTTCCTGCACGGGCTCGGCGTACTCGGGGACGTTCGGGTCCACCCGCGGCTCCGACGCCATGTCCGGGTTGACGGTGATGGCGAAGTTCGCGACCGAGTCGTCACCGATGCGCGCGACCGCCTCCGTGATCGGGATCCTGATGCGCTGTTCGAGCATGCCCCGGGTCAGGTCGTTCGGGACCTCGAGGTACAGGGTGCCGGCGAGCACGCCCTTCGGCTCGACCAGGTTCAGGAACCCGTGGAGCTGCGGCGTGATGCGGGGGTCCTCGGCGAGGAGTCCGAGTACGGATGACCAGAGGTCCTCGACGGGGTCGGCCGGCATCGTCATGTCGCGCTCGTCTCCAGGGGTCGTGTCGTGCGTTCACTGCCGGACGAGGGTGCGTCCTGCGGGGTCGGACATGCCGTGGCGTCCTCGGCGACCGCACTCGGGACCAGGTCGTCGCCGGCGGATCGTCGGTGGCTCCGGGGGCTTCGTCGACGCCTCGTTGCCGCGGAGGTTCCCACAGGGTTGTCCACAGTGTTGTCCACGACCACCTCGAGCCGTCCGACAGGAGTACTTCCCTGTCGTACCGGCCATCGGGGCGATCGATCACACCACTGTAAAGGACCGGACCGAGTCCCACCGAACGGAAGTTGTCCCCAATGTGGAGAATGGGCTCGAGCGACGGCAGGCCCGACGGCGCCGACGCAACCGGGCCGGGCGGGGTTTGACCTGCTCGCCGCTGTCACGTACCGTTAACCAGTTGACTGCGGCCCTTTGGTCGCGCCCATCTGCGTCGTTCGACACCCGGACGGCTACACATACGTGACGGCTCGCCGCGAGCAGCCGTGTGGAGAACATCATGAGCAAGCGCACCTTCCAGCCGAACAACCGCCGCCGCGCCAAGAAGCACGGCTTCCGCCTCCGCATGCGGACGCGTGCCGGCCGCGCCATCCTGTCGGCGCGCCGCGCCAAGGGCCGTACCGAGCTCTCGGCCTGATCAGGCTCATCGCCTGATCCGGTCCTCGGTCTGACCCCGGCGTCGCAGTGTTGGCCAGCGCCAACCGCATCGTGCGCGGGGATGACTACCGGAACGTCGTGCGTCGTGGTCGCAAGAGCGCCACGGCGCACGTCGTCGTGTCCGTGGTCCGTCAGCCGGCAGACCGCAACGGACCGACGCGGTTCGGCTTCATCGTCGCGAAGACGGTGGGGAACGCCGTGACCCGGAACCTGATCAGGCGGCGGCTGAAGGCGATCGCGCACGACCTGCTCGCCGAGACCCCCCAGGGCTTCGACGTGGTGGTCCGTGTACTGCCAGCCGCATCGCAGGCCGGATGGCCTACCCTGCTCGAAGACGTCACGCGCTCCTTCGCGCGCGGGGTGGAGAAGGCAGCATGAACCGCACTCTGTGGACCCGGCTTGCCTGGGTCATCGCGTTGCTCCCACGCAACGCGTGCGTCGTCGTGCTCCGGGCCTACCGTGCGGTGATCTCCCCGCTGTACGGCAACGTCTGCCGCTACCACCCGTCGTGCTCCCGGTACGCCCTCGACGCGATCCAGCAGTACGGCGTCGTCCGCGGATCCGCCATGGGCGCCTGGCGCATCGCCCGTTGCAACCCCTGGGCTGCTGGTGGCATCGACGACGTCAAGGAACGCCGTCACCCGTTCGTCGTCAACCGGTTCGGGTTCGTCCTCGCGCCGATCCCGCAGCAGCCGCACCCCGCGGTCGGAACGGTTCGGCCGGTCCTGCTCCCCCAGCGCACTCGAAAGGCGTAGCCGTCCCCATGGACATCATCGGAACGATCCTCTGGCCGCTCAAATGGGTGGTCTCGGCCATCCTCGTCGGCTTCCACTGGATCTTCGAGAGCATCGGCATGGACCCGAACGAGGGCATCACGTGGGTGCTCTCGATCATCTTCCTGACGTTCGTCGTCCGCGCAGCGTTGATCCCGATCTTCGTCCGGCAGATCAAGTCGCAGCGCCGCATGCTCGAGGTCGCGCCGCAGCTGAAGAAGATCCAGGACAAGTACAAGGGCAAGAAGGACCAGTTCTCGCGTGAGGCCATGAGCCGCGAGACCATGGCGCTCTACAAGGAGACCGGGACGAACCCGCTCAGCTCCTGCCTGCCGCTGCTGCTGCAGATGCCGATCTTCTTCTCGCTGTACTCGGTGCTGCACGAGGCCCAGATCAACAAGACGGGCATCGGCCTGCTGACGAACGACCTCGCGGCGTCGTTCGGCAACGCGGCCCTGTTCGGTGCGCCCCTGCACGAGACGTTCACGAACGCCTCCGGGTGGGAGGTCCGTGCGATCGCGGGCTTCATGATCGTCGTGATGACGGCGTCGCAGTTCATCACGCAGCTGCAGCTCGTCGCCAAGAACATGTCGCCGGAGACCAAGGAGTCTCCGATGTACCGCCAGCAGAAGATGATGCTGTACATCCTCCCGCTGGTCTTCGTGATCTCGGGCCTGAGCTTCCCCCTCGGCGTTATGTTCTACTGGCTGGCCTCGAACCTCTGGACGATGGCGCAGCAGTACTTCGTCATCCGCAGCATGCCGACCCCCGGCTCCGAAGCCGCTCTGGCTCGTGAAGCCCGCCTGGCCAAGAAGGCACAGCGTCGCGGAACGGCCACCCCGGTGCTCGCCGAGGCCGGTGCCGGCGCCGGTGCGACGGAGATCGAGCCCGTGCGCGTCACCACCCAGCGTCAGCAGCCGGTCGGCAAGCAGCGCCAGAAGAAGAACGGGAAGAAGTAAGTGACCGAGCAGGACACCGCAGGCGCCGTCGAGACGACGGACACCGAGACCGAGGATGCCCGCGACGAAGCGGACATCGCAGCGGACTACATCGAGGAACTCCTCGACATCTGCGACCTCGACGGCGACATCGAGATCGAGGAACGCGCCGGTCGCGTGTACCTGTCGGTCACCGATGACGGCGAGGCGCTCCGCGTGCTGTCGAAGCCCGACACCGTGACGGCGCTGCAGGAGCTCACCCGGATCGCCGTGCAGGCGGAGACCGGCGAGTTCAGCCGGCTCATCCTCGACGTCGGTGGCTCGCGGGATGCCCGTGCTGACGAGCTGCAGCGGCTCGTGGACACCGCTGTCGAGCGCATCGAAGCCGGTTCGTCGTCGGCTGCGCTCCCCCCGATGTCGTCCTACGAGCGCAAGCTCGTCCACGACCTGGTCGCTGAGAAGGGCTTCCACTCGGAGTCCGAGGGTGAGGGTCGGGACCGCCACACGGTCGTCACCCGATGACGGACGCACCCGTCCCGACTGAGGCAACACCGGTGCTCGAGGCTGAGCCCACGGCGGCTGCAGCACTCTTCGGTGACCAGATCGAGGTTGCGCGCTCGTTCGCCAACGAACTCGCGCGGCGGGGTGAGGAGCTGGGCCTGATCGGCCCGCTCGAGCTGCCCCGCCTGTGGACGCGACACATCCTCAATTCTGCGTTGCTCGCGCCCCTCCTGGAGGCCCGGGGTCGCGTTGCCGACGTCGGTTCCGGTGCAGGGTTGCCGGGTCTCGTGCTCGCGATCGCCCGTCCGGACGTCGAGTTCGTCCTCATCGAGCCGATGGAGCGCCGGACGGATTGGCTTCGCGCTGAGTCTGACCGGCTTGGCTTGCAGAACGTCACGGTGCTCCGTGGCCGTGCTGAGGACGTAGCCGACGACGTCGTGGTTGACCAGGTCACCGCACGCGCCGTGAGTGCCCTGTCGAAGCTCATCCCCCTCACCGTGCCGCTGGTTCGCTCCGGCGGCCAGCTCATCCTGATGAAGGGTGCGCGGGTCGACGAAGAGATCGAGAAGGCCCGCAAGGTCATCCTTCGGAAGCGCCTCTCTGATGTCGAGGTGCTCGAGCTCGGAGAAGGTGTGGTCGACGAGACCACCCGCGTCTTCCGGGCTACAGTTGACTGACGCTGCGGCTCGGGCCGGGTCATCCGGCCGCCAGTGGCTCCGCGTTCCACGTGAAACATCGAACCGGGGAAGAGGCACTCGTTGAGTTCATCGACCGACTACGACGCGTCGACACCGCTCGCTCGCGAGATCGCCGACCTGAACCGTCGCCGGCGCGCGATCGCCACGCAGCAGTTTCCACTCCCTTCTGAGACACGGATCATCACCGTCTCGAACCAGAAGGGTGGCGTCGGCAAGACGACCACGACCGTCAACCTGGCAGCGGGTCTCGCCCATGGCGGCGCTCGTGTGCTCGTCATCGACCTGGACCCGCAGGGCAATGCCTCGACCGCGCTTGGTGTCGATCACCAGGCCGAGGTCGCGAGCATCTACGACGTGATCGTCGACGAGGCACCGATGGCCGACACCGTGCAGGCCTCCCCTGAGTCGGACACCCTCTGGTGTGTGCCGGCCACCATTCACCTCGCCGGCGCCGAGATCGAGCTCGTGTCACTGGTGGCTCGTGAGCAGCGTCTCCGGACCGCGCTCGACATGTACCTGCAGTCGCTGGACGAGCCGTACCACTACGTCTTCATCGACTGCCCGCCGTCGCTGGGCTTGTTGACGATCAACGCCTTCGTTGCCGCGCAAGAGGTACTGATCCCGATCCAGTGCGAGTACTACGCGCTCGAAGGACTGAGCCAGCTGCTGCGGAACATCGAGTTGATCGAACGACACCTCAACCCGAACCTCCGGGTCTCCACGATCCTGCTGACCATGTACGACGGCCGCACGAACCTGGCGAACCAGGTCGCGAACGACGTCCGGGAGCACTTCGGTGACCAGGTACTCAAGGCGATGATCCCCCGCTCCGTCCGCGTGAGCGAAGCACCGAGCTACGGCCAGAGCGTCGTCGCGTACGACGTGAACTCCACCGGGTCGCTGTCCTACCTGGAAGCGGCCGCCGAGATCGCAGCACGAGGAGCGAAGCACTGATGGCACCGAAGCGAACCGGACTCGGCCGAGGCATCGGCGCCCTTATCCCGACGGCGACCGATCAGCAGGACCGTCCCGTCGACGTGTTCTTCCCGACCGGTGGCTCGCCGGCATCCGCTCCGACGGCGGACGAGCTGGTGGCCGTGCCGGGGGCTCGTCTCGCAAACCTCAATCCGCTGGACGTGATCCCGAACGCGCAACAGCCGCGGAAGGAGTTCCGCGAGGAGGAGCTCCAGGAGCTCGTTCACTCGATCCGTGAGATCGGTGTCCTGCAGCCCATCGTCGTCCGGCCCATCCCCGGCGCGACGGGTACCGAGCCCCAGTACGAGCTCATCATGGGTGAGCGCCGTCTGCGGGCCACGAAGGAACTCGGCCTGAGCACGATCCCGGCGATCGTGAAGGACACCCCCGATGACGCAATGCTGCGGGACGCGCTGCTGGAAAACCTCCACCGGGCGCAGCTCAACCCCTTGGAAGAGGCATCGGCGTACCAGCAGCTCCTCGCAGACTTCGGGATCACCCAGGAGCAGCTCGGGCAGCGCATCGGTCGATCGCGCCCGCAGATCACGAACACGATCCGACTCCTGCGGCTCCCCTCCCCCGTGCAGCGGCGAGTGGCCGCAGGCGTGCTCTCTGCCGGACATGCTCGCGCCATCCTCGCCGCTCCGGACGCCGAGGCGATGGAGTACCTGGCCGAGAAGATCGTCAACGAGGACCTGTCCGTCCGTGCTGCCGAGGCGATCGCGCAGCAGCTGTCAGCCAAGACGCCGGCCACGAAGCCGAAGCCCGAACCGTCGAAGCGCCAGGCACACTTCAACGATCTCGCTGAACGGCTCGGTGATCGCCTCAACACGCGGGTGAAGATCGCGGTCGGTGCTCGCAAGAGCTCCGTCACGATCGACTTCGCGAACGGCGACGACCTCAACCGGATCCTCGGTGAGCTCGGGGTAGAGGACCTCGAGGGCTGAACCAGCCTGTGCGCGGCGTTGTGCGGCGCTGTGAGCCCCTGCGACGGTTGGGCCGGGGTCGATGGACCAGCGACTCCTGCCGAGCGGCCTTGCGGCAATCCAGCGCTCGGGACGACGCCTTCGTCGGACGCGATCGGACTCAGCTGAGTTGGTCGTGCCGTGACCACCATCGGCTCGCCCTTCATGCCGGCGATCCGAGGGACGTTCATCCGAGCGGCCGACCCGAGGTCCCGTGAGTTCGCTCTCGAGGGATCGCGTTCCGCCGGCCGCGACTGCAGAGCGGACGATCCGACGCGCTACCTCGGATTGCCAGTTGAGGGGGGTCGACGCTTCGATGCTTGCGCACAAGGGCGTCCGCCCGCGCACCGTGGAGATTGAGGTCAAGGCCTCTCGGATCGTCTGTTCACCCGGTTCGGGCGCCTCGGGGCCCACCGAGCGCGCTGGGGGCCAACACGGGCGCCGAGTGACGATCCTCGCGGCGAGATGTTCCACGTGGAACACCTCGCCTCGCGAAGGACGAAAGTCGTCCCGAGGCCGGTGTTCCACGTGGAACATCGAACCTCGCCCGCCGGGTCGGCCAAGAAACGGGGCCGGTGTTCCACGTGGAACACCGGTCAGCAGCAATCAGGCGCGGTGGTCCCGGATGGCCTGCTCGGCGAGCTCGGCGTAGGTCCAGCCGAGGTCGAACCCGGACGCGGACAGCGCCTGCGGCAGCAGTGACGTCTCGGTGAGCCCGGGGAGCACGTTCGCCTCGAGGAACCAGGGCGTCCCGGCCCCGTCGATGATCAGGTCGACGCGGGACAGGTGCCGGAGTCCCAGAGCTACGTGCGCGGCCACCGCAGCCTCCGCGGCTGCTCCGGCGAACTCATCGGACAGTCGTGCGGGGGTGTAGAAGGTCGTCTCCCCCGCGTTGTAGCGCGCCTCGAAGCCGTAGATGCCGTTGCGCGGCACGATCTCCACGGCGGAGAGCGCCACGGGGCCGTCCCCGGTGTCGATGATCCCCACAGCGACCTCGGTGCCGCGGATGAGCTGCTCCACCACGACGTCGTCGCAGTAGGTGTAGGCCGTCACCATGGCCCGGGGCAGGTCCTTGACGTCGTCGACCAGGGTCACGCCCTGTGCGCTCCCGCCTCGCGCCGGCTTCACGGCGAGTGGCACCGGGTGCTCGGTGGCGATGGCCTCGAGGACGCCGACGGCACCGAGCTCGCGGAAGACGTCGTGGGAGAGCGTCACCGAACGAGGGGTACGGACGCCGGCGCGGGCGACCAGGGCTGACGCCGTGGGCTTGTCCCATGCCAACCGGGCCGACGTCGAACGCGAGCCGACGAACGGGATGTCCACGGCCTCCAGGATGCCCCGCAGGGCCCCGTCCTCACCGGAGGCGCCGTGCAGGGCTGGCCACACGACGTCCGGGCGTGATTCAGCGAGAGCCGGCAGGAGCATCGCGTCGGCGTCGCGCAGGTCCACTCGCCAGCCGTAGCCGGTCAGTGAGTCGGCGACTCGACGACCGGAGCGGAGGGAGACGTCGCGTTCGTGCGAGATGCCTCCGGCGACGACGACGACGTGACGACGGGTGAGCTCGGTCATGCGGGGTCCTCCGGTGTGGAACTGCGGTGCTGTGCGATCAGTACCGAGGAAAAGCGCTGATCAGGAGATGTTCGGCGGCGGTGCGCTGACGGACGACGTCTCGCGGACCACGGTGTTCGGGCGGGTCGTCGGGCCGAACGTCTCGATGAGTTCGAGTTCGTCGTTGACGACGTTGGCCAGACGCTTGACGCCCACCCGGATCTGCTCCGGGGTGGGGTAGCAGAACGACAGACGGATGTGTCCGCCTCCGCGTCCGTCCGCGTAGAAGGCCGTACCGGGCGTGTAGGCCACGAGCTCCTTGACCGCGCGCGGCAGCATGCCCTTGGAGTCGAGCGACTCGGGCAGGGTCAGCCACACGAAGAAGCCACCGTTCGGCTTGGTCCAGGACAGGTCGGGCAGGAACTCCCCCAGTGCGGACAGCATGGCGTCACGGCGCTCGGCGTAGATACCCCGGAAGGTGTCGACCTGACCCTTCCAGTCCGCAGCGTCGAGGTACGCGTTCACGACGTACTGGCCGAAGGAGTTCGGCGCGAGCACGGCCGATTCGTTGGCGAGCACGAGCTTCTCGCGGATGGCGTGCGGCGCGAGGGCCCAGCCGACGCGGAAGCCCGGTGCGAGGGTCTTCGAGAAGGAGCCGAGGTACACCACGCCCTCTTCGTCGATGGATCGGATCGCCTGCGGCGCCGGCTCGTCGAACCAGAGGAGCCCGTACGGGTTGTCCTCGAGCACGAGGATGTTGTTCGACCGGCAGATGTCGAGCACCTCGATGCGGCGCTCGCGGCTCATCGTGACGCCGGCCGGGTTGTGGAAGTTCGGGATCGTGTAGAGGAACTTGATCCGCTTGCCCTGGGTGCGGAGGTTCGCGATGGCTTCGCGCAGCGCCTCGGGGACGAGACCGAGCTCGTCCGTCGTGACGTGCACCGTCTCGGCTTGGTACGACCGGAAGACGCCGATCGCGCCGACGTAGGAGGGCGACTCGGCGAGCACGACGTCACCCGGGTCGATGAACAGCCGTGTGACGAGGTCGAGGGCGTGCTGCGAGCCCGTGGTGACCACGACGTCCTCGGCGCTGGCACGGATGCCCTCGAGGCTCATGACGTCCACGATGTGCTCACGGAGGGACCGCAGGCCCTGTCCGCCGCCGTATTGGAGCGCCATGGCGGAGTGCTCGTTCATGACACGGTCCAGGGAGCCCGTGACGAGCTCTCTGGGGAGCGCGGAGACGAACGGCATGCCGCCGGCCAGCGAGACCACTTCGGGGCGCGAGGCGACGGCGAACAGGGCTCGGACCTCGGAGGCGCTCAGCCCGGCGGTGCGCTGGGCGTAGGAGTCGTACCAGGGGTCGAGGCTGTTGCCGTTCGTCATCGAGTGCTCCGTTCAGTGGGACATTCCCGCCACACTACGACATCGGCCCGGGGAACCAGGGTTCCGCGACGGGGCCGATCGTCATCCGGTGGCTCCGGACGAGAACGGCCCCGCTCTCCGGGGAGAGCGGGGCCGTTCGGGTGGGGCGACCTACGCGAGGAACTCGGCGAGGTCGGCCTCGAGTGCGGGCTTCGGCTTGGCGCCGATGACGGTCTTGACGACCTCGCCGCCCTTGAAGACCTTCATCGCCGGGATCGAAGTGATCTGGTAGTTCATGGCCGACTGGGGGTTGTCGTCCACGTTGAGCTTCACGATCTCGATCTTGCCGGCGTGCTCTTCGGCGATCTGGTCGAGGATCGGCGAGACCGCGCGACACGGGCCACACCACTCGGCCCAGAAGTCGACGAGGATCGTCTTGTCGGACTTGAGGACCTCGTCCGAGAAGGTGGCGTCGGTGACAGCCTTGGCGTTGGACATGTGTGCTCCTTCGAGAAGTCGTTCAGGGGGTACAACGGCGATGCCGTCGTGGTATTCCGAGGCGGGTCAGGCCCGGGCGGCGATGACGTCGACCATGGCGGGCTCGGTCGGGGCGACGCCCTCGGCCTCGTCCGTCAGAGCGTCGTCGAGCTCGGCCAGGTACTTCTCGGCGTCGAGCGCGGCGACCGTGCCCGAACCGGCAGCCGTGATGGCCTGGCGGTAGGACGGGTCGATGACGTCACCGGCGGCGAAGACACCCGGCAGGTTGGTCTTCGACGAACGGCCCTGAACAGCGATCGTGCCCTCGGGCGCGATGTCGATCTGACCGTGGATCAGGTGCGTGCGCGGGTCGTTGCCGATCGCGATGAACAGGCCGTCCAGGGCGAGCTCGGACTCCTCACCCGTCACGGTGTCCTTGAGCGTGACGCCCTCGACCGCGGAGTCACCCGTGATGCCGGTGACCTCCTTGTTCCACGCGAACTCGATCTTCGGGTCGTTCATCGCGCGGTCCTGCATGATCTTCGACGCACGCAGGGAGTCCTTGCGGTGGATGACCGTCACCTTGTCGGCGAAGCGGGTGAGGAACGTCGCCTCTTCCATCGCGGAGTCGCCACCACCGACGACGGCGATGTTCTTCTGACGGAAGAAGAAGCCGTCGCAGGTCGCGCACCACGAGACACCGTGGCCGGACAGGCGCTCTTCGTCGGGGAGGCCGAGGTGACGGTACGCGGAGCCGGTGGCGTAGATGACCGCGAGGGCCTCGTACGTCTCGCCGGAGCCGACGGTGACCTTCTTGACCTTGCCGGTGAGGTCGACGGAGACGGCGTCGTCGTACAGGACCTCGGCACCGAACTTCTCGGCCTGTTCCTGCATCTTGATCATGAGGTCGGGGCCCTGGATCCCCTCGGGGAAGCCCGGGAAGTTCTCGACCTCGGTCGTCTTGGTGAGTTCACCGCCCGTCTCGACACTGGAGGCGACGATGAGCGGCTTGAGCTCTGCGCGCGCTGCGTAGATGCCGGCGGTGAACCCGGCCGGGCCGGAACCGATGATGATGAGCTGGCGCATGCCTGATTGCCCTTCCGTTGCGTCTGACCGGGTCAACCCATCGTACCGGCGAGGCATTCCACACGCCTCGTGAGCGTGCGGTGCGCGGCTGGGATCAGCGGCCGAGCTTGCTGCGGAGCATCCGGACGGCGTTGCCGATCTCGCCGTTCTTCGCGACGACGAGGGCTCCGAAGTACACGGCTGCCATCACCGCGCCGGCGAGGACGAGGGTGATGGCCGCTCCGGTGAAGTCGGCCATCGCGAAGCCGCTCGCCGAGAACGACCCGAAGAAGTTCACGACGAGGAGTCCCCCGACGCCCGCGATGAGCGCGGCGATGACGAACTGCACGTGCGAACGGGTGACCACGGGTCCTTCGATGCCACCGAGCCGCTTGCGGACGAGCACCAGGGCGACGATCGTCTGCGCGGTGCCCGCGAGGGTGGTGCACGCTGCGATCGCGACACCGATCGCCTCGTTCGGGAGCGTGCTGACCGCGAGGGCACCGATCACGAACAGCACCGACTGGACGCACTGCATGAGGAACGGCGTCCGGTGGTCGTGCATCGCCCAGAAGACGCGCTGGATGATGAACAACATGCTGAAGAGCACGAGCCCCGGCATGTAGGCCAGCAGGACCGCGCCGATCGACAGCGCCCCGTCGAAGGTGTTGGAGAACATGCGTCCGAACGGCACGGCGACGACCATCAGCGCGATCGAGGCGAAGACGGTGAACAGTCCGACGATCCGCAGCGAGAGCGACAGGTTCTTCCGCACGGCGTCGAGGTCGCCGCGTTCCGCGTCGTGGCTCATCCGTGTGAAGTACGCCGTCGCGATGGAGACCGTGATGATCGAGTGCGGCAGCATGAAGAGCAGCCAGGCGTTCTGCAGCACCGCGTTGCCCGCGGCACCGGAACCCAGCGATGCGACGCGCGACTGCACGATGCCGGCCAGCTGGGTGACGAGGATCATCGCGAACAGCCACCCGGCCGCCGTGCCCGTCGACTTCAGGCCGACGCCACGCCAGCGGAAGTCAGGTCGGAAGCTGAGGCCAGCCCGGCGCCAGAAGAACGGCAGGAAGGCGGCCTGAGCGAGCACGCCCAGGGTCGCACTGCCGGCGAGGACGGCGATCTTGAGCGGAGTCCAGTCGTCGACGCCGGAGTTCGCGGCCCTGCCGCCGAACATGGCGATGAAGACGACGAGCCCGGCGATCGAGATGACGTTGTTGATGAGCGGCGCCCACGTGAACGGGCCGAAGACCTGCTTCGCGTTGAGGACCTCGCCGAGCAGGGAGTACATCGCGTAGAAGAGGATCTGCGGCAGGCACCAGAACGCGAACGCCACCGCGAGGTCGATCTGACCGGGCGTGAACCCCTTGCCCTCGCCTGAGGCGGTCTGCGCGTACACCTGCACGAGCAGTGGGGCGATCAGGGTCGCGACGACGGCGATGACGATGAACAGGGATCCGCCGAGCGTCACGATCTTGTTGACGTAGGCCGTGCCACCGTCGGTGTGCTGCTTCATCGCACGCACGATCTGCGGGATGAGCACGGCGGACAACAGGCCACCTGCAATCAGCGCGTAGATGTTGTTCGGGAGCTGGTTGGACACCGCGAACGCATCCGCCGCCGGTGACTGCGTCTGCCCGATCGCGTACGCCAGCACGAAGGTCTTCGCGAAGCCGAGGATGCGCGACAGCATCGTGCCGGCGGCCAGCATCGCGCTCGCCCGGCCGAGGCTGCGCTCGGCGACCGGCTCGGCGTCGACGTCGGGCTGGGGCTGGCTGGTGCTGATGGTCGGCTCCTCGGGGTCGCGGTCGTCCGCGACGGTGTTGCGTGCGGCGTCGGACGGGAGGCGCGGCTCGGCTCCGGCGCGCGCGATGGCGTCCTGCAGGGGGCCCTGGTCCACCGCTGCGGTTGTCTCTGCAGCCGGCGCTGCAGCCGGGGCCGCGGCCGCCGCTCCGGTGGCCGTGCCGGCCGTGGACGCGGCCACGCTGGGTGTGGAAGCTGCTCCGGAGCGGTGATCCGTGCCTCCAGGCCGGGTGGTGGACGCCTGCGCGCCCCCGACCGTCGGCTGGACCGCAAGGGGGCGGTTCGGGTCGTCGTCGTCCTCGTCGTCGAGTTCGCCGTTGCGGCGGCGGATGCGCTTGCGGATGCTGCGGAAGATGCCGAAGCCGAAGATGCCGATCAGGGCGATCGCGGCGGCCGCGGTGATGACCGTCTCCCACTGCGCCTGCACGTTCAGCTCGACGGTCGCGGGCTCGGCCACGGCGACGCCGGTGGGGCTCGAGAGCGACATCGTCAACTCCACCTTGCCGTTCGCGACCGACTGCACGGGGACGGTGGCACGGGTGGAGGAGTCGGGCTGGATCTCGACGACGATGTCGTTGCGGACCACCCGCAGCGCCGAGTTGGACGGCTGCACGGACAGGTGCACCGTGACCGGGTAGGCGGAGCTGTTGCGGATGGACACCGGCAGGGAGGACCGGTCGCCGAGCAGGGTGAGGCTGCTCGAGTCGACGATCCCGACCTCGGTGGTGCTCTTCGCCCAGGCGGCCGTGCGGGCCTCCACCGCGGCGGCGAGCCCCTGGTCGTCGTCGCGCCACGCGTTCGAGGCGAGCGCGAGCAGACGGAGCCGGGCGGGCGCGGTGAGCTGGTTCGGGTCGCCGAGGATCGTCGCGAACGCGGAGAGCCCCTGTTCCCCCCGCACGAGTCGCTGCAGCTGGTCGATGCGGGCCTCGCCGGTGGACGCGCTGGCGAGCGTGAGCGACCCGGCGACGGCCTTCGAGGCGGTGGAGAGGTCGGCCGGGGCGACCCAGGCGGTGCTCTCGAGGGCGTCCAGCGCCTGGCTGAGCCGGGTGGAGTCGGACGGCCACTCGCGCCCGAGGGTCAGCAGGATCGGTCCCGTGGCGGTGGCGGCACGGGCCGAGGTCGCCAGTGTCGCGGTGAGCTCGGACATCGTCGACGACCAGGTCTGCCGGTCGGTGGCGGCGGCGGCTCGGCGGAGCATCGACGACATCGTCTGGTCGGAGACGAGCACGTGGTCGTCGCCGATCTTCTCGGACGCGGTGATGGTGGTGTCCGCGCCGGCCGAGGTGTTGCCGCTCGAGACGATGGTGGTCTTCGTGCCGGCACGCTCGAGGGCGGGCAGGTCGGCGGAGGACACCGTCCCCTCGGTCGGCCAGGCGATCGAGTCCATCGAGTACGGGAAGTCGAGCAGGGACTCCGTGGTCGGCAGCGTCTCCTGCGCCTGGTCGGCACCGTCGTCGGTCGTGGTGCCGTCGCCCGAGGCCTCGGTGGGGGCCGGCGACGAGGTCTGCCCCGGCGTGGCCGTCGGTGTCGGTGCCGGGGTCTCGGCGCCGGGGAAGTTCTCGGACTTGACGGACTGGTCGAGGGAGATCGGCGACAGGATGCCGTCGGACCCGGCCTGGCGCAGACCGGTGACGTCGGCGTCGGCGTAGGACAGCGCGAAGGTCTCGTTGCGCAGTGCTTCGAGACGCTGCAGCCAGGTGATCGCGCTCGACGGGGCGTTGTCGCCGAGGATCCGGATCGAGGCGATGATCCGCGGGTCCACCGCCACGGCGACGTTGTGGTCCTCGGCGGCGTCGAGCTGCTGCGTGAGCGTGCCGTCCACCGAGGTCGCCGCGGCCAGTACGGGGGCGGTGAGGATGCCGTCGGTCGACTTCGGCACGGTGATCGGCATCGCGACGGAGACGCTGACCGGGGCCTGTTCGAAGTCCGGGTACCAGGTGATCGCAGAGCGGTCGACGGCGAAGGCGTCGCCCGCCGTGTACTCGGCCGCGATGCGCCGGGCGCCGAACGAGGAGTACCCGCCGAGTGCCACGTTGCCGGAGACGATCTCGACCGAGTCGATGGTGATCGAACGGTGCGCCGGGATCGCCGGGATGTCGACGGAGTCCATCGGGGCGCCGAGGTAACCGGTCGTGGTGGTGTCGTTGAGCCAGCTCGCCAGGACGTCGCGCGTGCTCACCGAGCGGAAGATGTCGAACTCCGCGGTGCCGGCCGGCAGTGCCGCGTCGGTGTCGTTCGTGACGGTGACCGACAGGGTGAGGTCCTGGTCGCGCTGGACGACGCCGCGGTTCGCCGGGGCGATCGAGATGGTCGCCTTCCCCGCGTCTGCGGCGGCCGGATCGGCGACGTGGCTCTTGGCGGCGGACACCGTGGCGGCCGAGGCGTGATCGGTGGCGACGGGCGCGACGACCAGGCCGAGCGCGACGAGGGTCGACGCGGCTGCGGCGAGCGTGGTGCGGAGCATCTGCATACGGGGAGCGGGCCACGGGGTCGGTTCGGGCCGAGCACGAGTGTATGAGGCGCGACCATGAACAGGTCCCGTGCGCGCGCGGCTTGTGGAGAACTCGGGGCCTCGATCTGGGAGGATGAGCACCGTCATGCAGTCCGTTGCCCAGGCCGTCGAACGACTCGACGCACTCGCCACCACCGAGCCCGTCGACCTCCTCGCTCGGGCCTTCGCCGACGCCGGACACGAACTCGCCCTCGTCGGCGGCCCCGTCCGTGACGCGTTCCTCGGCCGTCCGGTGACCGATCTGGACTTCACCACCGACGCCCGGCCGGACGACATCCTGCGGATCGTCGAGCCCATCGCGAGTGCCACCTGGGACGTCGGTCGCCAGTTCGGCACCATCGCCGCACGGGTCGCCGGCGAGCAGGTCGAGATCACCACGTACCGCAGCGACGTCTACGACGGCGAGACCCGCAAGCCCGAGGTCGCGTTCGGCGACACCATCGAGGACGACCTGCTCCGTCGCGACTTCACCGTCAACGCGATGGCCCTGCGGCTGCCGGACCGCGAGCTCGTCGACGTGCACGGTGGCGTCGAGGACCTGCTCGCCGCACGGCTCCGGACGCCCCAGACCGCGGTCGTCTCGTTCCGCGACGACCCCCTGCGGATGATGCGCGCGGCACGGTTCACGTCCCAGCTCGGCTTCACCGTCGACGACGACGTGCGGGCCGCGATGCAGGAGCTCGTCGCGTCGATCGACATCGTGTCCGCCGAACGGGTCCGCGACGAACTCGTCAAACTGCTCAACACGGACGACCCGGTCCCCGGCCTCCGGCTGCTCGTCGACACCGGCCTCGCCGAGCGGTTCCTGCCCGAGCTGCCCGAGATGCGGCTCGAGGTCGATGAGCACCACCATCACAAGGACGTCTACGAGCACTCCCTCACCGTGCTCGAGCAGGCCATCGGGTACGAGGCCGAGCGGCACGCCGGCGATCCCCCGGACACCGTGCTCCGGCTCGCGGCGCTGCTGCACGACATCGGCAAGCCCGCGACGCGCAAGCTCGAGCCCGGCGGCGCCGTGAGCTTCCACCACCACGACCTGGTCGGTTCCAAGATGGCGAAGAAGCGACTCCGTGCGCTCCGCTTCGACAACGACACCATCGCCGCGGTGTCCCGCCTGATCGAGCTGCACCTGCGCTTCTTCGGGTACACCGAGGGTGCCTGGACCGACTCCGCCGTCCGCCGCTACGTCCGTGACGCCGGACCCCAGCTCGAACGGCTGCACGAGCTCACTCGATCGGACGTCACCACCCGCAACCGCCGCAAGGCCGACCGGCTGGCGTTCGCATACGACGACCTCGAGGACCGCATCGAGGTGCTGTCCAAGCAAGAGGAGCTCGAGTCGATCCGTCCGGACCTGACCGGCGACGACATCATGCGGATCCTCGACATCCCGCCGGGGCGTGCCGTGGGCGATGCCTACCGGTTCCTGCTCGAGGCCCGGATGGACGAAGGGCCCCTCGGACCGGAGACGGCCGAGGAGCGCCTGCGCGAGTGGTGGGGCGCCCGAGGCGACACCGGCGCCTGAGGCGACACCAGCACCCGAGGCGACGCCGACGCCTGAGACGCGACCGCCTGCCGGGCGGAACCGCTCTCCACAGGCCGGTGGCGCGCCTCCAGGCAGTCCGGTAGGCTACCCAGGTTGCCCCTCGCGCACCTGCGTGGTCTGGGGCACATGCATCAACCCTCCTGCCCCGGGAACCGCCCGGGGCCGCTGAGACCAGAGGAGGTGGGTTCCGCATGCACCAGTACGAACTGATGGCGATCCTCGACCCCGAGATCGATGAGCGCACCGTCGCTCCCAGCCTGGACAAGTTCCTGGCCGTGATCCGCAACGCGGGTGGCACCGTCGACAACGTGGACGTCTGGGGCCGTCGCCGGCTCGCTTACGAGATCGCGAAGAAGTCCGAGGGCATCTACGCCGTCGTCGACTTCACGTCGTCGCCCGAGGCCGCCAAGGAGCTCGACCGTCAGCTCGGTCTCTCCGAGGCCGTGCTCCGCACGAAGGTCCTCCGCGCTGAAGAGGGCATCGCGCAGGTCGCCGCCCAGAAGCAGCGTGACGAGGCTCGCGCGGCCCGCAAGGCCGCCAACGCCTCCGCAACCGCGACCGCGAGCGCCGAGTAACCCGTGGCCGGCGAAACCGTCATCACGGTGGTGGGCAACCTCACCGCGGACCCCGAGCTGCGCTACACGCAGAACGGGCTCGCCGTGGCGAACTTCACCATCGCGTCGACCCCTCGCACGTTCGACCGTCAGGCGAACGAGTGGAAGGACGGCGACGCGCTGTTCCTCCGCGCGAGTGTGTGGCGCGAGTTCGCCGAGCACGTGGCGGGGTCGCTGACGAAGGGCTCGCGCGTCATCGCGCAGGGTCGTCTGCGTCAGCGTTCCTACCAGGACCGTGAGGGCCAGCAGCGCACGAGCATCGAGCTCGAGGTCGACGAGATCGGCCCGTCGCTCCGCTACGCGACCGCACAGATCACCCGCGCAGCGGGTGGCAGTGGCGGCGGTCGTGGCCAGGTCGGCGGCGGCGCCAGCGCCCCCGCGGGCAACGGCGGCGGCAACTGGAACAACAACGGTGGCGGTCAGTCGGACGCGCCCTGGTCTCCCCAGGGCGGCCAGCAGGGTGGCGGCAACGCACAGTCGAACGACGTGTGGAGCACCCCCGGCGGCAACTTCGACGACGAGACCCCGTTCTGATCCTCAGCGTTCCGACGGACACACAACTTTTCTTCTAAGGACAAATCACTATGGCTGGAAAGAGCACCGGCGACCGCCGGAAGCCTCGCGGCAAGGGCGGCAAGAACGCTGCTCCCGCGAAGTCGATCAAGGTCGGCGTCATCGACTACAAGGACGTTGCGACCCTTCGCAAGTTCATCTCGGAGCGTGGAAAGATCCGCGCCCGTCGCATCACCGGCGTCTCCGTCCAGGAGCAGCGCCTCATCGCCCGTGCCGTGAAGAACGCCCGTGAGATGGCGCTCCTCCCCTACGCCGGCTCCGGCCGCTGATCGGAGGTCGACACATGTCGAAGCTCATCCTCACCCACGAGGTCTCCGGCCTCGGTTCCGCTGGTGACGTCGTCGACGTCAAGAACGGCTACGCCCGCAACTACCTCATCCCCCAGGGCTTCGCTGTCGCGTGGTCCAAGGGCGGCGAGAAGCAGGTCGAGTCGATCCGTGCCGCGCGTACCGCGCGCGAGCTCGCCACCATCGAAGAGGCACAGGACCTCAAGATGAAGCTCGAGAACGCGACCATCACCCTGTCGGTCAAGGCCGGCAAGGACGGTCGTCTGTTCGGCTCCGTCCGTCCGGGTGACGTCGCTGACGCCGTCCAGGCGCAGGGCGTCGGCTCGCTCGACAAGCGCAAGGTCGAGGTCCCCGCGACCATCAAGACCGTCGGTGACCACGAGGCCACCGTGCGCCTGCGCGAGGACATCACTGCCGTGATCTCGCTCAAGGTCGTCGCTGCCAAGTAGCACTGACGTTCCGCTCCACGACGGGCGGGTCTCCTCCGGGAGGCCCGCCCGTCGTTGCGTTCCGGGGGCGGTCGCGCGGCTTGTCCCACTGCTGTCGCCGACATGGTCGCGGGCCTGGAGGCGCGGCTCGACTCGGGCTGGCTGGTTACGGTTCAGACGGGGTCGCGCTGGCTGGGAACAGGCCGAGAACTCTTCCCACAGGAGGGGTGCTTGTCAAGTCGTTTTACACAGTGGAAACGTGTCAAATCGGAACCTTCAAGGGGTACTTGAACCCCACTTTTCCACACACGGTGTGTAACAGAAAAGCCCAGGTCAAGTGGTCGAAAGTGTGTTCGTACGGGTCTTTTTCCACAGGCCCGTCCACAGTTCTCCACACAGCGCTCCGGCGTGTTCCGCAGGCTCTCCACAGAGTTATCCACAGGGCCGTTTGTTGGGGATAACTCTGGGGCCGTACGCTGGCCCAGCGACTCGGGGATGTCGGTTGCCGGGGGTAGAAACAGGGGTGCGGGTTCCCGCCGGTGGGTGCTGTCCCGCCGGTCCAGGTCCGTGTCGTCAACAGAGGAGAGCGTGTGTCGATCGCACATCTTGAGCCCGCACCGCAGGACTACGCGGAGCGCGGCATGGAACGCACCCCGCCGCACGACATGCTCGCGGAGCAGTCGACCATCGGTGGCATGCTCCTGTCGAAGGACGCCGTCGCCGACGTCATCGAGACCGCCCGAGGCGTGGACTTCTACGTCCCCAAGCACGAGGTCATCTTCGACGCCATCCTGTCGCTCTACTCGCACGGTGAGCCCACCGACGTCATCGCCGTCACCGACGAGTTGACCAAGACCGGACTGCTGTCCCGCGCCGGCGGCGCCGAGTACCTGCACAGCGTCACGAGCATGGTGCCGACCGCCGCGAACGCCGGCTACTACGCCGGCATCGTCGCCGAGAAGGCGGTGCTCCGCCGCCTGGTGGACGCCGGCACCCGCATCGTCCAGATGGGCTACGCGTCCGAGGGTGAGGTCACCGACCTCGTCAACAGTGCGCAGGCCGAGGTCTACAACGTCGCCGGTGGTGTGCAGACCGAGGACTACGTCCCGCTGACCGACGCCATCTCCGCCGCGCTCGACGAGATCGAGGCCGCCAAGGGCCGCGACGGCCAGATGACCGGCGTGCCGACCGGGTTCGCGCAGCTCGACGGCCTGACGAACGGCTTCCACCCCGGACAGCTCATCATCGTCGCTGCCCGACCGGCCCTCGGTAAGTCGACGCTGGCGCTCGACCTGTGCCGCGCCGCCGCGATCAAGCACGACCAGACCGCCGCGTTCTTCTCGCTCGAGATGGGTCGCGCCGAGATCGCGATGCGTCTGCTCTCCGCCGAGACCAGTGTGCCGCTGCAGAACATGCGCAAGGGCACCGTGGACTCCCGCGACTGGACCACCATCGCGCAGACCCGCGGTCGCATCAACGACGCCCCGTTCTTCATCGACGACTCCCCCAACATGACGCTCGTCGAGATCCGTGCCAAGTGCCGTCGACTCAAGCAGCAGCACAACCTGAAGCTCGTGGTCATCGACTACCTGCAGCTGATGACGTCGGGCAAGAAGGTCGAGAGCCGCCAGCAAGAGGTCTCCGAGTTCTCGCGTGCCCTGAAGCTGATGGCCAAGGAGCTCCAGGTCCCGGTCATCGCCCTGTCGCAGCTGAACCGTGGTCCGGAGCAGCGTGCCGACAAGAAGCCGGCGATCTCCGACCTCCGTGAGTCCGGCTCCATCGAGCAGGACGCTGACATGGTCATCCTGCTGCACCGTGAGTCGGCGTACGAGAAGGACAACCCGCGTCAGGGTGAGGCGGACCTGATCGTGGCGAAGCACCGTAACGGACCGACGGACACCATCACCGTGGCGTTCCACGGGATGTTCTCGCGGTTCGTCGACATGCCGCAGTAGGCGCATGGGCGCGCGACGCCTCGCCGACGTCGCATCGACTAGCGGGCGATCGTGAGGGCCCCGTTGTCCTCACGGATGCGGCCGTCCTTCGGGACCCACACGCGCAGGCCGTCGAGCCTGCCCGTGGTGAAGGACGAGGCGTCGTCCTGCAGCAGCGTGGTCACGGCCTCCGGTGCGGGGAGCCGCTGGTCGCGGCCGACGACGATGGCGACGTAGGGGCCACGGTCGAGTCGGTTGGTGCCGTGGTCGCCGACGTACGGCAGGAAGAGCGTGGGAGTCGCCGACACGAACAGGATCCGACCGTCGGGCACATCGTGTTCCTCGAGGTACCCGGGCAAGAGCGCGATCCCGGTCGGGTGCGCCCGCGCGACGGCCTGGCTCACCCGGAACGAGGGGACGACGAGCGTCGCGACGAGGACCAGCACGACCGGGACGGTCAGGGCCCTCGGGGGGACGGTGGCGAGGCGTGCGAAGCCGATGGCGGCGAGGACCAGCAGGAACGGCATCCACGCGGTGTAGTAGGTCGGCAGCGCGATCTTGGCCACGACGACGTAGAACACGGCGAGCAGCACCAGGGATGCGCCGACGTACGCGACCAGGCGGTCCGCCCGCACCACCAGGGCGGCGAGCACACCGATCGCGAGGACGACGAGCATCGCCCCGCCGGTGCCGTCGAGCAAGAACCGGAAGCTCGCCCACCACGGTGCGAACGTGTAGATCTGCCCGTCGATCGTGATCGGGTGCCCGTTGGTGTTCTGCCCCTCCTGGAACGCGACCATGTATTGGATCGCCGAACGGATGCCCATCGGGAGGTACAGGGCGACGAACGTGACCGTGAAGGCGGCGACCCACAGCACGCCGCCGACGAGGCCCTTCCGCCAGACCTTGAACAGGACCGGGAGCAGCAGGAACGCCGGGAGCAGCACGATGGTCGACAGCTTGGACGTGACCGAGGCAGCCATGAGCACGCCGGACACGGGAGCGAGCCACCAGGCCCGCTCGCTGCGGATCCACCACCACGCGGCGACGATCGCGAACACGGCGAAGGCCGTCATCACCGGGTCGAGCAGGGCGAGCCGGTCGACCCGGGCACCCGCCCCACCACGCGGGGTCAGCCACCACAGCGATGCCGCCAACAGGGCACCCCAGTACCCGATCTCGCGACGCAGCCACAGGTACAGGACCACGCCGACCGCGAAGGTGAGCACGCCGACGAGGACCCGCGGGCCGATCGGACCCTGCCCGGTGAGGAGCTGCACGAGCCCGAACAGGTACTTGGCCGTCGGCGGGTGTTCGCGGTTCGCGGCGAAGTCTCCGTGGACGTACTGCCACCCGCTCTGCAGGTAGATGTTCTCGTCGCCGGTGATGTTCGAGCCGGCCAGGTTCCAGAAGCACTGGTAGAGCCCGGCGATCACGACGAGGGAGGCGATCGTCAGGCGGAGGCGGAGGTCGCCGGCGAACCCGGACACTCGTGATGGCACCAGACGAACCTACTGGCCCTCCGAGCGTCTTCGGCATCGACGTGTTAGGTTGTGCACAACCTAATGGAGCGCAACGTGAAACTCACCAGCTGGATCGACCTCCTCACCGGCGGCCTGCTCGCCGGGCACGGCATCGCCACGGTTCGCCGCACCCCGCTGCGCGCTCGAGCCCAGCAGATGCAGCGACGTGGATTCAAGCCGGGCGTCCCACACGCGCTCGGCATCCCTGGCCTGGAAGTCCTGTCCGGGCTCGGACTCGCCACCGCAGCGGTCCGCCGTGCACCCGGGACCAACCTGGTCGGCACCGGCACCGGCTCCGCCGTCGCGGCGGCAGCCCTCGGTGGAACCCGGCTCGTGATCGACCGCGAAGACGGCTCGGTGACGAGCACGACCGGCGGTGCTGCTGCACTCACACTCGCCGGCGTGCTGCGGCTGCTCACCTCGACCCGCGGCCGTCCGGTCGCCCGGATCCTCACGCTCGGTTCGGCCGCTGTCGTGATCACCTTCGAGGCCGCACGCCGACGCCGCGTCCTCCGCAGCCGCTGACCTCGCCCCCCACTCCACCGAACCCCACCACCACCGTGAAAGGCACCACCCCGATGGCAACCCGCACCCCCGCAGTCCGTTCCACCCGCCCCCGGACCATCGTCCGCATCCTGTTCGGCGCGATGCTCACCTGGGCCGGCATCAGTCACCTGACGGTGGCCCGCGAGGAGTTCCAGGCGCAGGTGCCGAAGTTCGTGCCGCTGCCGACGGACGTCACGGTGATCGCCTCCGGTGTGGTGGAGATCTCGCTCGGGGCTGCGCTGATGCTCCTGGCTCGGCGCCAGGTGACCGTCGGGTGGGTCGTCGCGGTGTTCTTCCTGGCGGTCTTCCCCGGCAACATCGCGCAGTGGATGCACCACCGCGACGGGTTCGGTCTGGACACCGACACCAAGCGCTTCGTCCGCCTGCTGTTCCAGCCCGTGCTCATCGCCGTCTCGCTGTGGGCGACGAACGCGCTGCGCAAGCGCCGCTGAACCGGCCCGCGCGAGCGCCACTGACCGACGCTGCACCCGCGCGACCGTGACCATGGGGCAGAATCGGCCCCATGAGCGGGGACGACATGGACCAGCCGCGCGTGGTCGCGGTGAGCAAGGACGGCGAGCACCGGTTCAGCAAGCCGTTGGTCGACGCGGTGACGCTCGTGGCGGGGTGGGGCATCGAGGGTGATGCCCACGCCGGCACGACCGTGCAGCACCGCTCCCGGGTCGCGCGTGACCCGTCGCAGCCGAACCTGCGCCAGGTCCACCTGCTGCACGCCGAGCTGTTCGACGAGGTCGCCGAAGCCGGGTTCAGCGTCGGACCGGGACAGATGGGTGAGAACGTCACGACCAGTGGCATCGACCTGCTCGCGCTGCCCGAGGGTGCAGTGCTGCACCTCGGCGACGGCGCCTCCGTGCAGGTCACGGGCCTGCGGAACCCGTGCCAGCAGATCAACGGCTTCGAGCCGGGGCTCCTCCGTGCCGTGTTGGGGCGCGCCGAGGACGGCACGGTCGAGCGCAAGGGCGGGGTGATGAGCGTCGTGCTCACCGGCGGCACGGTCCGGCCGGGCGACCGCATCCGGGTCGAGCTCCCCGACGGTGAACGACGACCCCTCCAGCCCGTCTGATGACGCAGCGCGTGCGACGCGTCCTGGTACTCGGCGGAACCGGTTGGCTCGGGCGAACGATCGTCGACGAGCTGTTGGCCGCGGGTGCCGACGTCACCTGCCTCGCCCGGGGCACGACCGGCAACGTTCCGGAGGGAGCGCGTTTCGTCCAGGCGGATCGAGCCCTGGCCGGCGCCTACGAACAGGCCACCGGGAACTGGGACGAGGTCATCGAGCTCGCCAGCGCCCCCGAACTCGTCGCCCCGGCGCTCGACGCCCTGGCCGACCGGGCCGCGCACTGGACCCTGGTGTCGACGGTCTCGGTGTACGCGGACAACGACGAACCGGGCGCCGACGAGTCCGCCCGGCTGGTGGAGCCGAAGGACCCGTCCGAGTACGCCGACGCGAAGGTCCTCGCCGAGCGCATGACGCGGCTCCGGCTCGGGTCACGGCTGCTCATCGCCCGCCCGGGGCTGATCGTCGGCCCTGGTGACCCGAGTGACCGGTTCGGGTACTGGCCGGCACGCTTCGACCGTGGTGGGCCGGTGCTGGTGCCGACGACGGCGGAGCGGTTCGTCCAGGTGATCGACGTCGCGGACCTCGCCGCTTGGATCGTCCGGGTCGGGCGCGACGGGTACGTCGGCACGGTCAACGCCGTGGGCGCTCCGGTGCCGATGCAGGACTTCTTCCGGTGCGTGGCCGACGTCACCGGGTTCGACGACGAGCTGGTCGCGGTCGACGACGACGTCCTGCTCGCGCACGACGTAGCCTACTGGGCCGGACCGCGATCACTCCCCCTGTGGATCCCGGTGTCGGAGGGCGGGTTCGCGCAGCGCTCCACGGCGGCGTTCAGGGACGCCGGCGGAGTGACCCGACCCCTCCGGGACACCGTCGTGCGCGTGCTCGAGGACGAGCGCGCCCGCGGGACGGATCGGGAACGCCGTGCCAGCCTCACCTCGACAGCGGAACGGGCGATCCCCACCAGGTAGACGCGCGGTCCGCACGAGCGAGGTCAGGACGCTGCGGCAGCCTGTTCGTACAGACTCGTCGCGAGGTCGTTGAGCACCTCGTGCAGTTCGCCCTTGTGCGCCCCGTCGACGGTCCGGAGCATCGCTGCGTACCGCTCCTGGTAGTCCGACACGACGACATCGCCCGGAGGCAGCAGCCGCAGCAGTGAGCCTCGGCGATCGGCCGGGTTCGGTGCGCGTTCGAGCAGGCCGGCGGTGCTCATCCGGTCGATCATGTTCGTCACCGCGCCCGAGGTCAGCCCCAGGTACCCGGCGACCTCGGTCGGCGTGGAGTACCCGGTGTCGCTGATGAGCACCAGGGCGCGGAGGGCGTTCTCGTGCACGCCCGCCCGGGCGCTGAGCTGACTCACCAGGCTTGCGTTCGCACGCACGACGGCGGTGAACGCGGCCATGAGATCGGCTGCGTCGTCGTTCCGTCCTGCTGCCACGAGGGCCTTCTTCCGTGTCGGGTACCGGGGGGACAAGAGGCGTCCCCCGCACTGGGGTGAGTATACGAGTGGTCAACTTGGTGAATCGCTGACTATCTTAACCATTGAAGCAAAACAGCCCGAAGGTCTTGCTTCCCCCGACTTCCTGCAATCACCACCGAACGATGAGGTACCCCGTGTCCACCAAGCTCCGCACCTCTGCACTGAAGCGGATCCGCTTCGCCCCCGTGGCGCTCCTCGCGGGTATCTTCGCCGCCGTCCTGCTCTCCCTCTCGCTCACCGGCACCCTCTCCGGGTTCGCCGCGAGCATCACCAACAGCAGCAACACCGCCGGCAGCGGCACGCTGATCATGCAGGAGCAGAACGCCGGCGCGACCGTCACCTGCCTCAGCACCGACGGCGGCTCGGTCTCGACGAACTCGGCGACCTGCTCGACGATCAACAAGTTCGGCGGTAGCACGACGATGACCCCGGGCAACACGGTCAACACCGCGATCTCGATCAAGAACACCGGCACCGCGAACGCCAGCACCTTCACGCTGAACCCGGGCGCCACGTGCACCCAGTCGGCGAACGGCTCGGCCAACGGCACCGCGACCGACCTCTGCGCCAAGATGAACCTCGTCGTCACCTCCGGTTCGACCACGGTGTTCAGCGGCACCCTCGCCAGCTTCAAGGGTGCGGCGGCGTCGGCCTTCACGATGCCGCAGGCCCCGGCCGCCGGTGCGAGCGTCCCGTTCAACTTCGCGGTGACCCTGGACTCCTCGGCAGGCAACACGTACCAGGGCCTCGCCGCCTCGGTCCCGATGACCTGGACCTTCACGGCCTGATCCGACCCCCATCACCCCTCCCCCAGACCGGCGACGCTCTGT
>NZ_QKTD01000006.1:0-182647 GCF_003234695.1 Curtobacterium sp. MCLR17_042
CGTTGTGTCCGCCGGTCGCGATGCCCTGCGAGTTGTAGGCCATCATCACGAGGCCGGAGCAGTCCCAGGTGTTCGGGCCGGCGCCATCGCGTTCGCCCGTGCCCAGCTCGGCGAGCCGTACGTCCTGACCGGCGCCGGCCCGAACACCTGGGACTGCTCCGGCCTCGTGATGATGGCCTACAACTCGCAGGGCATCGCGACCGGCGGACACAACGTGGTCTGGCAGTACAACTACTTCAAGTCGATCGGCCGCCTCGTCCCGCTGTCCCAGCGCCAGCCCGGCGACATCCTGTTCTACTCGTCGAACGGCACCGCCTCGGGGGCGTACCACGACTCGATCGTGACGAGCTACGGCACCATGGTCGAGGCCGCGCGCCCCGGCGTCGGCGTCGTCGAGCGCGCGATCTGGCTGCCGAACCAGCTCATGCCGTACGTCGCCCGCCCGAGCGGTTCCCTGTAGCCCGCTCCCGGAGTGCCCGTTCTTTCCCAGAGCGGCTGCGGTACCAAGCGAGATCGGGCGTACCTGCACGGATCAACGCACCAGGTACGCCCGTTTCCACCATGCGCGCCCGCGCACGCCCCGCACACCCAGGCCCGCGCACGCCCCGCCCGCGCACGCCACACCCCGCAGCCACCACCACAGAACGGCGCCCGCCCTCCGGAAGGAGAGCGGGCGCCGTTCGTCGTCAGGGGATCGTCAGTGCGAGCCGGGCACGTACGCGGCCTGACCGGCCTGCACGATGCGCTCGGCCTCGGCGGCGTCGCCCCACCCCTCGGCCTTGACCCACTTGTTGGGCTCGAGGTCCTTGTAGTGCTCGAAGAAGTGCGCGATCTCGGCCTTCGTCTGCTCCGGCACGTCCGCGATGTCCTGGATGTGGGCCCAGCGCGGGTCCTTGGCGGGGACGACGAGGACCTTCTCGTCGATGCCGGCCTCGTCGCTCATCTTGAAGACGCCGACGGGGCGGACCTTGACGCCGACGCCGGGGAACGTCGGGAACTCGAGCAGCAGCAGCGCGTCCACGGGGTCACCGTCGTCGGCCAGGGTCTTCTCGAAGAACCCGTAGTCGGTGGGGTAGACGAACGAGGTGAACAGCACGCGGTCGAGGTAGACGCGACCGGTCTCGTGGTCCACCTCGTACTTGTTGCGGCTGCCCTTGGGGATCTCGACGACGACGTCGTACGCGGCCATGTTGCGCTCCTGTGTCTGCTTCGGGGACTGTCGTGTGTTGCGAAAGCGCGGCTAACGTTACCGGGTGAACTCTCCGCGTCCCCGGCTCGACCCCGCCGTCGCCGCGACCCGCCTGGCGGTCCGCGACCTGCTCGCCGCAGCCGTCGACGACGGCGTGGTCGCCGCAGGCGACCTGGTCCTCGTCGCACTGAGCGGCGGACCGGACTCCCTCGCCCTGGCGGCGGCCACCGCGTTCGAAGCGGGCAAGCAGGGTCTGCGGGCCGGGGCAGTGGTCGTCGACCACGCGCTCCAGGCGGGCTCCGAGGCGGTCGCGAGCCGCGCCTCCCGGCAGGCATCCGAGCTGGGACTCGACCCGGTGACGGTCCGCAGGGTCACGGTCGGCTCCGACGGTGGTCCGGAAGGCGCCGCCCGGGAGGCCCGCCACGCGTCGATCGCCGAGGTCGCGGCCGCCACCGGGTCACCCCTGGTGCTGCTGGGCCACACCCTGGACGACCAGGCCGAGACCGTGCTGCTCGGTCTGCTGCGCGGCAGCGGGCCGGACAGCCTGTCCGGCATGCAGCCGCTCGCCCGCCGCGACGGCGGTCCGGCCTACGGCCGGCCGCTCCTGTCGGTCCGGCGCAACGCGACCCGGCAGGCGTGCGCCGCAGCGGGGCTGGCGCCGTGGCACGACCCGCAGAACGACGATCCCGCGTACGCACGGGTGCGGGTGCGGAACACCCTGCTGCCGGTGCTCGAACGGGAGCTCGGTGCCGGGGTGCCCGAGGCCCTGGCCCGCACGGCCGACCAGCTGCGCGAGGACTCCGCCGCCCTCGACCACTTCGCCGAGGAGATCGCGGAGGACATCGCCGAGCACTCCGAGGCGGGCATCTCGCTGTCGGTGCGGGCGCTCGGGGCGAACCCACCGGCGCTCCGGCAGCGACTCGTGCGCCTGGCGGTGGAGAGCGAGTTCGGGGTGACGCTGTCGCGCGTGCAGACGCTCGAGGTCTGCCGGCTGGTCACGGACTGGAGCGGACAGGGCCCGATCGACCTGCCGGGCGTCCGTGCCACGCGGACCGGCGACCGCATCGAGTTCAGCGCCGGTTAGGCTGGCGTGGTGGAACTCTCCGACGTCCAGGCAGACCTGTCCGAAGTGCTCTTCACCCCCGAGCAGATCGACGAGAAGCTCGCTGAGCTCGCGGCGGTCGTCGACGCCGACTACGCGGGCCGCGACCCGCTGCTCGTCGGGGTGCTCAAGGGTGCCGTCATGGTGATGGCGGACTTCTCGCGCCACCTCAAGATGCAGGCGCGGATGGACTGGATGGCGGTGTCGTCGTACGGCTCCGGCACGAAGTCGTCCGGTGTGGTGCGGATCCTCAAGGACCTCGACACCGACCTGCACGGGCGCGACGTCCTGATCGTCGAGGACATCATCGACTCCGGTCTGACCCTGTCGTGGCTCAAGCAGAACCTGCAGTCCCGTGGTGCCGCGAGCGTCGAGATCGTCGCCCTGCTGCGCAAGCCCGAGGCCGCCAAGGTCGAGGTCGACGTGAAGTACGTGGGCTTCGACATCCCGGACGCCTTCGTGGTCGGCTACGGCCTGGACTACGACGAGCGCTACCGCAACCTGCGCGGCGTCGGCGTCCTCGCTCCGCACGTCTACTCCTGACGGGCGGCCCGCCGCGCTCGGGTCGCACTCGGCCGACTCTGGCCCGGGGGTGAGTTCGCCCGCAGAGGACACCCATTCTCGCCACAGAATCGCGGCCGTATGCTGACCTGCACGCAACTTCGGCAGAGAAAGGTGTCGGGCACTCGCGCCCGGATCACATGAACTTCAAGCGCATCTTCCGCGGCCCGTACCTCTACGTGCTGATCGCGCTGGCGGGCATCTTCATCGGCTGGAGCGTCATCAGCCAGGGCAGCACGCAAGAGATCGACACCCAGAAGGGTCTCGAGCAGCTCTCCGATGACAAGGTCTCGTCCGCGACCATCAACTCCACCGAGCAGCGGGTCGACCTCGTCCTGAAGGACGGCGACAAGCAGGAGCAGTTCTACTACTCCACGCCCCGTGGCGAAGAGGTGGTGCAGGCCGTCAACGACGCCAACCTGCCGGACGGCTACAACGACCGCGTCGCCCAGGGCAACTGGTTCCTGTCGCTGCTCGGCATCCTGCTGCCGTTCCTGATCATCGGTGCCCTGTTCTGGTTCCTGCTCTCGAGCGCCCAGGGTGGCGGCTCGAAGGTCATGCAGTTCGGCAAGTCGAAGGCCAAGATCAACAACAAGGAGAACCCGCAGGTGTCGTTCGCCGACGTCGCGGGTGCCGACGAGGCGATCGAAGAACTCCACGAGATCAAGGAGTTCCTCAAGGAGCCCGCGAAGTTCCAGGCCGTCGGGGCGAAGATCCCGAAGGGCGTGCTGCTCTACGGCCCTCCCGGAACCGGCAAGACCCTGCTCGCCCGCGCCGTCGCGGGAGAAGCCGGCGTGCCGTTCTACTCGATCTCCGGTTCGGACTTCGTCGAGATGTTCGTCGGTGTCGGTGCGAGCCGTGTCCGTGACCTCTTCGAGCAGGCCAAGGCGAACTCGCCGGCCATCGTCTTCATCGACGAGATCGACGCCGTCGGTCGTCACCGTGGTGCCGGCATCGGCGGTGGCAACGACGAACGCGAGCAGACGCTGAACCAGCTCCTGGTCGAGATGGACGGCTTCGACGGCAAGACGAACGTCATCCTCATCGCCGCGACGAACCGTCCCGACGTGCTCGACCCCGCGCTCCTGCGCCCCGGCCGTTTCGACCGCCAGATCGGCGTCGACGCCCCGGGCCTCGCCGGCCGCAAGCAGATCCTCGAGGTGCACGCGAAGGGCAAGCCGCTCGCCGCGAGCGTCGACCTCGAGCTGCTCGCCCGCAAGACGCCGGGCTTCACCGGTGCCGACCTGGCGAACGTCCTGAACGAGGCAGCCCTGCTGACCGCCCGTTCGAACGCGCAGCTCATCGACAACCGCGCCCTCGACGAGGCCGTCGACCGCGTGATGGCCGGCCCGCAGCGCCGGACCCGGATCATGTCCGACCAGGAACGCCTGATCACCGCGTACCACGAGGGCGGCCACGCCCTGGCGGCAGCGGCCATGCGGCACACCGACCCGGTCACGAAGATCACGATCCTGCCCCGCGGCCGTGCCCTCGGCTACACGATGGTGCTCCCGCTCGAGGACAAGTACTCGGTCACCCGCAACGAGCTCCTCGACCAGCTCACCTACGCCATGGGTGGTCGCGTCGCCGAGGAGATCGTCTTCCACGACCCGACCACGGGCGCCTCGAACGACATCGAGAAGGCCACCGGCACCGCCCGCAAGATGGTGACCGAGTACGGCATGAGCCAGGCCGTCGGGTCCGTCAAGCTCGGGTCCGGTTCGAGCGAGCCGTTCGTCGGCCGTGACATGAGCGGTGGCACCGGTCGCGACTACTCGGAGACCATCGCCCAGACGGTCGACGCCGAGACCCGCGCCCTGCTCGAGGCCGCGCACGACGAGGCCTACCAGGTGCTCAACGACAACCGCGACATCCTCGACCGCCTGGCCGGCGAGCTCCTCGAGAAGGAGACGCTCGACGCCCCGGAGCTCGTGGAGATCTTCAAGGACGTCCGCAAGCTGCCGGAGCGCCCCCAGTGGCTCTCCAGCGACAAGCGCCCGGTCAGCAACCTGCCCGCGATCGACGTGCCCGGCAAGGCCGCCTCGACCGCAGCGGACCCGTCGGACTCCGAGTCGACCTCGAAGACCCGTCGTCGCCCGTTCGGCAACCCGGGTATCGCCCCCGCGTAGGCCGGCATGACCGAGCTGCCGACGCGACGAGAGCGTCGACTCGCCGAGGTGAGTCGTGCCCGCGCCGCCGCCGCCGAACCGGCGACGGTCGCGATCGACCTCCGTGCACCCCAGCCGGTGCCGGAGGTCGTGACCGGCCGTCGCCGTGACCGCGGTGGTCCGGCCGAGGAGCGCACCCGGGTGCTCGGCATCCTCAACGTCACCCCCGACTCGTTCAGCGACGGCGGGCTGCACCAGGCCTACGACGCCGCCGTGCAGCACGCACGTGACCTCGTCGCGGCCGGTGCCGACGTCATCGACGTCGGTGGGGAGTCCACCCGCCCCGGTTCCGAGCGCGTGCCCGTGCCGGTCGAGCAGGAACGGGTGCTGCCGGTCGTGCAGCAGCTCGTCGCCGAGGGCATCCCGGTCAGCGTCGACACGATGAACGCCGCGACGGCCGAGCGTGCCGTCGACCTCGGTGCCGCCATCGTCAACGACGTCTCCGGCGGGCTCGCCGACCCGGACATGGCCAGGGTCGTGGCGTCGACGGGGGTCGGCTTCGTCGTCATGCACTGGCGCGGCCACAGCGACCGGATGTACCGCAACGCCGAGTACACCCACGCGGTCGAGGAGGTCCGGCGCGAGGTCGAGCTCCGGGTCGCCGAACTCATCGTGCTCGGCGTCCGGCAGGAGCAGGTCGTCATCGACCCGGGCCTCGGCTTCGCCAAGCACGGCGTGCAGAACTGGGAGATCCTGGCCGGCTACGAACGCTTCGCCTCGATCGGCCTGCCGGTGCTCGTCGCCGCCTCACGCAAGCGGTTCCTCGACGGTGTCGGGAGCCCCGAGGGTGCCCCGCCCAGGGAGCGCGACCTCGCCACCGCCGCCATCAGCCTGCTCGCCGCGGAACGCGGCGCGTGGGGTGTGCGCGTGCACGACCCGGCACCGACCCGTGCCGTGCTCGACGTCTGGGACGCCTGGAGGGCAGCTCGATCGTGAACGACACCATCCGACTCACCGGGGTCCGCGCCCGCGGACACCACGGCGTCTTCGACCACGAGCGCGAGGACGGCCAGGACTTCGTCGTCGACGTCGCCGTGGAGCTCGACGCCCGCGCCGCCTCGGGCAGCGACGACCTCGACGCCACCGTGCACTACGGCGTCCTCGCCGAGCAGGTCGTCGCCGAGATCGAACGCGACCCGGTCGACCTGATCGAGACCCTGGCCGAGCGCATCGCCGCCGCCGTGCTGACCCACCGTGCCGCACTCGCGACCGAGGTCACGGTGCACAAGCCGCAGGCCCCGATCACCGTGCCGTTCACCGACGTCTCGATCACCATCCGGCGCACCCGCGGCGCCACGGTGCCGGACGAGGAAGAAGAATGACCCACCGGGTCGTCGTCGCCCTCGGAGCGAACCTCGGCGACCGAGGGAGCACGCTCCGCGCCGCCGCCACCGCGATCGCCGCCCTGCCCGGGGTCGTGCCGGTGGCCTCGAGCCGTGAGGTCGAGTCGGTCGCCGTGACCCTCGACGGCCTCGACACGTCGAAGCCCCGCTACCGGAACGCCGTCGTGGTCGTCGACACCGCCCTCGAGCCGCAGGCCTTCCTCGACGCCCTGCACGGCATCGAGGACGCCCACGGCCGCACGCGCGAGGTCCGGTGGGGCGACCGCACCCTCGACCTCGACGTCGTCGCGGTGGACGACCTGCGGATCGCCACGGACACCCTGGTCGTGCCCCACCCCCGGGCAGCGGAGCGCGCGTTCGTGCTCGCCCCGTGGCTCGACGCCGACCCCGAGGCCGTCCTGCCCGGTGCCGGACCGGTGGCCGACCTGCTCACCGCCGTGGGGGACGACACCGAGCGCGTCGACGAGCCGCGCCTGTTCGCGGAGCCGGCACGGGCCTCCCGGCCTGCGGGGAGCGCGACCAGCGCATGAAGCCCACCCGCGCCTCCACGCTGATCAGCATCGCCGTCGTCACGGCGGTCGCCGGCTTCGCACTCGACGCCGTCCTGGCGTCGCGCCAGCTGCCGACGTTCCTGTTCTCGATCCCGCTCGGCGTGACGCTCGCGTTCATCGGCGTCGCCGTCGTGCTCATGGCGCGTCCGGTGCGCCGGCACGCGCGCGACGGCGCCGGACGCCAGCGGCCGGTCGACCCGCTCTACGCGACCCGGGTCGTCGTGCTCGCGAAGGCGTCCAGCATCTGCGGCACGCTGCTCGGCGGGTTCGCCCTCGGCCTCGTGCTGTACCTGCTGACCCGTCCCGCGACGCCTTCGCTAGGCTCGACCCTGCCGAACGTGATCGCCGTCGGGGGCGGGATCGTCCTGACGGTCTGCGCACTCGTGGCGGAGCGCATGTGCATCGCACCCCCGGGTGACGACGACGACCGTGACGATCCCCGCAACGGTTCGACGACGGTGAACTGACCGAGCAACCCCAGGAGGCCCGCGATGCCGCGTGAACGACTCGACGAGCCCGGCCTCGGCCTCGGTGGGATCGCCTGGCAGCGGGTGTCCGCGAAGCTCGTGTGGACCGAACTCATCACCACCCTCGTGATCGGTGTCGTGCTCACCGCGGGCTGCGTGCTCATCGGGATCGTCACCGACGGCTTCGGTTCCGGGGCCGGCACGGTCTGGCTGTCCATCGGCATCGTCGTCGCGGTCACCACGGCGATCACCGCCGCGCTCACACCCCGACGGGTCCGGGCCATCGGCTACGCGCTCCGTGACGACGACCTGGTCGTGCGCCGCGGCCTCATGTGGCAGCGCTTCACGGCGGTCCCGTACGGCCGGATGCAGCTCGTCGACGTCGCCCGCGGGCCGCTCGACCGGGCGCTCGGCATGAGCGAGCTCAAGTTCGTCACCGCCGCGGCTGCGACGAACGTCCGGATCCCGGGTGTCCCGGCAGCGGACGCCGACGAGCTGCGCGACCGCCTCGTCGAGCTCGCCGAGTCCCGTCGCGCCGGGCTGTAGGGGTCGTCCGTGACCTTCCGACCGGGCACCCCGCCACCCGCTCCGCCCGCCCCGCCCACCCGGGGCAACGCGGCCGCTGCGGCACCCCTGACCGACGGCGAGTGGCACCGCCTGCACCCGCTGACCCCGCTGCTCAAGGGCGGGATCTTCCTCATCGTCATCCTCGGCTACGTGCTGAACAGCCTGCGGGACCAGCTCGTCGAGTTCTTCATCCCGGGCGAGCAGCAGGAGGACGGTGACCCCGTCCGGTACGTGTACGAGCACGGCGTCGTCGGCTGGGTCCTGCTCGGCATCGTGGTGCTGCTCCTGGTGCTGATCGGCCTGTTCTACCTGTCCTGGCGCATGCACGAGTTCCGCGTCACCGGCGAGATCGTCGAGGTGCGCTCGGGCGTGCTGTTCCGGAACCACCGCAAGGCCCGGCTCGACCGGATCCAGGGCATCAACATCCAGCGGCCGCTCGTGCCCCGGGTGTTCGGCACCGCCAAGCTCGAGATCGCGCAGGCCGGCAACGACGCCAACGTGCAGCTCGCCTACCTCGGGGCCCGCGCCGCCGACGACCTGCGGCAGCGGATCCTGGTGCTCGCGTCCGGCGCGAAGGACGACGACGGCCACGGCGGTCCGTCGCGGCAGTCGCACGGGGCACTGCAGGACCGCGTCGACGAGATGTTCTCGCCCGAGCTCGACCCGGCAGCCGTGCACGCCACCCGCATCGTCAAGGTGCGCCCGGGGCGGCTCATCGCGTCGATGCTGCTGTCCGGCACGACGCTGTTCCTGCTGCTGGTCATCGCCGGCATGATCGTCAGCGTCGCCCTCACCGGCGAGTTCGCGGTGCTGTTCGGGCTGTTCCCCGCCGTGCTCGGTGCCGGCGGCTACTACGTCCGGAAATTCTCCCGTTCGCTGCAGTACACGATCGCCGAGACCCGCGACGGCATCCGGATCGGCTTCGGACTGGTCTCGACGTCGAACGAGACGTTGCCGCCGGGCCGCATCCACGCCGTCAGCGTCGCCCAGCCGCTGCTGTGGCGCCCCTTCGGCTGGTGGGACATCCGCATCAACCGGGCGACGAGCGCCGGCAACGGGGCGTCGAGCAACCAGCAGGTGTCCTCGATCGTGCTGCCCGTCGGCACGACGGCGGACGTCCGCGAGGTCCTCGACATCATCCTGCCCGGACTCGTCGGCACCGTCGTCGCCGGCCCCGAGGCGTCGCAGGAAGCCCTGCGCGAGGGTGCGGCCGAAGCCGTGGACGTCGTCGACGACAGCCTCACCACCTCGGGCGACCGCGGCGGCTTCGTACACTCCCCACGACGTGGCGCCTGGCTCCGTCCGTTCGCGTTCCGCCGCAACGGCTACCGGTTCGTGCAGGGTGCGGTGCTGCTGCGGCTCGGTGCCGTGTGGCGCTCGCTCGTCATCGTGCCGCTGCCCCGGGTGCAGAGCGTCAAGGTCGAGCAGGGTCCCCTTGAGCGTGCCCTGCGGCTCGCAGCCGTCCACGTCCACACCGTGGCCGGTCCGGTCTCGGCCCGCGTCGGTGCGCTCGACGCGCGGGACGCGCAGCGCCTGTGGTCGGAGACGACGCAGCGTGCCGTCGAGGCGGCCGCAGTCGACACGACCCACCGCTGGCGCGAACGGGAGGCCCGTCCCGCGGCCGCCACGCACGCTGCGGCCGACACCGTGCACGGGTCCGGAGCCCCTGCCGGGCAGGCGGCGGACCACCGGTCCGGCGCCGTCCCTACCGGCTGGGACGACGTCCCACCGACCGGAGCCGCACGATGAGGGCCGGGCGTCTCGGGGTCGGCATCGTCGGCGCCGGACGGGTCGGACCCGTCCTCGGAGCAGCCCTGGCGAACGCGGAGCACGCCGTCGTCGGGGTGACCGCCGTGTCCGACGAGGGCCGTGACCGCGCCGAGGCCATGCTGCCCGGCGCTCCGGTGCTCGCGACGCCCGACCTGGTGGAGCGGAGCGAACTCGTGCTGCTCGCGGTGCCGGACGACCAGCTCGCCTCGCTCGTGCAGGGGCTGGCGGACGCCGGGATCTGGCAGCCGGGGCAGCTCGTCGTCCACACCAGCCCGGATCACGGCGTCGGCATCCTCGCCCCGGCGATGGCAGCCGGTGCCATCCCGTTGGCGATCCACCCCGCGATGGCCTTCACGGGCACGAGTGTCGACCTGTCCCGGCTGCGCGACGCGTACTGCGCGGTGACCGCCCCGGCGCCTGTCCTGCCGATCGCCCAGGCGCTCGTGGTCGAGATGGGGGCCGAACCGTTCGTCGTCGCCGAGGCGGACCGGCCCGCGTACGCCGATGCCGTGCGGGCCGCCGTGAGCTTCTCGACCGCGATCGTGGACCAGTCGGCGGGCACCCTGTCCGGCATCGGCGTCGAACACCCGGGTCGTGTCCTCGGTGCGCTCGTCCGCTCCGCCGTCGACAACGCGCTCACCGCCGCCGACGGGCAGTCGACGCTCTAGCGGTTCGGGGGCGGGACCGCGGCGCGGGTAGCATTTCCCCCGACCCCCACGACCATCGGAGCCGCACCCGCATGACCGACGAGACCGTCACCCCCGACACCGCGATCGCCGACGCCGCCGCACTGGCCGAGCAGGAGACCAGCGAGCAGCGACAGGTCCGGCTCGACAAGCGGGCGAAGCTGCTGGAGTCGGGCATCGAGGCGTACCCCGCCGAGCTCCCCATCACCACGACGATCCCGGCCGTGCGCGAGCAGTACGCGCACCTGGAGACCGGCGAGGAGACCCAGGACGTCGTGGGCATCGCGGGTCGTGTGGTGTTCTCGCGCAACACCGGCAAGCTCTGCTTCGCGTCCCTGCAGTCCGGCGACGGCTCGCGCATCCAGGCGATGGTCTCCCTGGCCGAGGTGGGGGACGAGTCCCTCGCCCGCTGGAAGGAGTTCGTCGACCTGGGCGACCACGTGTTCGTGCACGGCCGTGTGATCTCCTCGCGCCGCGGCGAGCTGTCGGTCATGGTCGACGACTGGGCGATCGCGGCGAAAGCGATCCTGCCGCTGCCGAACCTGCACAACGAACTCAACGAGGAGACACGGGTCCGCCAGCGCTACCTCGACCTCATCGTCCGCGACGAGGCCCGCGCCACCGTGCGTGCCCGCGCCGCCGTGATGTCCTCGCTCCGCCAGACCTTCACCGCGCACGAGTACCTCGAGGTCGAGACCCCGATGCTGCAGACCCAGCACGGCGGCGCCTCGGCGCGACCGTTCGTGACGCACTCGAACGCCTTCGACACCGAGCTGTTCCTGCGCATCGCACCCGAGCTGTTCCTCAAGCGCGCCGTCGTCGGCGGCATCGACCGGGTGTTCGAGATCAACCGCAACTTCCGGAACGAGGGTGCCGACTCGTCGCACTCGCCCGAGTTCGCGATGGTCGAGGCGTACCAGGCGTACGGCAACTACGAGCAGATGGCCGACCTGACGCAGGAGCTCGTGCAGAACGCGACCCGCGCGGTCACCGGTGGTGCGCTCGAGGTCACCCTGCCCGACGGCAGCACCTACGACCTGGGTGGCGAGTGGCCCCGGATCGACATGTACGGCTCGCTGTCCGAGGCCGCGGGGCGCGAGATCAGCCCGGAGACCCCGCTGTCCGAGCTGCAGGCGCTCGCCGAGGCCGAGGGCGTCGAGGTCGCCCACGCCACGCACGGCAAGTACGTCGAGGAGCTCTGGGAGCACTTCGTCATCGACTCGCTCGACCGCCCGACCTTCGTGATGAACTTCCCGGTCGACACCTCGCCGCTCACCCGGCAGCACCGCACCCGTCCGGGCGTCGTCGAGAAGTGGGACCTCTACGTCCGCGGCTTCGAGCTCGGCACGGCGTACTCCGAGCTCGTCGACCCGGTCGTGCAGCGGGAGCGGTTCGTCGAGCAGGCGAAGCTCGCGGCCGGTGGTGACCTCGAGGCGATGCGCGTCGACGAGGACTTCCTGCGGGCCCTGGAACACGCGATGCCTCCGTCGGGCGGCATGGGCATGGGGATCGACCGCCTGCTCATGGCCATCACGGGCCTGGGCATCCGCGAGACGATCCTGTTCCCGCTGGTGAAATAACTCCCGGTCCACCGGGGTACGATGCTCGGGTGCCTGAAGGAGTCGTAAGCGGGATCGTCTTCGCCCTGACGCCGACCATCGTCGTCGGCCTGATCTTCTGGTTCGTGATGCGCGCGATCATGCGTGCCGACCGGACCGAGCGAGCCGCGTACGCCAAGGTCGAGGCCGAGGAGCGCGCCCGCTTCGAGCGTGAGCACGGTCGCCCCGCACCGGCTCCGACGTCGGCCGAGTAGCCGCCCGCGCACGATCCACTTCACCCCGTGTTCACCGCGCGGTGTGATCCTGTCGCGCATGCCCACCATCCCGGAGTCCGCCGCCGGCGTCGATGACCTCGACGACCTCGACGTGGAGGACGCCTTCGGACACCCGGCGTCCGGGGCGTCCGTCTCGCCCGTCGGCAGTGACGACGGACCCCTCGACGACGAGGGCGACGTCGACGACCTCGACGTCTGAGCGCCGACGGACCGTCACGCACCGTTCACCTCGCCGACGCGTGCCGGGGTGAGCATCGTCCGCATGGCAACCACCGCACATCCCTTCACGGGCCGCAGCCTCGTCGGTGACATCGAGAGCGAGTACGACGAGTTCGACCGAGACGCAGACCTCGAGGTCTCCAAGCGCCGAGACGGGTGGCTCGAACCCTCCTGGTGACCCCCACCCATGCGGTATTCGGGGTACGACGACCAGATCGCACTGATCCGGTCGGACGTACCCCTTTTGCATGTCCGGAGTACGCAGTCGCGCGGGGTACACGATCGGAAACACTGGTGAAACACGCCTGCAACGCCGGAAACACGGCGTTATCCGCTTGATCCAGGGCCGATTGGGGGACCAGACTGGCGGTGGGCTGTACCCCGCGGGGGACGCTTTCGATGATGAAGCACGGAGAACCCTGAGAATCGCTCCGAACGATTTGTGGGGTACACCTCCGGGCCGCTTTACTCATCAGCACCCCCCGGCAACGCCCCACGAAGCCATCACCGTCGAACGCAGGGAGAAACACCATGACGATCGCAACGGCTGCACCCAGCACCACCCGCCGCACCGCCACCAAGAAGGCATCGGCATCGAAGACCGCGACCGCCGAGTCCGCCACCACCTCCCTCGACACCGAGGTCGAGGCCGACGAGCAGCTCGCCGGTGTCCGCGGCGCCTCGGTCGACCAGGTCGGCGACTACCTCCGTCACATCGGCCGTCTCTCGCTCCTCACCGCCGAGGAAGAAGCGCAGATCGCACGCCGCATCGAGGTCGGGCTCTTCGCCGAAGAGAAGCTCGCCACCGAGAAGGGTCTCGCGAAGACCCTGCAGCGTGAACTCCGCTGGCTCGTCCGCGACGGTGAGCGCGCCAAGGAGCGCATGATCACCTCGAACCTCCGCCTCGTCGTGAGCATCGCCAAGCGGTACTCGCAGCGTGGCCTGCCCTTCATGGACGTCATCCAGGAAGGCAACCTCGGCCTGGTCCGTGCCGTCGAGAAGTTCGACTTCACGCAGGGCTACAAGTTCTCGACCTACGCCACCTGGTGGATCCGCCAGGCCATCTCGCGTGGCCTCGCCGACAAGGCGCGCACGATCCGCATCCCGGTGCACACCGTCGAGCTCATCAACAAGATCTCGCGCACCGAGCGTGACCTGACCGTCGACCTCGGCCGTGCGCCGATGCCGGAGGAAGTGGCCGCCGAGCTGAGCATGAGCGTCGAGGAACTCGTCGACCTCAAGGGTCGATCGCACGAGCCGGTCTCGATCCACACCGTGGTCGGCGACTCCGACGACAGCGAACTCGGTGACTTCATCGAGGACGAGGACGCCGCGAGCCCGAACGAGCTCACCGAGACGACGCTGCTGCACCGCGACATCCGCTCCATCGTCGCCGAGCTGCCCAGCGACGAGGCGAACGTCATCCGCATGCGCTACGGCCTGGACGACGACAAGCCGATGACCCTCGACGAGATCTCGAAGATCGTGCACACGACCCGCCAGGCCGTCAGCCGGGTGGAGTCGCGCGCGAAGCTGCGTCTGTTCGCCAAGGCGGTCTCGCAGGACATGCAGCTGTACCTGACCGACTAGGTCAGTGGACTTCGGCCGGCACGTTCACCCGTGCCGGCGCGGGGAAACCGGGTCGTTCTGTGGGAAGACGATCCGGTGGGGTGATGGGACGGCCCGCTCGAGCACTGCTCGAGCGGGCCATTCACGTTTCCGGAGCCGGAGCCGGAGCCGGAGCCATAGCCAGGGCCAGCCCCGGCGCGGCGTCAGTCGTCGATCTCGCGCCGGAGCTTCTGCCGCAGGTCGCTCGGGATGAGCTCGACCAGCTGGTCGGGCCGCACCGGCAGGTCGAGCAGGCTGAGCTTCACGCGTCCGGTGCGCCCGTGCCGCTCGGCGTCGAGCCGCACCACGCTGCCGGCGTCCTTGCGGAGCCGCATGTCGATCTGCGCCCCGGTGGCCACCTCGCCGACCACGAGCCCGTCGACCTCGAGCGCCGCGCTCCTGGTGCCCTCGGCGATGTCGAACCGGTAGCGCTCCCGCGCGGCGAGCACCACCGAGCGGTCGATCCCGGCCATCGGCGCGACCGGCGTCACCACCGAGCCGGACAGCGCGGGGGAGAGCACCGGCCCACCGGCGGCGTAGTTGTACGCGGTGGAGCCGGCCGGGGTGGCGGCCACGATGGCGTCGGCCCGGTAGTACCCGTACCCGAGGCCCCCGACGCTGAGGTCCGCCGAGACCTGCCCGGAGCCGGGGCGCCGCACGATGGTCAGGTCGTTGAACGCCAGGTAGTCGGTGCGGGCGCCACCCCAGGACAACCGGGCCTCGAGCGCGTGGTGCGGCTCGAGCTGGTACTCGCCGGCGGACAGCCGCTCCAGAGCGCTCTCGAGCTCGGGCGGCTCGATCTCGACCAGGAACCCGACGTTGCCGTAGTTCACGCCGAGGACGGGCACCGGGCGCTTCGCCACGAGCCGCATCGCGCCGAGCATGGTGCCGTCGCCGCCGAGAGCCACGACCAGGTCGACGCGGTCGGTGAAGTCGTCGTCGTCCACCACGTCGACCCCGCCACCGATGCGCTGGGCGTCCGCGCGCCGGGCGAGTAGCTCGCCCTGGCCGGACGCGTTCCAGCGCTGCAGGGTCGTCACGGACTCCTGCACGTTCTTGGTCGGGTGGACGACGAGGCCGACGACGGGCTGCTCCATGACCGGATCGTACCGAGCGGACCTCCGATGCGGGCTGTCCCTCCGCAGAGACATGCGATATTCTGAATACATGCAGACCGCTCAGCTCTCCGTCGCCCTCCCTTCCGTTCGGCACGGCCGCGAGATCGTGCTGCTCGCCGACCTCGAATCCCACGAGTCCGGCTTCGGCTTCGTCGACGCCGAACACCTGCTGCTGGCCGCCGTCACGCTCTGCGCCGGCATGCCCCGCTTCCGCCCCGTCCTCGACGCCCACCGGATCTCCCCGGACACCGTCCGCTCCGGCATCCGCGCCTTCGTCGGCGCCCACACCACCTGCCCCGGCGAACACGACCGGGTCGCGTGCACGCCCGCCGCGATGCGCGTGCTCGCCCGCGCCGCGACGATCGCCGGCCGTTCGGAGCGCATCCGGCCACCGCACGTCGTCCTCGCCGTGCTCGACTCGGTCGACGATCCGCTCGCCGGATCGGCGCACGACGTCCTCGACGCCCTGGGCGTCGACGCGCGCCGCTTCCGACGCGACCTGCGTCGCGCGGTGCGGCGCTCCTGACCGACGATCGGTTGACGGACTGGAGGCCCGTGGCGGGATCGCCACGGCCCTCCAGTCCGTCTCGTCGTTCGCTCACTGCGCACAAGACGCACCCTGGTCACGCCCACGGCGAACAGGGGCAGCCCCCGGGGGGAGCGCTGGTTACTCTCGAAGTACTTGGCCGGACTCACACGAGACCGGCACAGCGTCGGCTCCGCTCATCAGGGGCCAAGGGAGAGCACATGTTCGAGAGATTCACCGACCGGGCCCGTCGTGTTGTCGTCCTCGCTCAAGAAGAAGCGAAGATGCTCAACCACAACTACATCGGCACCGAGCACATCCTCCTCGGCCTCATCCACGAGGGCGAGGGCGTCGCCGCCAAGGCGCTGGAGTCGCTGGGCATCTCGCTCGACGCCGTGCGCGAGCAGGTCCAGGACATCATCGGGCAGGGCCAGCAGCAGCCGACCGGGCACATCCCGTTCACGCCGCGCGCCAAGAAGGTGCTCGAGCTGTCCCTGCGCGAGGCGCTGCAGCTCGGCCACAACTACATCGGCACGGAGCACATCCTGCTCGGCCTGATCCGCGAGGGCGAGGGTGTCGCAGCCCAGGTCCTCGTGAAGCTCGGCGCCGACCTGAACCGGGTGCGCCAGCAGGTCATCCAGCTCCTGTCCGGCTACCAGGGCAAGGAAGCGGTCGCCGTCGGCGGCGAGCAGCAGCAGAACGCGCAGCAGGGTTCGCAGGTCCTCGACCAGTTCGGTCGGAACCTCACCCAGGCTGCGCGCGACGGCAAGCTCGACCCCGTCATCGGGCGCGAGAAGGAGATGGAGCGGGTCATGCAGATCCTCTCCCGCCGCTCCAAGAACAACCCCGTCCTGATCGGTGAGCCCGGCGTCGGCAAGACCGCCGTCGTCGAGGGCCTCGCCCAGGCGATCGTCAAGGGCGACGTGCCCGAGACGCTGAAGGACAAGCAGCTCTACTCGCTCGACCTCGGGTCGCTCATCGCCGGGTCCCGCTACCGCGGTGACTTCGAGGAGCGCCTGAAGAAGGTCACGAAGGAGATCCGCACCCGCGGCGACATCATCGTCTTCATCGACGAGATCCACACGCTCGTCGGTGCCGGTGCAGCCGAGGGCGCGATCGATGCGGCCTCGATCCTGAAGCCGCTCCTCGCCCGCGGTGAGCTCCAGACCATCGGTGCCACCACGCTCGACGAGTACCGCAAGCACTTCGAGAAGGACGCCGCACTCGAGCGTCGCTTCCAGCCGGTGCAGGTCAACGAGCCGTCGCTGCCCCACGCGATCAACATCCTCAAGGGTCTGCGCGACAAGTACGAGGCGTTCCACAAGGTGTCCATCACCGACGGCGCGATCGTCGCCGCGGCGAACCTGGCAGACCGCTACGTGCAGGACCGCTTCCTGCCGGACAAGGCCATCGACCTGATCGACGAGGCCGGCGCTCGCCTGCGTCTGTCGATCCTGTCGGCACCGCCGGAGCTCCGCGAGTTCGACGAGAAGATCTCGACGGTCCGCGGGTCGAAGGAAGCCGCCATCGAGGAGCAGGACTTCGAGAAGGCCGCGAGCCTGCGCGACGAGGAGAAGAAGCTCCTCGGCGAGCGTCTCCGCCTCGAGAAGCAGTGGCGTGCGGGTGACGTCGCCGCGTCCGGCACCGTCGACGAGGGCATCATCGCCGAGGTCCTGGCCCAGGCCACGGGCATCCCGGTGTTCAAGCTCACGGAAGAGGAGACCTCGCGTCTCGTCTTCATGGAGAAGGCACTGCACGAGCGCGTCATCGGTCAGGAAGAGGCCATCTCGGCCCTGTCCAAGACCATCCGCCGTACCCGTGCCGGCCTGAAGGACCCGAACCGTCCCTCCGGCTCGTTCATCTTCGCCGGCCCCACGGGCGTCGGGAAGACCGAGCTCGCCAAGGCCCTCGCCGAGTTCCTGTTCGACGACGAGGGTGCGCTGATCTCCCTCGACATGTCGGAGTTCGGTGAGAAGCACACCGTGTCCCGCCTGTTCGGTGCCCCTCCCGGGTTCGTCGGGTTCGAGGAGGGCGGCCAGCTCACCGAGAAGGTGCGCCGCAAGCCGTTCTCCGTGGTCCTGTTCGACGAGATCGAGAAGGCCCACCCGGACATCTTCAACTCGCTGCTGCAGGTGCTCGAGGAAGGCCGTCTCACCGACGGTCAGGGCCGCGTGGTCGACTTCAAGAACACCGTCATCATCATGACCACGAACCTCGGTTCGCAGGGCATCGCCGGTGGCCCGGTGGGCTTCCAGGTCGAGGGTGATTCGGCCGTCGGCTACGACCGCATGCGCGGCAAGGTCAACGAGGAGCTCAAGAAGCATTTCAAGCCCGAGTTCCTGAACCGTGTCGACGACACGATCGTGTTCCCGCAGCTGTCGCAGCCCGAGCTGCTGCAGATCGTGGACCTGTTCGTGAAGCGTCTGGCCGACCGCCTGCTCGACCGCGACATGACCGTCGAGCTCACGCTGCCGGCCAAGGAGCAGCTCATCAAGGTCGGGTTCGACCCGTCCCTCGGTGCTCGGCCCCTGCGTCGCGCGATGCAGCACGAGGTCGAGGACCAGCTGTCCGAGCACATCCTGCAGGGTGAGCTCAACGCCGGCGACCACGTGAAGGTCGACTTCGTCGACGGTGCGTTCCACTTCGAGACCGGGCGTCAGCCGGGGCGCGAAGAGGTCCTCGCCGGTGCAGCCGCGGTCGAGGCCGCGACCGACACGCCCCAGGGCGAGATCGAGTCCTAGGACCTGACACCCCACGGACAGGAGGCTCGGTGCCAGCTGGCACCGGGCCTCCTGTCCGTTCCCGGGTCGCGTTCAGATCCCGCATCGCCGATCTGCGCGTCCTTGCGGCCACGGACCCCCGTCCGGGGGTACTGTGATGACAACGCGCGAGACGTTCCCCCCAACTCCTCGCGCGTCGCGCTCGATCGGTTCCCCCCAACGGATCGAGACGCAGCCGGCCCCGGTCTGTTCGCAGACCGGGGCCGTTGCACGTCCGGGGGTGGTTCGTTCGGGGCCGGTCCGCCGCGCGGGCGGACGTCCGCCGTGTCAGACGGCGGCAGGCAGCTGTGCGGCGAAGTCGCGGATGGCGCGATCCCAGCGCTCCGGGTCCTCGTTCCACTCGAGCGTGTGCGGTGCCGTGCGGAACGTGACCGTGGTGGCTCCCTGCCGTGCGGCGACGTCGTCGGCCGCGACCAGGGCGTCGGCCTCGGAGTGGATCAGCAGCGTCGGCGTCGACGAGTCCTGCCAGGTGGTCGTCGTGACGGGAGTCGGGGCCCCGGCGAGCCGCGACAGCACGTTCGTGGTCGCGATGCGGGCGGCGACCGTGCCGACGAACGCGGGCAGGTGCGCGCCGCGGACAGCCCCGCGGAGTGCCGAGGCGACGTCGAGCAGGGGTGACACGGCCACGAGTCCGTCGACGTCGACGCGTGCGGCGGCGACGGAGCAGGCGAGCGCACCGGCGGACCAGCCCTGCAGCACGACGCGCTGAGCGCCGCGGGCCCGGGCGGCGCGCACGGCGGCGACGATGCGGTCCGCTGCCCCGGCGTCGAGGGAGCGGAGCGGCAGGTCGGTGGTGTCGACGACCTCGGACGAGGCGCCGAGCGAACGCCAGACCCCGACACCGCGCAGGACCTGGCGCGGGCCGAGGGACTGGCCGTGCACGTGGACCACGTGGGTCGTGGCGGCCTCGGGCTCGGTGCCGGGCACGTCGTCCGGTCCGTCGTACCGCAGGGCGTCCCAGGCCCACGCACCGGTCGCCACGGGGGCGGTGACGCTGCGGCGGACGGTGTCGCCGTCGCTGCTGGCTCCGGTCACCGTGCCCGTGGTGGTGATCGCGCCGACCTGCACCCGGGTGTCGTCCCGCTGCAGGTCGTAGGTGCCCGGCAGACGGGTGTCGCGGGTGGCGGTCAGCTCGACCTCGGTGTCCGTGGCGCTGCGGACCGTGGCGGTCGCCGTGTACGGCGTCGGGAACAGCAGCCGTCGTGCGACGAAGGCGCCGAGTCCGAGGGTGCCGACCGCCCCTGCCGCGGTGCCGAGTGCTGTGATGCGTGCGCCGGTCATGTGATCTCCCTGAGTCGTGCCGTGGTGAGCGTCGCAGCGGCCGGGACGTCCTGCCCGGCCTCGCGCGCGCGGTCTTCGATCTCGACGGACAGCCGGTGCTGCCGACTCCGCCACTGGCGACGCTGCCACACGATCGTGAAGTAGAGCCCGGTGTTGCCCGATGCCGTCTCGAGTCGCCGGAGCTCTGGCTCGAGCACCCGGAACCGGCGTCGGGCGGCCCGCCAGTCGCGGAACTCCCGTGCGGCGTCGGGCAGGACGCCACCGGCGGCGCCGATGGCGAGCAGGACCATCGAGCCGAGGAACACCGGGGTGTAGAGCTTCGACAGGACCCCGACCGCACCGTCGGCACCGGCGACGTGCACGGCGTCGAGGGCGATGGCGATGCCGGCGAGCAGCACGAGGCCGGCGGCACCGACGACGAAGAGCCAGTACAGGCGGCCGAGTCCGTCGCCGCTCCGGAAGCCGCGCAGCACGGCGACGGCCGACCGGGCGATCACGATGGCGATGTAGGTCATCTCGACCGCGGAGTAGAGCGCGGTCGGCAGCTGGTCGCCGTAGGCCACCATGAACTGCGCCGTGGGGGTCGGCGCGTCGATGAGGCTGAACAGCGCGACGAGGGCGACGAGCACGAGCACGCAGCCGATGATGCGGCTGGCGCGCAGGAGCTTGGCGGAGCGTGCCGCAGCCTCGACCGACTGCGCGAGGGCGAACATGCCGCACACCATCAGGCAGCGGCCGATCAGATCGGCGATGTTGGGCACGTGCGTCACCCCGGCGAGGAACGTCGTCACGTCGGGCTGGTTGATCGTGAGTCCGACGGCGACGCAGCTGCAGCAGACCATCAGCCACGTGACACTGGCCGACTGGGTGCGCACCAGGAGCAGCCGGGCGACCAGCACCGCCAGGATCAGCCAGACCGGGATCGACCCCCAGACGTGCAGCGTCACCGCGTCACCGGAAGATCCCGGGCTGGCCCTCGGGGTCGAGCAGCCCGATCCGCAGCGCGAGCTGGTCGGCGACGAGCTCGACGGCCTGTTCGTGCGGGGTGTCCAGCGAGCGGGTGAACGCCGTCCGGCCGCTGAGCAGCCCCGTGTACGCCTGGTGGTCGCAGCCGGTGTCGTCCATGAACACGTGGGCGAGCTCGTGCAGCACGCAGGCCACCCGGGAGCGCTCGGACAGCCCGGGGCGGGTCTCGAGCAGGGCGTGGTCGGTGCGCTGGATGAGCCGCGCGGACAGGTCGCCCGGCAGCTCCGTGGTGCGCACGTGGATCGGCTTGCCGAGCGCCGCCTCGGCACGGGCGGTCAGCTCCGGCAGGGACAGCCGACGGGGGAGCCCGAGGCGCTGCACGCGGCGACGGGCCTCGGTCTGCCGACGCAGGGCGTCGAAGCGGTCACGGTAGCCGCTCACGGGGTGCCGCCCGATTCGTCCAGGCGACGCAGGTGGTCGGTGAAGTCGCGGATCTCGTCCGCCGAGGCGAACTCGCCCAGACGCCGGGTCGCGAACGCGACGACCTCGCGCTTGCGGAGTTCGAGCACGAGCTCCAGCTGCGCCTGCACCCGCTCCGGCACGTCCGTGTTGCCGGCCGCGTCGGTCAGGTACTCCGCCGGGACGCCGAAGTAGGTCGCCAGGGCAGCCAGGAGTCGCTGGTCTCGCACGGCCGGACCGTTGCCGCCGAGCATGTAGCCCCAGCGCGGTCGACTCATCGACGCACCCTGCGCCTCGATCTCGGCGGCGATCTCCTTGTACGGGGGTCGCTGGCCCGAGTTGGCCTCGACGACGTCCATCAGGAGCTGCAGTTTGCGCGACAGTTCCCGACGGTGTGCGTCGTCGTCGTTGTACTCGATCACGTGTCCCCACTCTCACATCTGTCTCAGACATGATAAAACTGATCCAGCGCGTCGGCCGGTGTCACCACTCTGCCAGGCTCGCGCTCGCTCGTCAGGTCGGCATTTCGATGGGGGGATGCCGAACGGGGGACGAACGAACGGGAGGCGCGGTGCCAGCTGGCACCGCGCCTCCCGTCCGTCGTGTGGTGCGGACTACGCCTGCACGTCGCCGCGCCAGCCCGGCTGGGTCGGTGCGTTCTCGACGCGCTCCTTGTAGTTCTGCAGGTCCTTCTTGACGGCGTGGCCACCGACGCCCACGGCGGAGCCGAGCTTCTCGAGGATGCCGGAGGGCTCCCAGTCGATCTGCACGGTGACACGGGTCTCGGCGTCGGAGAGCTTGTGGAAGGTGACGACCCCGGCGTGGTCGGTCTCGCCGTCCTTCACGGTCCAGGCGACACGCTCGTCGGGGTGCTGCTCCGTGATGAGGGCCCGGAACTCGCGCTCCTGGCCGGCGATCTTCACGGTCCAGTCGGTGGTCTTGTCGTCCACCTGGACGATCTTCTCGACCTCGTCGAGGAAGTGCGGGAACTCCTCGAAACGGGTCCACTGGTCGTAGGCCTGGCGGACGGGGACGTTGACGTCGACGGTTTCGATGATCTGAGGCATGCACCGGACGGTAGGCCGATCGACCTGGGCGGCACTCAGCAGCGCTGTCCCCCTGCGACCCCGGTAGTGTGAGGCGGATGACAGAGCACGGCAAGCACGCGTTCCACGAGCGCGACGACCACGGGATCCTCGTGCGTCCGGCGCTCGCCTCGGACGTCCCGCACATCCAGCGGCTCATCGCCCCCTACGTCGACCGGCGCATCCTGCTCGGCAAGGAGAACGTCGCCCTGTACGGCTCGATCCAGCAGTTCCGGATCGCCGAAGGGCCCGACGGCACGCCCATCGGGTGCGGCGCGCTCGCGGTGTTCTGGGACGACATCGCCGAGGTGCGCACGCTCGCCCTCGACGAGCAGTGGATCCACAAGCGCGTCGGGCACCGGATGCTCGAAGCGCTCGAGCACGACGCCCGTGAACTCGGCGTCGCCCGGATCTTCTGCCTGACCTTCGAGGTCGACTTCTTCGCGAAGCACGGGTACCTGGAGATCGGCGAGAGCGTCGTGTCGCCGGACGTCTACGCCGAACTGGTCCGCTCGTCGGACGAAGGGGTCGCGGAGTTCCTCGACCTCGCCCGGGTCAAGCCGAACACCCTCGGCAACACCCGCATGCTGAAGAACCTCTGACGCTTTCTCGTGCCGCCCGGCGGGGTGGCCGGGCGCGGCACGCACCGTTGTCTACCCTGTGCGCATGTCGTCGTTGCGTCACCCCGTCGGGCCCGAGAAGCCGGTCGTCTACTGGCGTCGCCGGGCGCTCGTGCTCGCGGCGCTGCTGGTCGTCGTCCTGGTCGTGGTGCTCATCGTCGTCGGGCGGGGGAGCGGGGCCACCTCGGCGGCGCCGAGTGCGTCGGCCTCTGCTGGGTCTGGTGCCGATGCATCGTCTGCCGGTTCTGGGTCCGGTTCCGGGTCCTCGCGGTCTGCTGCGCCGAAGCCGTCGGCTTCCGCCTCGGCTTCTGCGTCGAAGCCCGCAGCTGCCGACGGTTCGACCTGCACGAAGGACCAGATCGTCCTGACCCCGGTGCTCGACAAGTCGGCCTACGGCCCCACCGAGGACCCGAAGATCGCGATGTCGATCAAGAACTCCGGCACGAACTCCTGCCACCTGGACCTCGGATCGGCGCAGCAGGTGCTGACGATCAGCTCCGGCCAGGAGCAGTACTGGTCGTCGAAGGACTGCCAGACCGGCGGCACGAACCAGGACGTCACGATCAAGTCCGGTCAGACGCTCACGACCCCGGCGATCGCCTGGGACCGCACCCGCTCGTCCACGTCGACGTGCGACTCGTCACGGCCGGCGGTCACCGCGGGAGGCGCGAGCTACCACCTGCAGGTCGCCGTCGGGAACCTCGAGTCGAAGACCTCGGTGCAGTTCATCCTGCAGTAGGCGGCGGGTGCGCGGTTCGCGGTTCCGATCCGCTCCGGCTGGGCTGTGCCGAGCAGAGGTGCCGGAAACAGCAACAGGCCCCGTCGTCCGAAGACGACGGGGCCTGTTCAAGCTGATGTGATCAGCCGAGGACGGTGATGTTCTCCGCCTGCGGGCCCTTGCGGCCCTCGGTGATGTCGAACTCCACCTTCTGGTTCTCCTCGAGCGACTTGTAGCCGTTGCCAGCAATCGCAGAGAAGTGCGCGAAGACGTCAGCGCTGCCGTCGTCCGGGGCGATGAAGCCGAAGCCCTTTTCGTTGTTGAACCACTTGACGGTACCGGTAGATGCCATGATGGCGTTTCCTTAGCTTTCTTGCTTCCGCCAAGGTGCAGATGCACCGACGGAGACCCCGACGTACGTCGACGGGGGTGATGCGCCACGCGGGCAGGTGCCGGCGGGACGGGTTCGGGGCCAGGCCTGTCGGCCAGTGACCCTGGGGGCCCGGGTTGAGGGGCAAACCACCTCGCCCGGACGTTGAGCGCCGCCGAAGCGGTTCCATCAGGCTAGCGTGCTCTGGGCCGACTGGCTACCCGTGCGTCACGGAACGACGAAAATCTGGTGGAATTGAGCTGATGGCAGACAAGGAACAGCGCTTCCGGAGCGAACAGCTCGAGGAAGCCCTCGCGAAGCAGGACGTCGCTGCGGTGGCGTTCGCGCTCCGCCACGACATCGTGATCGTCCCCCGACTCGTCACCGGCAAGAAGGACATGCAGGTGCGGGTGTTCGGCCGTGAGGGGTCGGACAAGCGCATCCTGCTGCTGTTCTCGTCGGCGGACGCCTACACGGCGATGGTGCCGGACGAGAAGATCCGGCAGGTCATGGTCTACGACGGGCCGCGGCTCGAGGAGTTCCTGGCCGCCCACCTCGACATGCTCGAGGGCGTGTTCTTCGACATCGCCGGCCCGCACACGATGCAGGCCGCGCCGGCGGACCTGCTGGCCGCTTTGCGCGCGTAGCCGCTCAGAACGCGCGGTCGAGCTCGCGTTCGCGCGGCGACTGCGTCATCGAGAACGCCACACGCAGGGCTTCGCGCAGGTGCCCGGAGTCCGAGCCGAGCACGGTCGTGAACCCGAGGCGGGTGGCCTCGTTCACGCGCTGCTTCGTGCCCGTGGCCGGACGGATCTCGCCGGCGAGGCTGATCTCGCCGACGGCCGCGAGCGTGTGCGGGTACGGACGGTCTCGTGCGGCGCTCGCGAGGGCCAGTGCGATCGCCAGGTCGGCGCCGGGCTCCGTGAGCTTCATGCCGCCCACCGTGGAGACGTAGACGTCGGCATCGGACAGCTTGAGGCCGGCGCGGCGTTCGAGCACCGCGAGCAGCATCGCGACACGGGAGGCATCGACACCGTTCACGACCCGGCGGGGCTGGGGCGCCGAGCTCGGGACGATGAGGGCCTGCACCTCGACCGGCAGCGCGCGACGCCCCTCGAGTGCGACGGTGACGCAGGTGCCGGACACCGGCGTGGCGTTCTTCGACATGAAGAGGCCGCTCGGGTCGGGGACCTCGTGGATGCCGTCGCCGCCCATGTCGAAGCACCCGACCTCGTCGGTGGGGCCGAAGCGGTTCTTGAGCGCCCGGACGAAGCGCAGTGCGGTCTGCCGGTCGCCCTCGAAGTGGCACACGACGTCGACCAGGTGCTCCAGGAGCCGCGGGCCGGCGATCGTGCCGTCCTTCGTGACGTGGCCGACGATGAGGACGGGCAGGGCGCGGTCCTTCGCGATGCGGATCAGGGTCGAGGCGACCTCGCGCACCTGGGACGTGCCACCCGCGATGCCGTCGATCGAGCTCGACGAGATGGTCTGCACGGAGTCGGCGATGAGCAGGTCGGGCTGGACCTGGTCGATCTGGCCGATGATGACGCCGAGGTCGACCTCGCTCGCCAGGTACAGGTCGTCGTGCATCGCCCCGGTGCGTTCGGCACGGAGTCGGACCTGGTCGACGGACTCTTCGGCGCTGACGTAGAGGACGCGCTTGCCCGAGGCTGCGGCTCGGGAGGCGACCTCGAGCAGCAGGGTCGACTTGCCGACACCCGGCTCGCCGCTGAGCAGGACCGCCGCACCCGGCACCACGCCACCGCCGAGGACGCGGTCGAACTCGCCGATGCCGGTCTGCCAGCGCTGCACCGAGGTGCCGCGGGCTTCGGTGATCGGTCGCGCCGCCCGGGCGCCGGTGACGGCGACCGCTGACGTGCCCCGGGTGCTCGCGGACGCCGCGGAGCTGTCCTCGACGGTGCCCCAGGTCTGGCACTCACCGCACCGGCCCACCCACTTGATGCTGGTCCAGCCGCACTCGGTGCAACGGTAGAGGGACTGCGGGCGCGCCATGTCGTCGAGGCTAGGCCGTACGGCCGACATCACCGGCGTGGCCGCCCGGCTCGTCTGACTGGTCTCGGTCATCGGGCAGCGCGATCGACCCGGTCATCCGGTGGCGCAGACGCTCGACCGGCCCCGGGCCCTGGCGCGAGGCGTGGTCGAGTGCCTCGGCGCCGTCGGTGTCCTGCTCGGCGCGGGCGTTCGCCACCGCCCCGGCGTCACGACCGAGGTTCTCGGCCTCGCGCACGGACAGGTAGTGCCGGATCGCCGCCACGGTGTCGACCCGCGCGTCGACCGCCGGCTCGAAGGCGCTCGCCCAGACCTCGTAGCCGCGGTCGTTCGGGTGGAACAGGTCGCCGTAGCTGTTGAAGAAGGTGCGGCGGACCCCGACGCGCTTCGTGATGGTGTGCAGCGGCGCCACCGTCAGCCCGAACTCGTCGGCCACCCGGTGCACGATCTCGTTCGCCACCGCCACCTTGCGCTCCCGGTCCGGCACGAACATGCACGGCAGCTCGGCCACCACGGCGTGCGACGGGACCGCGCCGTAGATCGCCCGGATGTTCCGCTCGAACTTGTCCGGGTCGAAGTCGGCGATGTCGTTCGCCCCGATCGACACCGTGCAGACGTCGGGCGCGTAGTGCCGGAGCTTCGGCAGCTGATCACGTTTTGCGCCCCAGGTGGTCGAGCCGGAGACGCTGAGGTTCACCACCCGGACCGACATGTGGGAACGGTGCCGGATGCGCCGCGCGAGCAGCCCCACGTAGCCACGGCCGGGTGCAGTGGCACCGACGCCCTGCGCTGCCGAGTCACCGATTGCCACGTAGAGCAGCTGCCCCTCGTGCTGCTGTCGTTCCCGCCACCAGTCGGCGTGGATCGGGAGCATGTCGACGACCCGTTGCGCCGCTGCCCGTTGGCCCTTCACGCCGGCGCGGGCACCGACGGCTGCGGCGCCGACGACGCCGAGGCTGCCGATGACGGAGGTGAGGAGTGCGATGAGCGTGCGGGATCTCATGCCGTGGACGGTACGCCCGCCGGTCTTGCCGGAGACGAGGAGGACCTGTGGGTGTGGGGAGAGCCCTGCTGGTGACCGCTTGTGGAGGGCGATCCGACCCGGGGTGTCATCACGGGCCTCCCGGATCGTGTAAACTCTTTCCCGGTACCGTGTCCGAGCGGCCGAAGGATCATGTCTCGAAAACATGTGTGGGGGCAACTCCACCGTGGGTTCAAATCCCACCGGTACCGCCAACGGGCTGTTTGCGAATCTGGCTTGCCCTTTTTGCGAAACTCCCGGACATAGAAGAGCCCCCGACCATCTGGTCGGGGGCTCTTCTGGTTCAGCCTTCGGGCGTGATGTCGGGCTTGACTTCGACGCTGCGGAACTTCTTCCGGTTGCGTCCGTAGTCGGACCATCCGTGCCGGTCGCGGCTGCGGACCATCTTCTCGACCGGCTTCGAAACCGTGGCGGGCAGTTCGACGTTGGGGCGGATGGGGGTGAGGTTGGAGCGACGCTTCGCCTTCTCCGCCTTGCGGAGCTGGGCGCGCGCGTAGTCGGCGATGCGCTTGTAGTTCAGAGCGGCGGCTTTGAACGCGAACACGTACTGGTTTGCGGCGAGGCCGCGCATCCGTCGCTCACTGTTCAGGTCGACGCGGAAGTCGGACTTGAGCTTGTCGTTGACCGATTCGACGACGTTCCGGTCCGTGCGGTAGACGTCGAACCATGTGTCGCTGCCGTAGCGGTACTTCTGCTGTTCGGTGAGGAACTCGTTCGGGTCGACGGTGATGGAGTCCTGGCAGCAGACGGCGGTCTCGGCCCAGCGCTTCGGCAGGTTCTTCTTGAGGACCTGGCCGGCCTCCCGCTTCCCGCGGAATGCCCGTGCGTGTGCGTCGCGGATGGGGCATGCGACGGTGGCGGACGGTCCGAGCGCGGGGCAGCTGAGTCGGATTTTCCCGTTTGGTTTCACGTCCTTGAGGTGGAGAGCGAACCTCCACCGTTCTGCGAGGTTGTCTCGCCACTGCCGTTCGCTGACGTCCCCCTTTGCTTCGTCGAATCTGACGGTTGCGTCGAGGTGCTCGGGAGCGGTCCCCGGGCAGTAGTAATCACCTTCGACGAACTTCGCTCCGCCGACGCCGTTGGTGATGCCCTTCTGCTCCGCGCGGTACTCCTGCACGTTGGGGATGCTTCGTTCGCGCAGCCCCTTGTGGAAGCCGCCGGACATGGCGTGGTTGTAACCCATGTCGAAGGTGAGCCGGGTGATGTCGTAGCCGCGCGACTGGATGGAGTCGAGCAGTTCGAGGGTGTCTTCGCCGACGCGCTTGTTGGGGGTGGCGACGCTGATGGCGCGGATGAGCAGCGGGGACGCGTCGCTGTGGTCGGCGGTCGGGTCCTCACGAGTGTCGATGAGGATGTTGGCGACGTAGACGTTCTCCCACTGGGAGGCGATGAACACGTCCGCGCCGGAGGGGTCCTTGATTGCTGCGCCCTTCTCCTTCGGGTAGAGACCTGCTTCCAGCTCGAGGGTTGGGCGGTCGAGTTCGGCTCCGGTGGTTGGGTGGTAGCGGCGGATTTCCTTCCCGGTCTTCTTGTCGCGCTTCCATCGGCGTCGCTGGCTGCCGGCTCGGAGGGAGGTCTGGTCGACGGAGACGGAGATACTGGTTCGCTGGTGTTCCTCGGGCTGCATGCTGATGACGATGTCGAGGAGCATGTTGCCGAACTCCTGTCCCCGGGCACGCTTTGCGGCGACGTCGGTTTCGTCGCGGCTGTCGAGAATCGCTTCTCGTTCGTCGACGAGCATGAGGCGTTTGGGCGCGGGCCAGCCGTCGATGAGCTTGATGATGCGGCGCAGCGCCCGGTAGGCGACGTGGTACCAGTCGCGGTCGGCACGGTTGTAGAGGTGTGCGATACCGAGCGCTTCCTTGGCGTCGTCGTCGAGTCGGGTTTCGAGGAGGTGCCCGAGCGTGGTGGGGTTCAGCGGCTGGCCTTCAAGTACGAGCATCATTGAGAGGGTGAGAGTGACGGAGTCGCTGAACAGTGGCTTCCGTCCGCCGGGCTTCTTGTCGGCGTTGTCTTCGGTGCGCCAGAGGTCGCAGCGTCCGGGCAGCGGGGAAGCGAGCATCCGGGCGAGCCATGCGGCGGCCCACCAGCCGGGAATCATCGCGTGGCTGCCGCTTCCTGCGCGGGCTTCCTGCGTGGTGAGTTTGCCCCAGACGAGTTCGTCGAAGCGGTTTGTGGCGTCGTCGTCGTCGTTGTTGCTAGCTGCGGTTGCGGTGTTCACGGTCGCTTACTCCTGGGGTGAGGTATGGCATGTATCGAGTGAGGGATGCGGGCGTGGCGAAGCCGGCTTGATGCATGAGGTCGGCGACGGGCAGTGTCTGGAGGGTGCGCAGGAGCCACGTCTCGCGGAGGAGCGTGAGGTCGGGAGCGGGGTGTGGGCCTCTGATAAGTGCGTTCATCGCGTTTGAGAAGCCGGTCACCGTGCTTGTGCTCTTGAGGACTGCGGTCTGGTCAGCGGGTGGTTCGAGAAGGAGGTCATCGAAGTGCGAGTTCCAGTCGGGAAGGACGTCGACGGTCCTGGGGTTTCGGCCACCGACGTTGACGGTGGTGCGGCCTTGCGTGTCGCGCCGGATGCCGTCTTGTCGGATGGTTGGCATCTCTGTGCTTCGAACGCCTGCGCCGCCGGCGAGCCCGACGATGATGCTGGCGTCCCGCCGTTTGGTCGGGGTCTTCCGGACGGATATCCAGCCGTCGATGTCGGCCAGCTCGCGGTTCGTGTACGACCGGACTGGGCTGAGGCCGCGCGCCGAAGGGGGACGGTCCTTATCAGGGAGTCCACCGATGACGTTCGCGAGGCGGTAGAGCGCGGATTCGTAGGTCTGCTTGGACGATTCGGTGTGGGAGATGCTGCTGATGTACCGCCGAATCATCAGCGGGTAGAACAGGTCGTCACGGTCGAGGGGGGCGTGCATCTCGTGAACGGCCCAGAGCACATATCCGGTCAGGGTGGAGATGAGACTGCGCGCTGCCTGGACCGTGTTTGGGCGGTAGTCGAGGACGCTCTGCGTGACGAACAGTCGGATGGGGTGCCACAGTGCGGGATTCGTGCGCGCTGGGAAGTACCGCATGATGACCTCCACGATTTCCGGCGAGTTGTGTTCGTTGTTAGGAACAAAGTGTGGTACTGGCTGCGCGGTTTGGGAAGGGGCGTTGGGTGTCGGTTTCACGTGCTGGCCTATGCGCGGGCGAACGCGTGAGCGGGGATGTGAAGCGCCTGATCCGGGATCCAAGATCCGCACTCAGCTGCAAAAGTCCCGATCAGGGATCGAATCGTCAACCGACTCCGGCGATGTGAATCAGCACGCCGAGCGATGCATCCCGGGCGTGTCGCACCCTTCATCCGCGCATACGGATCTTCGAGCCCGCACGGTGCAGGTTCAGAACGGAGAACACCATGGCAACGACGAAACGCAGCTGGTTCGAAGTGGACCGCGCCGACGGAACGGCGGTCGCAGAGCTCGCGGACGACCTCACCGTCTTCCTCGGCACGAAGGACACGATGACGATCAAAGGCCCGGGGGGAGCCGCCCTGACCGTCAATATGGAAGACGCCGCCGACCTCGCAGCCGCGCTCTCCGAAGCGGTCCGCATCCTCGCCGACCGCGGAATGATCCTCGAGCCGCGCGCCCGGCGGTAGCTGCTGGTCGGCTCCGCCGCTTCGATCCCGTCTCCTGGGCCGGTCTACGGCGTGGGCGGCGAGGCGGCGGGGCCGGTCACGGCGTCGAGTCCTTCACGAAGGGCAGGACTCGGTCGAGCGCCTCCGCTGATCGCAGTCCAGCGATGCGCAGCAGAGCCTTCACCGGTGTTCCCGCCTCGAGGTGGTGCACGAGCCACGTGGCACGCATCCGCCGCGCCTGCAGGGGCATGTGTGGCCCGTTCCGGGAGACGAAGTCGGTGATGAGGTTGATGTTGCCGCCGCGTTGCTCGGAGCGGAACGCCCACCCGTCTTCGCCGACGTAGGCTAATCGTTCGCCGAGTTCGTCAGCCCAGTCGGGTAGGACCGGAACGACGCGCTCGTCGGCGCCCGCCACATCGACGTATGTCGTGGCCCCGATGGTGTGGGTGCTGCTGGTGCGGAGTGCGATGATCTCGGCGCCGGTGAGGCCCGCGCCGAGGCCGAGTGCAAGAAGTCCGCGCGCTGAGGTTCGCCGCTCCTCGGATGGTTGCGCGAGCGCCCACCCATCGAGTTCCGCGACCTGTTTGGGCGTGTACGGCCGGGATGCTTCCGCTTTCCCGAGTGCTCGAGTCCGGACGGCGGCACGCTCGCCGAGGAGTGCTTCGGAGACACGACGTAGGCGGGCGCGCATGCTGTTACGGCTGGCGCGGTTGTACGAGTTGAGGTGGAACTGCACGAACCGTTCGACCGTGAACGGGTTGAGGACTTCGTCGTCCTCAAGGGGCATGTGAACCTGATGGGCGAACAAGGCCAACCGCGCGACGACGGGGTAGAGGTCTCGTGCCTCGTAGGTGACGAGGGGTTCTGCCCGGGTGACGACGTCGTGGACGTACGGTGCGATGGCCGCCCACTCGGTGTCGGCCATCTGCGGTCGGTACGGGCTGCTGCCGGAACCCCGCGTCATTGCTTGAGAACTTCGCCATCGGCGGTCATGTCGTCCTCTGCATGCGCGGACGGCGAGTGCGTGCTGGCCCCGTTGTGAGGATGTAGTCGGTGCGACGTGCGCTCGGCCGCGATGTGCCCTCTACGCTGAACGCATGGGTCGACCGATGCGTGCGCTGCCGGTGGAGCTCGCTGACGCACCGTGGCCGAGCGTTCGGTCCCGTGATCCGTTCGGTGAAGTCGCCCGCCAGTTCGTCCTCAATCTCCGCGACGCGATGGCGGGACGCAGTCTCCGCGCGGTCGCTGCTGATGCCGGCATCGGCCATGTCACTCTCCAGCGTGTCCTGGCGGGTCAGGCGTGGCCGGACCTGCAGACGATTGCCCGGCTTGAGGCGGGACTTGACGCGGAGCTGTGGCCACGTCGTCCGGCCTCCGGAACTCGCGGTTGAACTCCTCAGCGCGGGCGAAGAACTCTGCCCAGTTGGCGGGATCCCGACGTGCCGGTGCTGGCGGATACCAGGAGCCATCGGTCACCGCTGCGAGGAGCTGCATCGAGGTCCACCTGTCGGGGTCGTCTTCACCACGCTCCGGCGGCGCAGGACGGGTGTCGATGCCGCTTTGTTCGTCGAACGCGTTCCGATCTGCGACGTAGCTCAGCACGAGGCGACGGAGGGTGCGCTCCTGGATTGCGTCCATACCGCTTGAAGTGACCACGACTTCTCGCGTGACGAGGTCCAATCGGGCGCCAGCCTCCGCGCCCTCGGAGGACGCGAAGATGCTGACGCTGGACCCGCCCTTGCGCTCGACGGCAGACACGTGCACGCCGTCCGGTGGGAGCATCGATGTCGGCCACCCCAGACGTGGCACGTCGACGTCCGCAACGAGACTCAAAAAGTCTGTGAGCGGATCCGGTGCGGTCATAACTAGGAACGTAGACCTGGCGGGGCGCCCCTGTCCAGTCCGCAGCGGCAGCGGAAGGACTCGTTGAGTGCCACGGGCACGAAAGGCTTCCGATGAAACTCTGTCGGCCATCAGGTGAGACGCGGCTCGTTCGGGTCGCCGGCCAGGAGGAGCGCCCGCTCGGGTTTGTCGAGGTCCATTCGAACGACGATGAACCGTGACTGCCGACGGGGCCGCACCTGATGAGCAACTCGGCGATGAGCGGACTGTCACGACGCCAGTCGCGCATGCCCACACGACGAGCGCCTCTCCGCGCATCGACATACTCGGCCGAAGTTGCATCTTGCGCAACGGTTGAAGCGTTCCTATTGTGGCACTCAAGCGGTTCGCCGCTCGGCGGCCGGAGGGCGGTCGTCTACTTCCGACGAAAGGGGAAACGTCATGAAGATCACCACTCGCAAGGTCGAAAAGCCGAAGACAAACATGTCCGTCATGTACTGCTACAAGTCGGTGCAGATCTAGCTGTTCGGCATTTCAGCGAGGGGCTGAGTCGCATCAAGGCGCAGGTTTTTTTGCGGGTCAGCCCCCCGCCACACCATCAGGACAGTGGCTTGGGGGGAAAATTGGATATTGACGTTCGTGCTACATCAACGGAGACGCCGCTCGCGCTTACGCGGGCGATCATCCGACAGGTCGACGCTCTCACCGGGTCGAACTGGGCGATCCACTCGCTGACACGAGCTGTATTCCTACGTCCGGGGACACAAGGCGAGAGTCTAAGCGAACAGCAGACTCCCGACGACCAACTTCGGTATTACACAAGTGATCGCGTGCGGCGAGGTCTGCGCTTAGTAGCGCGCAGCATCGCGGATGGCTTGCCCGCGGGGACGACGATTCGTCTGTCCGGATGGCCATCCGAGATTGATGCCGAGTTCCTTGACCTGCTCGTTGCGAATCGGCTCGTCGAGGCTCACGTTGCACGCTTCAGAGGAGAGGCGCAGCCGGATGATGAGCAGCGCTTCGTCGACTCGCTCATCCTCGCTGCCTCCTCTGGCGATGCTAATCTGCGCGATGGCCTCAATCGGCTCTTGAACTGCGGGGACTCCTGGAATGCCGAGCGCATCGCTTCTATCTATCTTGACACGGCGCAAAGCGTCGATCCACTGCTTGGCGACGTACTAGGACTCGCGTTCGCGCTGCAGGGCGAGACGGGCACCGCGCAGTTGCTATGGAGCGGTTGGTCCGAACAATCCCCATTGGCGGAGGCTCGCGCTCGCTACAGCTTGTCCATGCTGGCCGCACGTCACCACCCGCAGGCGCTCCGGGACCACGGACTCGCAAAACGTCATCTTGAACAGGCCTGGGAGCGGCTGAAGCTTGAACCCGAATCGGAGCAAGTGCTCTACGAGCGAGTCTTCAACCGGAATGGTCTGGCACTGCTGCTGTTCCGAGAAGGCCGTCTCCAGGATGCTGCAGTGATGCTGGAGCGCGGGATCAAGTTCATCGAGGTGTCTAGGTTCGGTCAGAAGGTCCATCACACGGTCTTACTGTCCAACCTCGGCCGAGTCTACGCAGCCGCGGGAGAAGACGGCGACGCCGAACGGTGCCTTCGGCGTGCGGTCGAGCTCGATCCTAAGTTCGCCGAATACTGGCAGGACCTTGCAGGGTTCCTAGCCGACCACGGCAATCTGCATGAGGCGATTCAAACCGCAAGCCAAGCGGTGCTGCTGGATCCGAGTATCCCGGAAGCCCATCGCCTTCTCGGCTACCTCCACATGCTCGCGGAAGATGCCCACGCCGCGCGGGACGCATACGAGGTGGCCGCCCGACTTGGAGACGCGACCGCCCTGCTTGACATGCTTCGCGCTTCGAACGCCGCCCGCACCTACTCCTGGACGCTTGCGCAGCGACCTTGGGTCGACGGCGAACCGCAGCTGCTGAACGGTCGAGCCGAGACTGAACTGCTGTACATCGAAGCGGAGATACAGCTCGACCCGTTGTTCGACGGCCGACGGGCGCTCAGCGAGCTGAAGACGCGATATCCCGACGATGAGCTAGTCGACCAGAACTGGAGTGCGAATGCGTCGTCCTAGAGCTGTAGAGCCGTGGGGCCGACTGAGCGAATCTGACGGACGCTATGTGCGATGGCGGTCACGCCACAGCACCGGACCGGTCTCGTGGCTGGGGCTCGTTCTCGCCCCGCGACGGACAACCGCAGTCGTCATCGCTGCGGGGCTGTTGGTCGTCGCGGGATCCGTGACCGTGACTCTCACTATCAGCCAGGTCGGGGAGGCCGCTCATCGGTTCCCGTGGGAGCTCGTCCTGACCCTGTCCCTGGGATTTGCGGCCGAGACCATCGGATTCTGGGTCAAAGAACGCCACGAACTGCTCCTGACCGCTCAAGTAAGACAGCTCATCTTTCGGCGATTTATGCTCCTATCGTCGAAGGCCACGGAAAACCGTTCGAGCTTGCGAGAACAGGTGCTGACCTACCCGACGCAAATCAGTCAGTTCGCGTACGTGGTCGACTTTGCCGTGTCGAGTGTGCAGATAGTGGCCGTACTGATTGTCACGATCACGCTTTACGGTGCCGGAGGAGTAGTGGCGGTCGTCTTGATCGCGTTCCTGGTCTTCGCCAGCGTGCGACTAATCGCCCGCGTCGGCGCCCTTTGGGAGAAGTACATCGCTCTTGAGGGCAGACGTCGCGAACGGATCCGTGTCCTGTGCACGTCGCTGCCACGGGGCCGCTTCGCACCCGGTTGGCCTCAGGCCGTCAACGAGGTGCTCGAAGTACGAAATGACGAGCAGACGCTTCTCCGTAAACGAGTGTGCCTTCAGCTGGGTACCGGTTTCCTCGACAAGGGCGCCCTCACCGTCGTCCTCGTCATCGCAGCACTCATCGCCAACGCCATCGACCCGAGCGCCGGGTTCGGGATCGGCCTTATCGTCGCTGCGCGCTACTTCTATAGCGCTGTACAAAACAACTTGGTCAATTACCGCGTCGTCCGACTGGCGATCCCGATGCTTCGAACCCTCGATGAGTCCACCTCGCACGTCGGCGACGAGGGCGCCGCCTATCCCAAGATCAACGGAAGCGCCGTGTTCGTGCAGCGTGACACCGAGGAGGGGCAACACCTTCTCGCTATCAGTGGACAGAATGGGGTCAGCTTCATCCCGCGCAACCCGACGTTCGCGCCCCAAGTGCTCGCGGCGTGGGAAAGGACCGCTTCCCACCACGCACGTTCGACGTTCGCGGGGCGATCCGAGGAGCTCGGCTTGTCGGACGCGACGCAAGCACGGTTCTTCTCCGATCCGGCTTCGTTGTCATCCGGCGAACGCCACCGCGCGGCCGTCGCGCTCGGGATTGCCGACGAACCCGACCTGCTGATTCTCGACGACACGTTCGCATCGCTGGACGGGAAGAACCGGTCACGCATGTTGAATGTGCTGAACGCTTCCGACATCCCCTTCGCCGTCGTGTTCTCCTCCGAGGACTACCTCCCGGATCAAAGAGCAAGGGCTGACCACACCGAGCAGGTGAGTGAACGCCTGGCCGTCCCCGACGCTGAGGTCGAAGCAACGTCGGGGGCGCTGCCAGATCCGCCGGCTCGCGGCGGCACGATCGCCGCGATTCGCATCGTGTTCGGAGCGGGCATTGCATGGATATTGCTTGGTGCCGCGCTGATTGCCGCATCGGAAGTGACATTCGCTGCGGCGGTCGGCGCAGGTCAGCGTGCCGCGGATCTCCACGTACCTGTCATTCTCTCCTGCGGCCTAGGAATGCTTACGGGCTGCGTACTGTACTTCAACACGCTCTACGCCGTCCCGATCCGACGATTGACTCGACTGCACGACATGCTCATTGAGCGCTTGCCCGCATTTGCCTCGAAGCGCACCGCGGGCCCGATCGTGGGCCGGCTCGGCGAAGACTTCTCCGAACTGCAGATGTCCGTGCCCGGCGCACTCGGAGCGGCTGCTCTCGTCGGGATGCAGGCAACCGTTACAATCGGGCTCGCCGTCGCAGGCGCACCGCTCATGCTTCTGGTGGTGATCGTCGTCGCGCCGCTCGCGTACGTTGCGTTCTCTCGTGGGTCCGCAATGATCTCCCCCGCAGCGACTGCTGTCGCGAATGAACGCGGCAACTTCATCGGGCTGGTCGGGGCGCTCGTCGAATCCGGTGTCGCGCGGAACGGCAGGCTCCTCGGTGTCGCGGCGAAGGTCGGATACGAGCAGGCCGAAGCGAGCTACATGGCTACGAACGTTGCGATCGCTCGGGCGTACGCGTTTCGCACCGGTCTCGTCGGGGCGATCGTCCTGACCACGAATATTGCCGCCACAGTCATCGCATGTACCCCCGGGCTGACCTCGCAATTGGTCTCACCGGCGGCAATCGTGTTCTTCGCGATTTCCCTGTCTGCAGGTGTCCAATCCACAATCGAGGCATTTCACGGAGTTGGGGTCGTCTCGCTCACTGCCGGGCGCGTTCAGACGCTTTTGACTGCATCGCCCGCCGTGGGGGGCTTCCGCCCTGCCGCTCCTGCAGCTTCTGAGTTGCTGGACGCACTCGACGAGGAGGTGACGATCATCGGGCTGGTCGGACCGAGTGGATCAGGGAAATCGCTCACACTCGACGCAGTCGCCGAAGCACGTCGAAACCGCAGCGTGCTTACCGTAATCGAGGCGTCCGACCCATTCGCCGAGCAGCAAACCGAGCCGGCCGGAGCGATCCAGCAACGCACATTGGCGGGGATCGACGATCACCGGCTCAGCGGACTCGTCCTCCTTGATGAGTCGTTCAACGCCCTCGACCGCGTCGCGGAACGCAACGCGCTCGCGCAACTCAAGGACGGGCTCGCTCGCCACGGCGGGCAAGGTGTTGCCGTAGTTCACTCTGACCGGAATCTCGACCTGTTCGATCGAGTCGTCAGCGTGGACACCCATGCGTGACGCCCGAGCTGCTTCCATATTCACGCCCACAGGGCCAGAAGCACTCTTTGCGGTCCACCGTGCGGTACCGATTGCTCGCCGGTGCGATGCGACGATCCTTCTCGGCAGGGCCGGCCTTCAGCGTTTGGATGAAACAAGCTCGGAGCTACGTCACGTCGAACTCGACATCGTCGCTGATGAGATCGCTACCGGCGCCGCGAACGAACTCGTCGCGGTCAATTTGACGCCGATCAGCGCCCGAGTGGACCGATACACATTCGATGGCGATGCATTCGTATGCGTCGGTAGCGACCCGCCGATCATCTTTGAATCGGCCGATGACGATGTCGTCGTCCTCAGCGATCCTTCCGGTGCAGTGACGTTTTGGCAGCATTCACGCACCTCGGTGCGTCGACTTGGGCGCTCCGAACAAAGCGGATTTACGCCGTCGAGCTGGTCGACGTCCGTTCGAACCGGAGAATACGTCGCAGCGTGTACGGGAAGCCACGTCGCTCTCGTGGAAGATCGTGGTCCTGCTGGCTTGCACACCAGAGTCGTTCGGATCCGTTCGGGTCATGACGACGCCGGTACTGAGATCGACGGCGCAGGCCCAGTCATTGCCGATAACGCACTGGTGGTTCCAAGCCCCGCCGATCGGGACGCGGCTTCACCCGCCGGGATTCACGTTTTCCGTCCCTCACGCACTGACTTCATTCCGACACCGGGACCGGTCGATGACGTCGGCGGAGGAAGCGGTCAAATCCTCGTGAGCGTGTTCACCGGTACAAACGCAGAAGTGTTTCGTGTTCGATCGGACGAAGCTGACCTCGAGCGCATCGAGGTGCCCAGCGGGCGGAAGACGTTGGCACCGAACAGTGCCGTGCTCGCTGCGCAGGGCTACGACAACGTTCTCCACCTCGTTGACGCCGTCGGCGTCGACGCCACCTCGAAACCGCGCAGAGCTGATCGGACTCCTCCCCCGCTATTGATCCGCCGCACCGCGGCTGCGGTACGCGGGACAGTCGTTCATCTACACGGCGGACCGGAAGCGTTCGAGATACCCGAACCACGGCTGATTGGTCTGCCGCGGTACGCCTCGGACACTGGATGGGACTGGATCGGCTTAAATTACCCCGGATCCCTCTACCCGAATACCGAGTGGGTAAGTCGACCATGGAAAGCCTGGCGTCAGGCCATCAGAGCAGACATCGACCGCGCCATCGCGGCCGCGCGAGGACCGGTTGTGCTTGCCGGATGGAGCTTCGGCGCCGCGGTCGCCGTCGCCGGCGCGTCGGTCTCAGATCGGGTGATTGGCCTGGTGATCGGCGGTGTCACGGGCGCTCTTCGCGAGCACGCGAATCGGGCGGTGGCGATGGATCCGGCTCACGGATTGTGGTTCGACAGGCGGTTCGATCTCGCCGGGGACGACGGACGGTTTTTCGACGGCATCAGTGGCTACAACTCTAAGGCTCGCGTCCTTGCATTTCACGGCGTCAACGATGCCCATTGTCCGGTGGACCTCGCGGACGAAGTCGCCGAAGCATGGTCGAACCGGGGCAACCCGTGGCAATCGATCCGGCTTCCCGGAGGTCAGCACTACGCCTCGACCGAAGCGGACGCAGCACTAATCGCTTCGGAGACACAGAAGTTTCTTGCGACGGTGGGAGCTCATTGACCGCAGTCGCGCGGCTCCAAGTACTCGCTGTCAAGTCAGTTCCGGAACGTTTTGCGCAGTCCTCGTCTCGTAAGCGGTCGAGACGAGCTTCTGTGCCTAACATGACGACGAAAGGTCACCGGAGCATTGTCCTCGAAGCTCCGGACCGGAACACAGATCTCCGCGGAGTCGGTCCCGCTTACATTGAGGCAGGTGAGATGAAATTCCTCCACGGTGAAGACGTTCGCTACGCCGAGTAGCTCTGGGAGGCAGGAGTGCGCCGTCAGACCGGAACGTCCGCTCCGGATACCCGCACGCGCGCGGTCTGGGTGAAAGTGGCCCGTGGCAAGTTGACGGCGTGGGCCTGGAGCAGCTCGGTGTGACACGGAGTTTCGGAACCGCGATTTTCGTCAGCTCGGCAAATTCCACCGGAGGTCGTACCCGGTGTCGGCGAGGAACCACAGCCGGCTGCGAACCTCATCGAGCGCGGCCGAGTCGTCGTCGGTGCGGGCGTCGGCGCGGAGGAGTGTGTTGGCGGTGATGATGTCGTCGGTGCGGTCTCGGTATCCGGCGGCTGTCGCGGTGGCGAAGATGGTCGGGTCGGCCGGGAGGATGAGCTCGGTCCCGGTGAGGTCCTCGTCTTCGGGTTGGAATCCGAGGCTCGTCATGTCGATTTCGTTCGCGGTGAAGGCGACGAGCCGGTACGGCGTCGTCTTGCCGACAGTGATTGCCGGGTAACCAGGGCGACTCGAGATCCCTCGCCCGGAGATCAAACAGCCGGCGCTGATGAGCCGGTCCGCCTGCTCCGGGAGCGGCAGGTCCGATCGCCACCGGGTCCGGATGCCGCCTGGGCCCGGGTAGCAGGCGATGCTCCAGTCGACGAGCCCGCCGACGTCGCGGGACTCCCACCCGATGCTCGTGCGGTGCACGCGTTTCCCGAGCCGCGCGAGCGCGTCGTCCACCTGCCCGGGCGTGAGTTTGCCGCGGCGGACCAGCCCGTCGAATTTGGCGCCGTTGATGGCGAGCATCCGTGCGACGGCGAACGTGATGTAGATCGGGGCGGCGTCCTTCCACCGGTCGTGGACGCCGAGGACCTGCTTCCCGTCGATCCACACGCGTCGTCGGTCGACGTCGACGAGCAGGACCGTCTCGGTCTGTTCCGCGAGCGCGACCTGCATCTGCATCACCGTGCGAGGTGCGAGCAGGAGCAGCTCTGCGGGTGTGTCCGGTTCGCCGCGCGGGTTCCGGGTCAATGTCGGGAGGCGTGCTCGGCGTCCGTCGGCGAGGCGGATCGTGTCGTGGGACTCGACGACCGCGTGCAGGCCGGCGAGTTTGAGGACTGCGAGGGCGTCGGTGAGGTCCGCGGTCTCGCCGAGCCCATAGGGGAGGGTGAATTGCGGACGTCCCGCGTAGGCGTCGGCGACCCATTGCAGTGCGGGACCCATCAGCGACGCTCGTCCGGGGTGTCGGGTCGGATGAGGGCGATGAGCCAGCGTGCTTCGGTGAGGAACGGCTCCCACCCGTCCCGAGTGTCACCGTGTGCTGGTTCGCAGCGGTAGCCGGGCTCACCGCCGGCGCTACTGACGAGGACCTGCCGGAGCTCGGAGTCCGGTGGGTCACGGAAGTACATGTGTCCGTGGGTGCCGGCCATGTCGAACGCGACAGTGAGCAGGAACAGCTCCGGTCGGGTGGTCACCACCGCCACCGCCGTCCCCGGAACAAGGCGATGACGGTCGCGAGCGGACGGCCCTGCTGCATCCAGGTCAACGGTGTCAGGGGTACGTCGTCGACGCTGAGGAACTGGCGGGGTGTGGTCATGAACTCAGTCATCGCCGCCACGTCGAGGAGCCGCTGCGGAGCAGCCGCGAACAGCGCATCAAGGCCCGACAGAAGGACGGCCGGGTCGCCGAATTCCGGGAGGGCGGGTTGGACGAGTTGCCAGTCGGGGATGCGTTCTTCACCGTCGAGGTCGAAGCTGGTCAGCCGGTTCGACCCGAACAGTTCGCCCACCTCGTCGATGCTGATCTGCAGGGCGGTGGCGGCTTCGGCGTCGGTGAGAGTTGTGTCCAGCAGGTGCCGGCGGATGCGTGCCTGCGTTGCCTGCCACCATTCCTCGGGAACGTCCGCACCATTAGCAGGAGCGGCACCGGGTGCATGCGAGATCTGTCGGCCTTTGTCGGTGTAGGCCTCGAGCTGGTCGATGCTGATCTCACCCCGGGCATACATCCACAACTGGCCCTGCCACGGCATCTCATCCGGGAACCCTTCCAAGTAGCCGGAGTGGATGACCGCTCGGACCGCTTTCTCCCGCTTCGCGACCTCGGACGCTGGGACGAGCAGGGTCTGGACGATGCGGTTCGCCTCCCGAGTGGCGGGGACGGTCAGGTCGGTGAGGCGCCGCCGGTTCCGGTCAACGAGCTCGTAACCGGGCTCCTTCTCACTGTGTTCGATCATGATCCGCGCCATCGACGCTTCCGGGTCATCGGTGTCCTCGAGGAGGACATGCCCCCACAGGATCCGGTCGTTCGAGAGGTGCAGGGAAACCAGACGCATCATCAGCGAGTACCTCCAAGAAGTCGGGACAGCAGCGCGAGGGTTAGGGCTAGGAAGTCGGCTCGGTGCGGCCGATTCGTTCGGGTGCGTAGCGAAGGATGAACCGCATGATGCGGTCCGCTTCCGCCATCGCTGGGACCGATGGGTCCTGGGCGTCCGGGTCGACGTTGGTGAGCCGGAACCACGGCGCCGCGTCGGTGTGGTCGATCAGCACCGTGGCGGGCTTGTCGTCAGGGTGGTCGAGGCTGGTGAACATGACGGCGCCGAAGAAGCGTGCGTCGTCGTACGCCAACGTCAGGGACAGCAGCTGCAGCGTCATCGGTGGACTCTCGTCAGCTGCCGCTCGGGTGCCAGCGGAGGTCGTGGGCGAGGTCGGCTTGGAAGTGCAGCAGCTGCCGCAGCGCGTTCACCGCCTCCGTGTTCGCGGTCACCCAGCTGTCTTCGTACATGACGTGCGCGGTGATGAAGTCGTCTGTGCAGCAGCCCTCGGCCGCGGTCAGGATGGTGGTGTCCTGCGGGATGACGACTCTGACGGTTGCGTCGTTCACGGTGACGGGTTCGTAGCCGAGCGCGTGCATGTCGGGGTGCTGGGCGAAGAACGCGGTCAGGCGGTTCGGCGGGACGAAGACGCCGGACTGCTGCGCGGCCCACCGGTCCGACATCACCCCGCCAAGCCCGATCAGTTCGTCGGCTTGAGCGTCGATGCTGACGTCGCGGCGCCAGCAGGTGCGGATCCCGCCGGGACCCGGATACGCCGCCAACGCCCAGTCGCAGAGTGCGTGCCGGTCGGCTGCTTCCCACCCGTCTGGTGTGTGGACGACGTGCGCACCGAGCGCGGGCATCACGGCTCGGACGTCATCCGCCGGGATGCCGATGCGGTCCGCGATGGTGTGCGTGCCGCCTCCGTGCAAGACGATCGTCCGGGCGCTGGCGAACACGGTCCGCCATTCAGGCGCCGCGTCGCGCTGCATCGAGCTGCCGTGCACCTGCCGGCCGTTCGCCCAGACACGTTGCCGCTTCCCGTTCACGACTACGAGGTCCGGGTACCGCCGTGCCAAGGACAACACTCCACCTTCTGATCCGCCAGGGAGAACGATGAGGTCCTCGTCTCGTTCGGCAGGGGTGCCGTCGTCGGTGATCGTGGCGGTCGGGTCCGGCGTTGAGAGAAATCCGGTCCGGCCGTCCTCGAATCGCAGCCGGTCAAATGCCTCTACACGAGCAGGCATGCCGGCCGCAGCCAGGGCGGTAAGGGCGTCGGTGATATCGATCGTCCACCCGAGTCCGAATGGCAACGACAGGATCGTCTGCTGATGCCGGATGTCCTGCACCCACTGCCGACCCGCCATTACGCGCACCTCACCTGGGAGCATGTGGCCACGTGGGCCGGCACCGGTTCCACCGACGGCGTCTCCCGATCAGGCATCGTGAGTCAACCGTGCGTCGTCTTCCGCCAGCCGCTTTAAGCCCAGGCCCGCCGCGGCGAGGATGGCGTCCTCGCTCTCCTCGGTGGCTACCCATGACCCGATCTGAGCGTTGATGGCGACGAGCGATCCAATGCGGCTGCGGGCGTCGAGGATGACCGCGTCGGCCTCTGCTTCGGTGCAGTCGCTGCTGAGTTCCGGTTTCGACGGGTGCAGGGCGGGAAACTCAAGCCGCTGTACCGGCGGGTGCCATTGGACGCCGATTCGGAGCACCCGTTCGTCGGCGTCGTTTCGGTAGAACAGCGCGCCGAACGGATGTCCCATGTCGAGGGTGAGGTCGGCGCCGTAGAGCGTCCACCCTGCGGCTGCGTAAGTGGGGTCCCACTGCTGGACGATGAGCGCACCGACGCCCATCTGCAAACCGGGGATGACGGCCTGGTCGGCGTCAACCTGCACGTACAACGCATGAAGGTCAGCTGGCACCTCTGTGCGAAGGGTGGTGAACGGGATCCGCGCCAGGTGATGAGCCGCGTGCGACTGCCGTGTGCCTTGCGCGCCCGCACCGGCATGCTCGTTGCTCACGCCAAAAGTGGCCGCGTCGTCCTGGCGGTCTTTCCCGTTGGTCATCGTGAGCCTCTCTCCGCAGGTGCGCCGTCGTTGCCCTGGCCCGTGTCGTCGTGACGGTGCAGCGTTTCGAGAGATGGGTGGAACAGCGCGAACGGGATACCGCCTCGTGTGATGACCACGTCCCGGCCATCCATCACATCGAGGAACCGTCGGACGGGCTCCGCGACGAACTCGTCAACGGAGACCCACAGGTCCTGCGCGTCACTCACCATGCGTTCATAGTAAGGAACAAGCGGTCTCGTGTCGACACCTCACGGTGACGAGATCGTTGACTCCCGTCACACATCCGGGCTTGCATACTGCGGCGCGCGACTCCGTGCGGGCCCTCGCGGAAAGCGGGCCGAGGCACCGCCGGTGCCGCAGCTATGCGCTGAACCGCCGTGAAGGTGGTCGTCGGTGGGGGCGAGCCTGTCGTCAGATCGCGAAATGCCGTCGCTTCAGGCCCCAAAAGTGAGCCGAGGCGCGGCTTCTGCTTGCCGGTCGCTTGCCTTCGTCTGTCGAACGTCAAGTCGGACGGAACCGCGCAGTTCCGGGGAAGTAGCGGGGTGCTAGGGGCCTCTCCTTACTTACTTACATTTACTACTACGTATATATAGGTAAGAAGGTATAGATAGACGGGGTGTCTATATACGCATCTATCCCTATAGGCGTCATCCACCCGCCTGAGCGTGAGATCGCAAGTCGGCGCGTGATCCGGCAGACGCATCCGCTCTCGGCATGCGACGCGGCTTCCCGGCCTTCGGCGGCGGGCCCTCTTCCACCGGATCGCTCAGATCATCTGGTGCCCGCGCATACGGGTGACAGCGCCGCACCGGGCGGCGCGGAAGGAGCACCATGCAGCACCGCACCTGGTTCAGCGGCGACCGCAACGACGGGACCGCGATCGCAACCGTCATGGACGACATCACCGCCATCCTCCAACCCAGCGGCTTGGTCGACATCGAAGGGCCCATCGGGACGTCCATGACCATCGACTTCGACGACGCAGTGGTCCTCATCGCCGCACTGTCCGAAGCGGTCGAGATCCTCCGCGCCCGAGGCCTCACAGAACGGCCAGACGTCCTCGCCTGGCTCGACGAACACGCCACCTGACGGTCGCGATCACACCAGTAGTGACGGATCGCACGACATCGCGGCACTTCCGCGCATAGGCGAGGTGACGAAAGGACCCCGATGCCGACTGACACCCTCACTGCTCGAGTGAACGCGTTCGTTGCCGCTGCGACCGAGAAGCACGGCGGACGGTACGACTACTCGCAGGTGCTCGCCGAGTTCGTCAACGCCCACACGAAAGTCACCATCGGCTGCCCCGAGCATGGGCAGTTCACACAGGAGCCGAACGAGCACCGCCGCGGTCAGCGGTGCCCGGACTGCTCAGGCCGTCGGAACTCCCGCCCATCCGTCCGCCGAGACATGTTCATCGCCCGTGCGCGAGAGGTTCACGGCGACCGATACGACTACGCGCAGGTCCGACACGTGGACCCGCACACGCAGGTCACCATCGTGTGCGGGCTCCACGGCCCGTTCACGCAGCGGCCGATGAACCACCTGTCCAGCCACACCCCGAGCAACTGCCCCGACTGTGCAAACGACATCCGACCGGTCAGTCTCAAGACCGGATGGATGAACAGGCCGGAACCGAAGCGGAACATCGACACGGGGGAGTTCAAGAGGGCGGCATGACCGCTGCCGACCCAGCGGCTTCGAAACGCGTTGTCACGACAGGGAGATGCTTGACAGCAAATGAACGACCGGGTCGCCGTGGGGGGACGGCGACCCGGTCTGAGGCAAGTGTGTGGCAAGCCCCGGGGAAAGCGTAGCGGCGTCGGTCAGTTCGCCGCGGCGTACGCGTCGCGGACCTGCTGGCTGATGCGACCCCGAGCGGCAACCTCATACCCGTTCGCGGCAGCCCATTCGCGGATCTTCGCCAACTCGTCAGGGTTACTGCGCCCCTTCGCCGCCGGAGATGCGGACGCCGTGCGGGTGCTGCGACCGGAGACCTTGCGGGCGGCGGCGATGTAGTCGGAGAACGCCTCACGGAGGTTATCGGCGTTGTCGTCAGTGAGGTCGATCTCGTAGTTGCTGCCGTCGAACGCGAACTGGACGGTGCGTCCCATGCCGGTTTCAATGACGTCGCCGGAAAGGTCGTCGACGAGGTGGGTGGTGACTTTCTGTGCCATGTCCTTCTCCTATACCGCATGAGGTGAGGTTCCACTCTGGCAGAAGGTTACGGAGAAGCCGCTTCCACGGCCGGTAATCGCCGCCCGCAACAGTCTGCGTCAGCTGTCAACCGAGGGTAGGAAGTGCCTCGATTCTTCCGTCTATCTGATGCAGCTCGCCGGGCGCCCTGGTGTCCACGAGCTCGACGGCGGAGTCGAAGAGAAAGATGATTTGGCCGAACCTGATCAGCCTCGTAGCCACGCCGCTCGTGCCAGCGCGATCGAACTCGGCGAGAAGCCTGCGATGCAGTCCGCTCGGTGTCAGATTCCCGCTCGATGCGACTCGACGGCGCCAGCACTCGCCGCCAACGCTGTTCGAAGGTCAGCTCTCGGGTGCTCAAGGGGAGATGGCTTCCCAAGAGCGCGCCTCTTCGCCGGCTGCGTCGCGGCTCAAGGAGACAGTTGACCGGCAGCGCCTCCATCTCTCCTCCTCCCGACGATCTCCGCGCATAGAGCAGGTGTGGCATTCGGCCGCGAAGGAGGAGAACATGAGCTCTAGCGCAGGTAGAGACCGACCTGTGAGCGGTTCCGATGCGGCGCTGCGGGATGCGCAACGCGCTTATGACGCGGGCAGCATCCCGATCTGGGATCTCCGCGCAGTCGAACGGCTTCACCTCGACGCGCAGTCGCCGATCGGCCTCGACGTCATGCCGCGGCGCGGCATGGTGGTCATCGACCGAGAGGGGGACGCCTGGCGGTACGGAAACTCGAGATGGACCTGTCTCACCCCGATTGATGGCCGACACATCAGGAACGTCGCCCGGCTGCCGCACGCGCCGGTCGTGCGGACGTACGGGCCGCTTCGGTTGATCGGCGTGCGTGGGGAGTACTTCTATCGGACGATCCGCGGGCGGAGCGACTGAGGGGAAGCGGCCCGCACGGCGTCTTCGACGGCGTCGGCGACCGCCGATACCGGCTCATGCTCCCAGAATCGGAGCACCGTCCAACCCTGTTCGATCAGGAGCGCCGTGGTCGCGACGTCCCGATCTCGATTCGCCTGCAACTTCGGCAACCAGTATGCCGCGTTCGACTTCGGCGTCGTCGCATGCACGGGGCATCCGTGCCAGAAACACCCGTCGACGAACAACGCCACCCGAGCCCGCGTGAACACGACGTCCGCACGGGTCCGTTGAGGGGGAGCGAGACGGTAGTCGACCCGGAACCGCAACCCCCGGCGGAACAGCTCCCGACGCACCAGCAGTTCCGGCTTCGTGTCCTGCGAGGTATTGCCGCGCATCGAACGGCGGACTGCTTCGGAACTCGCCCACGACGCGTCGCGACGCCCCATCAGAACCTCCATCCCAACCAGTAGCGGTTGTCGGCTCCCGATGCTACGGTGCACGGAGCAAGCAGTTCCCTGCTCGTGCCGCATCAGGACACAGCAGGTTTCCGTGCGGCCGAGCCGTCTGGATGCCTGAGTTCCTCGATCACGGTTCGACCGGCGGGACGCGTTTCGCGTCGAACGACGCAGCGCGCTCGACCTCGACCGGCATGGGCCTGACCGGACGAGGAGTCCAGCATGGCGCGTACCAACCCGAAGACCATCAAGACCGCAGCGAACACCCTCCGCGTGCTCACCGAGCCGGAGACCGCGCCGCCGGTCAGCCGTCTCGCCGGCCGCCGACTGGCCCCTCCGGCGTTCAAGCCCGAGACCGGCGCCGCGCCCGAAGCCGACGGCAAGGCGCTCAGCCGATTCGGCAGCCGGTTCCGCACCGCCATCGCCGAAGCGAACGGTGTCGAGCCCGGTGACGTCGACCTCGGCCTGATCCGCCTCGTCGAGGCGCTCAGCGCCGACCACGACCGGAACGTCACAGCATTGGCCGCACCGCTGGTCAAGCGCACCGAGCACGGCATGCTGACCCAGGTCAGGCTGACCGTTCACACGACCATGCTGCTGCCTTGGCTCGCCAACGGACGCTCCCTGCGTCGCATGGGCAACATGCTCCAGGGCACGGCCCGCATCGTCACCGAAGCCGCAGACCACCCGGTCCTCCACCTGCCGATCATGGACGTCGACGGCCCGGACAACGTTCTCGAGATCGTCGCCGCGCAGCGGACCGTCCTGGAACTCGACGCCTTCTCGACGACGACCGATCGCAAGAAGGACCGCATCGACAGCATCGTGCAGTTCGGCGTCCTCGACCCGCCCGACGTCGTCCTCACCCAGCTGCAGTCTCCCGACGGCAGTGCCTGGGTCGCCCAGGCCGCGGAGGGCGCGCAGCGTTACTTCTCGGCCATCCTCGCGATGGAGGCCCTCGCGAACCGCGACGTCGCCGACGTCGCGACCGCCAAGTGGCTGCGCGGCGCCCACACCCGCCTGCGAGACCTGGACGCGTCCGACCTGCCGATCCTCGAGGAGGCCCTGCGGTACCCGTCGACCGGCGCCGCTGCGTTCATCCCCGGCAGGGACCAGGCGACGTGGTTGGAGAAGGTCGCCGCGACGACACCCGCCGCAGTCGCGTTCCAGCTACTGCGGACGATGGATGTGAACCTGGTCCTCGCCGTGGACCCGGACCCGCTGCAGACCGGCAAGTTCCCCAACCCGGTGGCGGAGACCATCCAGGAGATGATCCGCGGCTACCACATGCCCGGCAAGATGAAGGACCCCTGGGCAGAGGCCGACACCAACGGCCTGATCGCGATCGGAGCGATCGACGAGCTGACGAGCGAGGGCCGGGTCCGTCCCGAGGAGCGCGCCGCATGGTTCGGGGAGACACTGCTGCCCTGGGACGGGCCCGCCGCCGACGAGGAGGGCCTGCCCGGCAACCGCCTGACCATGGTGACGAAGATGCTCAGCACCCTCACCGTGCAGCGTGCCCTGCCGGGGACGGAAGAGCACCCCGAGGACACCCTCGAGATCGTCAAGAAGCACCTCAAGGTCAACGGCCGACGGCCCCACCCCGACGACCGGGCGAAGGTCGCCGCCGCGCAGGCGATCGTGTCCCTGCGCCTGTTCAAGGAGGGATGGGAGAACACCGCACAGGCCGCCCTGTTCGGCCTGTTCCGCCACAACTGGTTCTGGCGCACCGAGGGACAGGAAGCGCGCTGGCCGGAACTCCTCGGCACACCGGTCGGCGAGCTCGCCGACCGGGCACGAGCAGAGCAGCTGGCACACGCCGACGACGCCGACGGGGACGCTGCCGGTCCCGCGCAGCGTGCGCTCGCAGCCCTCGGCGGCGTCGCGCTGATGCTCAACCCGGGCCTGATCCAAGCGGGGGAAGCGCTCTCTCGAACTGCCCGAGGCGGTGGCGGCAAGGCGACCACGGTCAACGCCACCGACCCGTCCGTGCTGCTGAAGACCATGGCGCAGCACCCGGCGGGCATCGACCAGCTGGAGGACGCCATCGTGGCGCTCGTGGCCTCCGCGGAACCGGCGGTCCCCGTGGACCGTGACGACGCCGAGATCCTCGGCGACTTCTACCTCCGCGCGCGCTGGCTGGGCAAGAAGGGCGACGGCGACCCGACGCCGGAGAACCCGATCACCGAGTTCCAGCGCCGCATCGAGGCGTTCATCGAGGAGCTCGACGCCAAGGTGCGGGACGCGGACGAGCTCAGGCTCCAGCGCGCCGGGGACATCCTGGGACTGGAACCGCCGGAAGGCGACGCCGACGACCGTGAAGAGGACGTCGACCTGTGGGGCGACCCCATGTTCGAGCGGATCGGCATCGACGAGGATCTGGCGTCGCGGGCGTTGGAGATGCTGCAGTCGCTCAACGACTTCTTCCACACAGGGAAGGCGTTCGCGAAGGCGGCGAGCCGGGCAGGGCGGTGAGCGTCGCGCCCGGAACGGTGCACCGCGAGGGCGGCGACCTCATCCTCACCGCCCCTCCGGAGATGCCCGACTCGACGTGGCGCGCACTGCAGCGACGTCTGCTGACCGAGGTGAAAGCGGAACACGAGGCGCCGCAGGTGCGGCAGGTTCGATGGCCGGTGGAGAACTCCGCACCGGTCCGGCTGACCCTGAGTCGATGGCCGGCGCAGAACTGGGATTGGGACTGGACGTCAGCGGCGGACGCCGCGGCGACCCACGCGGAGGACATCGCTGCAGCTCTCGCCAGGGTCCTGGACGCCGAGGAGCCGCCGCCGCTGGAATTCGACGGCACCGGCTTCACCCGAACACTGCTCCCCGCGCAGGAACGGGCGGTCGCAGCACTCGTCGATGCCGGCAGCGGAGGCAACTTCTCCGTCCCGGGCAGCGGGAAGACGACGATGACCTACGCCGTCTACGCGTCACTGCGGGCAGCTGGGACTGCTGACCGGATGCTCGTAATCGCGCCGCAGAGCGCATATGAGGCGTGGGAGGAGGAAGCGGACGCCTGCTTCGACCACCCGCCCGTCGTCGAGGTCGCCCCACGGGCGCCTCGCCGCGAGTCGGAGGTCGTAGTCGTCAACTACGAACGCCTGGCCTCCGGCTCGCTGCGGGCGGCGCTGCACCGGTGGGCGCAGCGGCACCGCCTCATGGTCGTCTACGACGAGGCGCACCGAGCGAAGCGCGGCATCGCCGGGTTGCACGGCGCGGCCGCACGAGACGTGACGGACCTCGCCACGCACCGATTCGTGCTCACCGGCACGCCGATGCCGAACAGCGAGGATGACCTCGTCGCCGTCTTGGATCTTGCCTGGCCCGGCCACGGCGCCCGGCTCGCCGGCTCACAGACCCCGAACGCCGAACGGTCGTGGGTCCGGATCACGAAAGACGAACTCCAACTGGACCCGGCGCACGTCGTCGTCGAGACCGTGGAACTCGACCGCGACCACCGGCGCCTCTACGACGCCGTCGTGGCCGGGCTGGTCGACGGCGACGGCCGGTTCGTCGACCAGGGGCGACGTGCCGCGATCATGCGGGTCCTCGCCGCTGCAGCGAACCCGCTGCTCCTCGGGCAGGACGACGATGCGTTGCTCTGGTCCACAGGTGGCCCATCCGACCGGACCGTCGAGGAGCTCCTCGACGACCTCCGGGGCGCCGCACGGCCGGCGAAGCTGCTCGCCGCAGCCGCTCACGCGGACCGATACGCCCGGGCCGGGCAGAAGGTGCTCATCTGGACGAACTTCGTCGGGAATGTCGCGGAACTGGCGAGGCTCCTCGCGCCGCTGCAGCCGGCGGTCGTGACAGGGGCGACGCCGCGGGACGACCCCGCGGCGCCGACCGATCGCGTCCGCGAGCTGCGCCGGTTCCGTGAGGACGACGACTGCTCGGTCCTCATCGCCACACCGCAGACACTCGGGGAGGGCATCAGCCTCCACCAGGTCTGCCAGGCGCAGATCCACGTGGACCGCTCCTTCAACGCCGGGCTGTATCTGCAGGCCCTCGACCGGACCCACCGGGTGGGCATGCCAGCCGGCACGTCCGCCGAGGTGACGCTCCTCGTCGCCGACGGGACGATCGACGAGGCGGTGGACATGGCGTTGCGGGAGAAGATGCGCGCAATGGACGCAGTTCTCGCCGACCCGACCCTGCATCGGCTCGCCGAGGCGTCGGACGCGGCGGCCGCAGACTTCACCGAGGACGACATCCGACGTCTCGTCGCCCACCTCCGGTTCTGACTGCAGCCGCGCCCGTCGTCCGCGTCGACTCGAGTTTGTCCTCGGATCGTCGTAACGTTGGAGTCGTGACCCGACCCCGCGTTCCGTCCCTCAGGACGAAGAACCGCCCTCGACCGGTGACGAGCGGTGCAGCGATCCGCGTGGTCGACCTGTTCGCAGGATGCGGTGGCCTCTCCCTCGGCGTGCAGCAGGCGGCGACCGCGGCGGGGCTCCGCGTCGAGGTGCCGCTCGCCATCGACTTCGAAGCCGAGGCGGTCGCCGTCTACGCTGCGAACTTCCCTGACGCCCACGTAGTCGACGCGTCAGTGGAGACGTACTTCGATGGTGCGCTCGGCGCGGGACTCACAGCCACGGAGACGGAACTGCGCAGCAGCATCAGTGACGTGCACCTCCTGATGGGCGGGCCGCCCTGCCAAGGGCACAGCAACCTCAACAACGTCACCCGCCGCAACGACCCGAAGAACGAGCTCTACGCCCGGATGGGGCGCGCCGCCGAAGTGCTGACGCCGAACTTCGTGCTCATCGAGAACGTCCCGTCGGTACGACTCGACACTGACGGCGTCGTGCAGACCACTGTGGCCCATCTGGAGTCCATCGGTTACGACGTCGCGACCGCGACCGTCGCGCTGCACACACTGGGAGTCGCACAGAACCGGAAACGACATGTGCTGCTCGCGTCCCGTGTCCGGGATGTGTCCCCGGAGGAGATCCTCCGCAAGCTCACCTCCCGCACCGCAGATGCGAAGTTCGACCTGCGATGGGCGATCGGCGACCTCGTCGACCTCGTCGACCCCACAGGGTACGACGTCGCGCCCGTAGCCTCCGCCGACAACCGCGCCCGCATGCAGTACCTCCTCGACCGGGACCTCTACGACCTGCCGAACGACCAGCGGCCTGTCTGCCACAGGGACCAGCACAGCTACAAGTCGATGTACGGACGGCTGAACTGGTCGGGGCAGGCGCAGACGATCACCAGCGGTTTCGGCAGCATCGGACAGGGCCGGTATATGCACCCGGACCGGCCGCGTGCGCTCACCGCGCATGAGGCGGCGCGGATCCAGGGGTTCCCCGATTACTTCTCCTTCTCCGCTGTCACCCGCCGCGGCAGCATCGCGACGATGATCGGCAACGCGGTGCCACCGGCGTTGACCCGCGAGCTGGTCGCGTTCCTGTTGCCAGGTTTCGATATCGACGCCGCCGAAGCCGCGGTTGAGGGGCAGGCGGCCCCTACAGCTGAGCTGGAGGCTGCTGCCGCCGACTGACCCAGCGTCCCCGGCGCCGCAGTCGGCCCGACCTCCGCTACTGTCGGGGAGTCGACCGACGAGGACCCGGGGGAACTATGGCAACGACGCACGCATACGAGATGACGATCAGCTTGAACGTGCTGAACCATCTCGGCATCAACCTGTACAGCAACGTCCCTGCCGTGCTGAGCGAGGTCGTCGCGAACGCGTGGGACGCCGACGCAACACGGGTCGACATCGACGTCGCCGGCGGAACCGTGACGATCACGGACGACGGACACGGCATGACCCGCGAGTAGGTCAACAAGCGGTTCCTGAATGTCGGGTATCAGCGACGGGGCAAGGACGAGGTGCCGGAGTCGCCTGAGGGACGCGCTGTGATGGGCAGGAAGGGGATCGGCAAGCTGTCCCTGTTCTCGGTCGCGAACGACGTCGATGTGCTCACGATCCGCGACGGGCAGCGCAGCGCACTGTCGATGTCCGTAGAGGGCATCCGTGCCGCGTTGGCGAAGCCGCAGTCGGTGTACCACCCGCAAGAGCTGCCGGTCTCGCGTGTGGCGCAGACGGTCGGCACGAAGATCGTGCTCCGGAATCTGAAGAAAGGCCTCGTGCAGGCCGCAGCGGGCCTTCGGACCCGCCTGGCGCGTCGGTTCTCCATCCTCGGCGCGGAACACGGATTCCGCCTGTACATCGGTGGCAAGGAGGTCACCGTCGAGGACCGCGACTACTTCCACAAGCTGCAGTACGTATGGGCCTACGGCGAAGAGGACACCGCCGCGCAGTACCTCGGCCGGGCAGGCAAGGCAGAAAAGAAAGTCGACAAGGGCCCGGTGAGGCTGAAGCCGCTCGGGGAAGACCTCAAGCCGTTACCGGACGCGGTCCCCTTCACCGTGACGGGGTGGATCGGCACCGCCCGCACAGTGTCGGACCTGAAGGATCCGGGGACGAAGGACAACCTCAATAAGATCGGCCTGATCATGCGGGGTAAACTCGCCCACGAGGACCTCCTGGAGGAGTTCAACGAGAACGGCGTCTATGCGTCGTACCTCATCGGAGAGCTCGTCGCAGACTTCCTCGACGACGACGACCTAGAGGACATCGCCACCAGCAGTAGGCAGCGGATCATCGAGGACGATCCGCGTTACCGCGCGTTGGCGCACTGGCTGCGCGGCCAGGTGAGCCGGATAGGCGCGACGTGGCTGGACCTGCGCGCGGCCGCGGGGCGCAGCGAGGCGTTCGACAATCCGCTCATCGAGCAGTGGTTCGCGACGCTGCCGCCGAAGATCCGACCGAAGGCGGACAAACTGTTCGGCAAGATCGGGCAGCTGACTGTCGACAGCGCCGAGGAACGCCGTGAGCTCTACGCGCAGGCGGTCCTAGGATTCGAGAACCTCCGCTACCGGGAGAACCTCGAAGCGCTGGACCGGTTGGAGGCCGCCGACTTCCAGCGTCTCTCGACGGTGTTCGGGGACATCAGCGACATCCAGGCGGCGATGTACCACCGGATCGTGCAGCAACGTCTCGAAGTCATCGACAAGCTCCGGGAGAACGTCGAGGAGGACGCTCTTGAGGTGGTCCTGCAAGAGCACCTGTACGACAACCTCTGGCTCCTCGATCCGGGTTGGGAACGCGCGACCGACTGGAGCATGGAGGAGACGGTCGGGAAGGCTTTCGCCGGGCTGAAGAAAAAGCTGACGAAGGCGGAGAAGAAGAGCCGCATCGACATCCGGTATAAGCGCACCGGCGGTGTCCACGTCATCGTCGAGCTGAAGCGGGCGAAGCGGATCGTCACGGAGGCGGAGCTCTCCAGTCAGGTGGAGAAGTACCGGTCCGCGCTGCGGAAGTACCTGCGGTCCATCGGCAGCGACGAACTGTTCGAGACGATCTGCGTGGTCGGCCGTCCGCTGGCTGGATGGGACGACCACGAGGTGAAGCAGGAGCAGATCCGTTCCCTCGCGCAGCGCGGCATCCGCGTCGTGTAGTACCAGAAGCTGCTCGCCGACGCACAGGCGGCGTATCGGGAGTACCTCGACGCGCAGCGCGAGCTCGGCCGCGTCGCACAGCTGATCCAGGGCATCGCGGCAGTCGTGGACGACTCCGATCCATCAGGGTCGGCGACCGCCGCAGTGGAGGCCGTGAGCGACGAGGTCCCGCCCGTCGGCGCTGTGGAGGCAGCTCAGCTGGATGACCCCGCCACAGCATCGCCGCTCGTCGCATCGTGACCGTCGACCGCGGACCGGATGTAGGCGATGACGCGGAGCGGGGTCGACACGAGCAAGACCTCGGGGTCGTACTCCTCGTCCCGAAGCAGCTGCTCCGCACGGTCGAGCGCCGCGCTGACCCGTACGAGCGCCGCTTGGCCCGGGGTGGGACGAGGAGAGGTTGAAGTCGTCATGACGTCTCTATGCGCGGACAGAGGGGCGAGGATGCGCGGAGCGCGATGACGTCGCTGGCCGGGCTCCCCAGAGGCACTCGCGAGCGCCTCGCAGCTCCAATCACGGCATGGGCGGCAAGTTGCCTCGCTGCCTCCCACATCGACGCTCCCGCTGCCACCCGAGGTCAAGGAACGCCACCGGGACGCCGTCGCAGCGCAGGCGCGCGAGCTGCAGGACAGCGCCGACCGGTTGGTCGCGGCCGCAGCCGACGTCGGCGGCGCTGGCTAGCGCTTCCCCGAGATGCCGTTCTCGGCTTTCCTCACGATCAACTTCGACGCAAGGCTGCGGGTAGAGCCGACAGCGACTGCCGTACGGGCGATTCACTGGATCGCGATCCGAGGCCTCCTTGGCACATTCGCGCTCTGCGAGGACCTCCCGCGCGAAGACGGCCAGAGACGCGTCCGAGATCACCTCACCCTTGTCGTCATCGTGCTCGACGCCACTTCCGAACAGGTTCCACCCGAGGAGTTGAAGGCACACCGACGGCTCATCGGGGAGGTGAAAGCTGGGATGGTCGTGCTGACCGGAACTGCAGGAGGCGCTTTCGACCGATTCCGCGCCTCGACCGCAGCTGGGCGGATCCTGCGCCGGTACTAAGACCTCGAGCCCGCAGCGCTGATGCCCGGTGTCAGCTGATCGTGCGACGCCATTCGGGCAAGGTCGTCTTCCTTGCGAGGAGAGTTTGAGGCTTAGGAGTGTGTGTTTTTTTTGTGGGGGGGGAGGGGGAGCTGACGCCGGCGCCCCCGACACAGACAGCGCAAGGACAGTGATTCCCGCTACAGGCCGAAGTAGCAGGCTCCGGACGCGATGAGGTCGGTTTGCATCGTCGGAGCGGGGTCTGCATGAGCGCCACTTGGTTCCGGATCCCAGGTGAAATCATCCGTTCCCGGCGATGAAGTCCGAGGTCCGGTGCACCCACGAGTGGGCTAGCCAGAGGGTGAGGAGCGATCGCGATGCAGGCCGTGGCTCATCCGCCTCGCGCAGCGGGAAGTGCTCACAGATCCAGTCCTAGCGGTCGGCATCGGTCGTAGCTGCGGGAGAACTCTTCGATGTAAGGGCGGTGCCACGGAACCGGGTAGATCGCCGCGACGGTCAGGCCGGAGCGCTCGATGAGCAGCTTGCGGATGAACTGCTTCGAGGCGGCGGGGATCTCCAATTTGAACACGTCCGTGGTTCGCCTTGCCGGAGCACCGGGTTTACCGCGGCTGGTGATGCGGTCTTCCACCCAGTTCTTCTCGCCCGCCGGGTCGACCACAAGCGGGAGGGTGGTGCCGTCCGGACGGCCGGCCTGCAGCGGGCCGAGGAGGAACGAGCCACGTTGGATGCGGAGACGCTCGGTCACGTCCGGCGCCTGGTACCACCAGACACGGCCGTCGAGATTGCTGCTGATGGACAGTGGGGAGTCGTCCCACTTCCTTGAATCGAGAGACTTGATCCAGTGGCTGTCCTCCGGCTTGACAATGCCGAACAAAGCGCCGGACACGTCGTCCCCGTTGCCGGGGCGTTCCGGGCTCTTGAAAGCGGCCATCCACAGTGCGATCAGCGGGTCCGTGGACACGTCGAGCAGCGGAGTCGCAGCGCCGTAGTGCTGAAGGTGTGCGAGCAGGGCCAGGTCTGGCAGTTTTGCGCCGTTGTACTCGTGAACTCCAACGGCCCGCGCGGTGCTCAACAGGTGCGCGGTCGCCCGCGATGAGGTGGCTTCCGTGTGAGGCAGTGTCGATCCAGTGACCCGGGAGTGCATCCCGGGGGTGAGGCCCCAAGCGGTATTCGTTTGACCTCGCCACAGGAACACGTCCTGGTAGGTGGTGTGAAGGTGCATGGCGACGGAGACGAGCTCTCGAGCTGCCTGTTCCGGAGCCGGCTTCGTGGGACGCCATGTCAACATGTGAGCAATACTAGTGAATCGCGTAGTCAGTGTGGAAGTGCGATACCCAGGACGACTCCACGGATCAAAGTCGCTGGAGCCAGGACGCGAGAGCGAGCGGGCTGCTGAGGACGACCGTGTCGTATGCGGCGTCTAGACGGGCGCCGCGTGCGATGGACGCCCAGTGTTTGTCCGCCCAGACCGCGTCGCAGACGGGGATCGTCTGTGCCAGACTCATCACGTCCGCCCGATCATGTTGCCGAAATGAGTAATCGGAGTTTCGGTGGGCACGGAATAGCAGCTCGGTGAAGACGGTGAGCGTCGGTGTGTGGTTCACCAGCGCGACACCGTCGACGGCCGAACGGAATCTGTCACGGACTCCCGCCGTGACGTCTTCATTGAGGTTGTACGCGATCATCTGGAATGTCTGGGCAACGAGCGACCGGTATAGCAAGGACGCGTCAGTACCACTTGCCGATCTCACTCGGAGGTCGTGCTGCAGGACCGCGAACTGCCCGCCTAAGCGATGCTCCGGCCGCATCTCGATGCCGTCCATCTCGAACACTCGATCGGGGCCTGCAAGGTGATTCCATTCCCTCATCGTCGGATCCGCGCGCGCCAAGACGTCAACCAGGTCTTGTGGTGGGTCAAGCTCCGGACCCTCGACGCCGTCTTCGTCAGCTAGATGCGCAACAACCCGAAGGCGGCCAAGCGGACTCGCGAACGCATGATCGACTCCTACGTCGAAGACGGAGCCGATCGCTTCGGGCAAACCGAGCGTTCGACGGAGGTCTCGGTCAATGAGCTTCTCGATCGGAGCGACCGTCACGTAGCCACTCAACCGGGCCATGACATCAGCGACATCTCGTCTGCTCTCACCGTCGATGCGGTGCCACAGCTCGAGGTAGTTGGTCGCGGAGAGGGCAATGCAGAGCTCGCCGCCCTCGATCCGGGACTCCAGCGCGGTCCGAAGCTCTTCGAACTCGACATTCTTCCCGCGCGCACCCTGCGCTAGGCGCACCCAGGCCGACTGGTCAAGGAAGAGCGTCGGGGTAGCCGTGCCGATGGTGGCCGAATCGAAAACCGTTGGGAGAGAGATGCTCATGGCGTCAAGCTCACTGGCTCATCGACCAACGCGCAAGCGTCACAGCCGTGCTCGCCTGCATGCTGAAGGTTGCTCGCCCCGTTTGACCTACTTCCCCGGCGAGCTGTACGTCCCCCAGGTCTCCAACTGAGATGGGCGACCGCAAGGCCAGAACATCCCGGTCGGCGAGGTCGAGGTCGAGGCGGTCGTACTGCCGGCTCGTCGAACACCAATCGAGGACGAAAGCAGTGAAAGCACGTCTGCGGGTATCTCAATCAGCGCGCACGAGGTCGCATCGGTCGACCCAACAAGCCATGAAAATCAACGCTGCGGGCTGCTCCAGTGCGATCTGTGGTTTGATCTCATCAACCGCGTGCGTTGCAATATTACGAACACCGGAGAAGATTCCCTGCGAGTAGTTGAGTAGACCTATACGTATTGCACGCACGCTCAGGTCGGTGTCGACGCCAGGCCCCGTCAGGCGGGGCGTCTGATCATGCCGCTAACGCAGCTGCGTCACCCTGCCATCCGAAAGATTAGCCCAGGGGTAGGGGTCGCCCGCACTGCGTCCACCGGGCGCCCCTGCTGGCAATGCCAGCGCAACCCATTCGTAGAGGCGATTAGGAGCCCAGTTCGCGTCCACGACGTCAGGTTAGCTGCCGCAGTGAGCCAGCCATCGGCGCCCCGACTCAGGTTCTGGGGAGAAGTCGGGACGGGTAGGCAATCGGCATCGCGCTCAAGCTCGCTGTCCGCGCCGGAGGTTGTTTCGACGGAACAGATGAGGGCGCCTGCTCAGCGCGGTATATCCCACCTCGGCGCTCAACACGCTCATTAGTTGCGCGGTAGCGCCTGCGCGGGAATCAGAAGGAAGGCAGCTGTGCAAGCTGGTCCTCAACGAACGCCCCGTGATTGCGCGCCAGGTACAGCAACGATCGAATCTCCCGAACGTCACGATCCGCAGTCTTCGCTTTCGGCTGCAACCGCTCTATACGGATCGCGGCCAGGTTCGTCGCCGCATGCGCGATGTGTCGTCCTACGCCCAGCTGCTGGCCGATCTCAAGGCTTTCTTCTGCGGATTGTTGCGCACCAGGAAGGTCACCGCTTCGTCGCTGCACGGTTGCGAGGATGTTCAACGCCTTGGCGATCTCATAGTCCGCGCGACGGGTCGCACGGACCCGTCGAATCGTGTCCGAGTTCAACACTTCCAACGCGTCGCTGATGCGGTTTTCGTCCCGGTAGAGACGCGCCAGAAGCGTTCGGGCGTAAAGCTTCTCTTCTGAGCCCTCACGCAACGACTTCAGCGTCTGCTCCGCCAACTCAATAGCAGCATCAATCTGCTTCAAATCGGCGAGCACCTCAGCCCGCCCCAGGTCTATGCGACCAAATGATCGCTGTGGGTCGATCAGATCGTCGAGCGGCACCTTCCCCAACGTCTTCCGCGCACGCTCGTATTGATGCAAGGCGTTCGTGAGAATCTTCTCCGACGGGGGGTCCGTCTCCTTCGCGTGATCGCGAAGGACCCTGCCATGGGTCGTGAGCGTCAAACTCAGCCCCCACGGGTCGTCGACGTGCCGCAGCGCCTTCTCAGCACGCGTCAACAACGGCATCGTCTCCGACGTCGAGACACCGTTCTCATGCTCAAACGTGGCCAGCAGATGCGCCGCGATACCTTCTGCTTTGTCCCGAGTCTTTGACTGCAGGACGAGCCGAAATTGTTCGGCAGCTTCAGCTCGAGCACCTGTCTGCCACTTCGCCATCGCGTCGAGGAAAACTCGCCGTCGGTCGGTGTCCGACAGAAACCGTCGCAGCGTCGCAGCTGCGTTACGTGCGTCGTTCGCCCGTCCAAGCCGTCCGGACTCCTGAATCGTCTCCGCTAACACATCGAACTCAGAGTCGCTCGGCGGATCCGCAACGACGCGAACCGCCTGCACCAGCACGTCGGTCCCTCGAGGGCCAATGACCCGTTCGATGTCGTCTCGTAGCCCGTTTGACGCCGCAGACACGAACCGCTGCAACGCCGCGTCCGTTAGCGTGTCGCGCTCCGTCCAGCTCGGGCCCGCGTACTCCCCGCGTTGATACGCCGGCACCCGCAGCAGCCCCTGCACGTCCTCAAGGAGACCCGCGGCGACCAGATCGAACAGGTACTGGTTCGCCCACCGGAGATGATCCTCGCCGTCACGCTGGCGCAACAGCGCGACAACATCAACGCCCAGATCAACGTCGAAGTACGGGAGCGCGCCGAGCAACTCAAGTGCCTGCTGGTTCAGCTCAAGCGTGTCCACGCCGCTCATTCGCCTGCTGCTCTCTGTGATTCCGTGTCCAGGGTCGTCCGCTTTGCGGTGGCGTAGTCAATCCACCAGGACTTGTATCGCTGGGACTGCCGGCCCGTTCGGGCGACGACCCAGTGTCGCAGCGCCTCGCTTGAGGTCTCCCCGACGATGACATGCTCCCACTCAGCGAGCGTCTCCGGATGCCCCCGATCGGGCGTGGTGCTGACGACGAGTGACAAGCTATCGGCTTCCCCGAGTGATTTGAAGACTACGGAGGACAACCATGCGGCGTCCTGCAGAGACAGCTGCTCCCAGCCTGGTAGGCCGAGCACGATCCGCCCGTCACCCTCTCGTACCTGAGTCTGCAGCACACCGAGCAATATGCGGCGGCGGTCGTGCTCGTACAGGGTGACGTCGAGCTCTGGTGGCTCGCCCGCCAACTGGGTCGTCCAGGCGTACAGCACATCTGACGCCGCGAGAGAGGTCTCTGGCGTCGGCAGGGGTGCGGACCCGACGACGACGTCGTCCGCAGCCGCATGGGCAAGGAGCACGTCGAAAAGGTCGTCACGTCCATCCTGGATACGGCCGTCGGCGGTACCGCCGCCGATGAGCAGGATGCTGCGAGACTTATCCAATGCTGCTGTCGCCCGTCCGGCAGATTCGACGTGATTGATTAGCTTTGACCGCGCATTTTCGCGGTGGATAACCGCCATCACCTCCGACGTTGCGTACTTCTGCGCCATCCGGTGCTCAGACGAGGTGAACGTGATGTTGGGGTCGAACTCAAACTTGCCGTTGAAGCCATCCTGTAATTCCGGATCCACGAGTGCGATCTGCCGCTGCAGTTTATCCCTAATCCACTGTTGAATAGCTGCGCGATCGCGGAAGCTTAGCTGCTTCGGGAACAGCATCGCGATCCGTATGTGCATGCCCCAGCTGCCGTTGTGCAGTTCTGCATCCTGAACGCATTGGTGTTTCAACCAATGTGCTGCTGTGTCGTTCTCAAACTCCGTCGGCGCATTGTCCGGCAGAGCGCGTTCGGTATTGAGGTCGAGCTCATCGGCCATCAGAAGCAGCGCCGCGAGCAGCGCGACGCGCACTGAGTGCCCACGCAGACGCTGCGAAGCACCTTCTTCATCCACGACACGGCGGTAATAGTGGGTGCCGTGGGCGTTCGCAACAATGCCGATGACGTTCAGCACCTGCCGGTCCGTGGTGCCGAGGTTGATACGCTCCTCTTCGAGGATCTGCCGGGACCGTTCCGGGTGCGTCGAGCGAATCTCACCGACGTCCTCGGTCTGCCGCAGGTTCTGCATGCCGAGGTCGTGCACCCATGCCGCCGCCCACAGCACGAAGCGCTCAATCGGGTTCAGCGCGTACTTCTCGGACACGTCAGCCTTATCGGCGATCTCCAGCGCATACTGAGCCACACGACGGGAGTGAGCCGGCCCGTGATCGGTGAAGCTCCACTGCATCGGAGTCTTCCACCAGTCGGCGACAGCAATCGGAATCCTGCCGACTGCATCAGCCAGGTCCGGCTGTTCCACTTCCCGCAGATCGTCGTCGAGCACGCGTCCCCCATCGAGTCATCCGACCCATCGAGTTGTGGCCAGAGAGTGAGAGTCTATCGACTCCGAAGCGGGGAGAGCCACGTTATCGCGGCTGCGCCGACATCGAGCCGCCGGCGCTCTCGTGCCAACGACACCGATCGGCGCTGATGTATGCGCTTCGCGGCCGAGTGACCTGCGCGGCCGGACCTACTCGACCGCTACCACCGGTACGACCCACGTCCCGTCGCGTCCCGCCAGCCGCCGGGTTCCGGGCGGACACCCCAACCGGTGAGGTGCATTGTCACACGGAGTTCATCGTCCGGGTCGCGGACGTTCCCGCTGAGTCCAATGAGGTCACCAGCATTGTCGCCGTCGCCCGTCGCGTCGGGGTCGAGGCGGAGGCGCCAAACACGGAGATGGTGTTCGTAGGTGATGCGGACGAGGCGGACGGTCGTGATCTGGCTCCTGGTGTCTTGGCACCGGGCTTGGTGCTCTGACACCTAATATCGGCACCGATCAACGGGGCTGGAGGTGTACCCGATCAACGGGATGCACTCCGGCGTCTTGACGAGGCGCCGACGAGACGCCGCCACGACTTCGTGGTGGCATCTCTGGGCGATCAGAACGCCGGCAGGTTGTCGAGGTTGTTCTTCGTGGTGGTGTCCGCCGTCGTCTTCAGGTACTCGCGCCCTCCGGCTGTGCTCCGGACGACGACGTCCGCTCGCTGCGGGCGCATCACGTAGAACGTGTTCGTTCCGGATTCGATCGACGTCACGACCTTTGCGACTGTCCACTTCCAGTCTCCGGCGACTCCCACGTGGGTGATGTCCCCGTCGCGGTCCTTCTCGACGTTCTTGATTACTGAGTCCGACATGCTTTTCTTCTTTGAAGCTCAAGCGACCATCGCCCGAAGCAGTGGAACTGAGAGTACGTCATGCCACGGACATGGCTTGCGGAAGCGATGCGGCCAGAGGCACCGCGGCTGGCAGCAGACTGTGGCCTCGGTCGGAGGCGCCAGCCCATCGGGTCTCCGTGGATCAAAGGGTCCAGGTCCCCGCTGCTGTCTATCGCATGGCAGTGTGGCCTCATGGAACTCGATTTGTTGCGGACGCTGCCGTCAGCTGATCAGCGGGTGTTCCTGCTCGGCAGGATCACCTCGGAGACGACGAGCCTCGATGCAGCACTCCGCTTCGTGCATGCTGCTCTGCGCGGCCGTCATGAAATCGATGCGTTCCTCGATGCGCCGCGGTATATCACGACCATCGTCAAGGAGTGCAAGGCGCTCTTAGCCGAACGAGACGGCATCGACGATGCCGGCCGGCGAGCAGTGAACGCGGCGCTGACCGCCGCAAACAAGCTGTATGCGACACGGAACCGGTTCATTCACGACATGCTCCGCGCCGATCTCCTCAGCGGCGGATGGGAACTAGCAGGGCTCGAGCGTCAACCCGACGGCGAGCAGACCATCACCGAGACCACATTCGACGGCATGGTCGAGCTCATTGAGGAACTCGTCGGCGTGACCTGGCGGCTCAGAGGAGCCGCGTTCTACATCCTCAACGGCTCCTGGAGCGGACTCGCGACCGGAGCCGTCAAAGGGAAATGGAACGGCAGGGCCGATTACGTGAGCTGAGGGGCTGGCAGGCCATCGGGCTCGCGCCGAGCAACCTGCATCGGACGGTTGATCTGGAAATGAAGACGATCGGTCCGAACTGCTCCACGGTACCGTGCCCCTATGGCAACGACAGTGGACCCATATGACCTCGGCCCCGCACACGTGCAATACGACCAGTGGCTGGGCACGGCGGCCGCCGAGGACGACATCACCGTGAACTCGGATGATCTGTATGAAGTCGTCGGGCTCGACCGAACCAAATGGACCATCATCGGCATCGAGTTCTTCGACGGCACATCTACCCGCGCTTCCCGGGTTACGGTGCAGGCCCTGGACCGAGCGAAGCATGGACTGCAGCACGCGCAGCACGAGGAGCTCCGAGCGTTCACTGACAGCCGCGGCCATCTTCCCGTCACGAGCTTCGAAGTACACGGCACGCAGGCCGAGGACATCACGAAGCGCGTCTTCAAGAGGTACATGGTTCGACTGACAACCGCGTCGTTCGCCGACGCGCCGTTGCGGGTCGAGGAACTCGGCGACCTAAGGCTCGACGAGTAGGCGCTTCCGCGTCGTCCGAATCTCCTGTCCCTCCGGCTGCGCGCCAGAGAACCCGCAGCCGTCCCGGAGCAGATGCGAGCCTGCTTGAAGCCCACTACCGGTAGGTCCCACTGGCTCAGGCCGTCCCAAACGGCGAAATCCGGAGCTCTATTTCCCCCAAGAGCCAATCGCCGCACCAAGCGATCGGCTTCAGGGCCGCGTAGTCGAGAGCTGACGGGCCGTATCGCACGCCGCCAGCCCTATCGGATCGATGCTCCGAAACCCCTCTGACCAGGGCTTTCACAAACGGGGGAAACAACTCCGGCTCGCGGGGGGAACCCAGGTCGAAGCATCAGCCTGATCCCAGGCGCTGGAAGGCAACCAGGGAAATCGCAAAGAGCCCGCCAACGCAAAGAGCCCCAGATCCCCGTCACAACGGGGATGTGGGGCTCTTTCGCTCTGTCCCGGGAAGGTGTGAGCAACCGCAACTTCCGGGCCGTTACTCGGTGGCCGTCGTCTTCCTCGACGAAGGTGACACCCGACTCCGTTGCGGTCGTGGGCTCCGGAACTTGCGATAGATGGCACTATGCGTTGGTCTGAGTCCCACCCTTTGAAGTGACCTGATGCTGCGTCTGTCTGCGGATATCGACGACGTCGATCGCTCCGGCGGTGGTCGGTCGAGTGCCCGCGGCTCCTAGGCTCGACGCATGGGGATGCACAGGGACCAACGACTCGCCGTGATCATCGGGAGCGCCACGGCGGTGCTCGTCGGTGGCGGGCTGGTCATCGCAGTGGCTCTCGGCCTGATCGGCTCGTAGCCTGAGCAGCGAGCGCGAGGAGGGGTGATGGCGCAGACGGCAGAACCGCCGGCGGCCGCGGATGGTCATCAGCAGCTCGGCTCGAGGCACAAGAACGGCGATCGTCGCTTCGGTGTCGCGGGGCTCATGGCAGGTGTGTACGCCGGCCGAGGAACGCCGATGCTGTCGAGCCTGTACCACTCGACGGTCACCGAGCACATCGGATCAGTCCGCGTCGGCGACGAGCTCCACGTCGAGTGGCGAGGGACCCACTGGTGGGCGTCGTCGGACGAAGGCGCCGTCGGCCGGCTCTCCTGGTCGAAGGGGCTTCGCCAGCAGACGGCGTACGCACCGGACGGGCCCAGCCCCTACGACTTCGACGACGGGACGCTGTACGTGCAGCACGTCACGGTGAACGCCGCCGGCGAGGTCGTCGACTGCGGCGGGTACGTCGTTCCGGACAACTACGAGCCGTCGGACTGGCCGATGACGCCGATCCCGGACCCTGCGGAGCGCGAGCTGACCATCACGATCGGCGCGCCGGCGCCCATGACTCGGCCCGTGCCGGCGGCGGGGGAGTCACCACCCCAGGCGAGTAGCGAGACCACTACGCGCTCCGGCTGGCTTCGGCGGCTGCGCGGGCGCGGCTGAGAGGGAGAGCAACCGATGACGACGTACACACCGCGAGAGCTGGCAGCCGAGCTCGGCTACACGAACGAGTCTCGTCCGGGGCAGGCCGTGCGGGCCTACCTGCGGGAGTGTTACCCGGAGCACACCGGATTCTGGGTACTCGACGAGGCGCAGGCCGACGACGTGCGCGCGAACGTGCCCCGCGCGTCGTGACGTGCGTCAGCCGCTGCGACGGTGCAGATCTCGCCCGTCCGAGGGCTTCACGGCGCGGCATTCGGACACGTCATCGGAAGCCGACGAAGGTATCCACTTCGCTGGTGCTGCGCGTCCAGGACCGATAGACAAGGAGCTCCGGGGAACGAAGGAGTTGCCGATGCTGGTTCAGGTTTGTGGTCTTCCCGGCGCAGGGAAGTCGACGCTGTCTGCTGCGATCGCGGAGCTGACGCCTTCACTGACGCTTCGCGTTGATGCGATCGAGGGCGCGATGTGGAAGTACCAGATTCCGCGCGAGCAGTCCGGGATCGCCGCCTACTCGATCATGCACGCCATCGCGGTGCCGAATCTGCTTCGCGGACAGGTGGTCATCGCCGACGCGGTGAGTGGTGTCGAACCCGCTCGGGCTGGATGGGCGTCGACAGCGGAAGCCGCCGGGGTTCCGCTGCGCGTGATCGAGGTCGTGTGTGCGGACGTCAACGAGCACCGTCGCCGGGTGGAGCAGCGTGCGAACGACCTGCCCGGGTTCATCTTGCCGACGTGGGACGAGGTACAGCGGGCCGCCGACGAGTACGAGCCCCGCACGGACGATCGACTCGTCATCGACAGCACCCGCCCGCTTGAAGAGACGGTGCGCCGGGCCCTCGACTACCTCGAGCTCCACGTCCGCTAACGGACAGTTCGACGGTCCGGCAGGAGTGACGGGTGCGCGGCTACTTCCTCTCGTACCTGCTCCAGTAGCGCGCGAGCGCCGCCTGACCCGGTCGCGCCGTTGTGAACAGGAGCAGAGCAAACCCGACGACGACGACGAGAACCGCCGCCAGACGGTCGAGCCTGCCGTCCGAGTGGGCCATCAACACGAAGCCGATGATGATGACCAGCAGCCCCAGCGTCATGAGTGCAACGCGTCGAGGGGTCATGAGTGCGAACCTGTCGTCGCCGTACCCGGCGGGGTCCGTGGTGAGCAACAGCAGCGAGTACGGCAGCGGTTCACACACCTGCCACTTCCGGTTCACGGGCCTGCGCCACGCTGCTGCTCTGTGTCACCGAGTCGTGTGACCATGCCCCGAGTGGAGAGAACGCCATGCGCCGGTTCCTGATCGCTGTTCCGAGACGTCGGGCCCGCACGGTGCTGGGGGTCCTGGCGGTGGCGTGCGCCGTGTCCTTGATCGCTCCGGCGGGAGCGTCCGCGGCGACATCGGGGACCGCGCCGCGTCCAGGGGCCTACGGGTACTTCGTGGACACCTACAAGACGAACACCCCTGCCGCCACGACGCCCGAGACGAACGCCGCGACCGGGGTGCTGTCGCAGTTCGGCACCCTGTGGAGCCCGGGATCGTCGTGGGACAACGGGGTCGCAACCAGTGCCGCAGCGCAGCGGATCCTGGACTCGAACATCGCGCAGGCAGCGCGGACCACGCAGACCCGCACGGATGCGCAGGGGCACGAGGCGTACCTGATCGACCGACGGAACCAGAGCTACTCGGCCATCGCGGGTTTCGGTGACCTGTCCGACGCGGTGCGGACCGCGACGAACGCGGGCACGACGATCCCCGACGAGATCCCTGCGGATGCCACGACGAAGCAGTACGTCGACCAGGGCAACGCGAAGGGAGCGTGGGCGGACACCGATTCGGAACTCGGCGACGTCGTCCAGCTGGTGAACACGCTGCGGGGCGACTACTCCTCGGCCAGCAACGCGAAGAAGTACTACCAGTACGCGCGGCCGTACCGGCAGAGCCAGGACGTGAAGGTGCTGCCGCAGCTCGTCCCCGAGAAGTCGCCGACGCCCGCCACCGACGGCGGGTTCCCCAGCGGACACACCAACGCCGGCTACCTGGCCTCTCTGGCGTTCGCGTACGCGTACCCGGAGAAGTACACCGAGCTCCTCGCCAACGGCTCGGAGATCGGCAACAGTCGGATCGTCGCGGGGATGCACTCGCCGCTCGACGTCATGGGAGGACGAGTGCTGGCGACTGCGCTGGCGGCGGCCATCCTGGACGACCCGGCCAACACGCAGCTCGAGCAGCAGGCGCACCAGCAGGCGGAGAAGGTGCTCGCCACTGCCAGCCCGAGCGCGGTCGATCGGTACGCGGACTACGCGTCGGACAAGAAGGACTACCGCGGGCGTCTGACGTACGGGTTCACGCGGACCGGCACGAAGACGATCCCCGCCACGGTGCCGAAGGGTGCCGAGGCGCTCCTGCGGACCCGCCTGCCGTACCTCAGCGACGCCCAGATCCGAGAGGTGCTCCGGACGACCGCGCTGCCGTCGGGCTACCCCCTGCTGGACGACGCGGAAGGGTGGGGGCGCCTCGACCTCTTCTCGGCAGCGTCCGGCTACGGAGCGTTCGACAGCGCGGTGAGCGTCTCGATGGACGCCGCCGAGAAGGGACTGGACGCCGCCGACACTTGGCGCAACAACATTGGCGGGACCGGGTCACTGACCAAGCGGGGGACCGGCACCCTCACCCTCGCCGGCTCGAACCGCTACACCGGCGGCACCGTCGTCCGCGGTGGGACGCTGATCGCGGACTCCGCTGCTGCCCTGGGCAAGGGGTCGGTGACCACTGTCTCCGGCACGCTCGCCGAGGCCAGCACGAGGGTGATCCGCATCGGCGGCAACCTGACGCAGCGCTCGCACGCCGCATTGTCGCTGAGTGTCTCCGGACCCCGTCCTGCCCTGCGCGTCGAGGGCACGGCGTCGTTCGGCGGAACGCTGCGGGTGCACGTCGCCAAGGGCACGGCCGTGGCGAACGACCTGGTCCTGATCACGGCGGACCGGATCGCGAAGGGCTCGAGTTTCAGCCGGGTCCGCATCGCCGGCCTGCCCGCAGGGTACGAGCCCGTGGTGGAGCGCCACGGCAACGAACTGCACCTCGTCAACGCCAACGCGACGAAGCACGGCCACGGGCACAGCCGGGGCCACGGCGCCGCCTGAAGCGGAGCGCGTCAGGTCGGCTCCGAGTGCGTACGCCTGGCTCACGCTGGTCGGTGGGGCCCTGGCCTACAGCGTCTGGTTCCGAGGCGCACGGGCGCTGCCGTCGGCCCGGATCGCGTTGTTGGGTGTCCTCAGCCCGTTGACCGCTGCGGTGCTCGGGTGGGTCGTCCTCGGCCAGGCGCTGTCGCCGCTGCAGATCGTCGGCTTCGTCGTCGCGCTCCTCGGTTCCCTGGGTGGGCAGCTCGGACGAGCGGGCTCTCGGGAGACTTCTCCCGAGCCGCTCAGCCGTAGATCGAGTCCGGGATCTCCGGGCAGGCGGTGACGAGCTCGTAGTACTGGGACTGCGGCAGATCGACCGACCGGTACGGCGACCACGCCCCGTCGCTGTCGACGAACTCCTGCTCGCTCGGGCCGCGCCCCACCGCGATGCCGTGGTCCTGCAAGCACTTCGTGAGCTCGCCCGTGGAGTAGCGGTAGAGCCACTCCAACTGGGACTCGTTGAAAGCGGTCTGGTACTTCGCGGCCATGGGGTACTCGACCCCGCACATGTACTCAGCGACCGCGAACGGCTCGGACTGTTCCGCCGGCACCTGTCCGGAGACGAGGCTCGCGTCGGGCATCGCCTTCGCCTGCGGGAACCCCGCGGCGCTCATGCAGCGTTCCTGCGTCGGGGCCCAGTCGGCGTGCGAGACGGTCCGGACGCGGTCGACCGCCGGCCGGTCGAGCCCCGGATGGCGTGACTCGACCAGCTGCCACGCCTGGTCGGCATTCGCGTCGAGGATGGTCTCCGCTCGCGCTGCGCTCAGCGCATCGGGCTCCGGCCCGGAGGTAGCCCCAGGCGTGGCACATGCGGACAACCCGCTGACCAGGGCGATGCAGGCCATGCCCACTGCTGCAGTGAGGAGCTGATGGTTTCGTCGTCGCAAGTGTCCCCCTGGAGCTGCGATCGTCAGAACTGCCGGTTCGCCACATCCGCCCGGTGCGACACCGCCAGTATGTCCCGCAGCCGCTCGGCGGGCAATGGTGCTCCCTGATCCGCCAGGTAGTCCGCCGCGAACCCCTCGGCACTCGCCGCGTAGATCCCCGTGTACGCCCCGGACTCCGGCTCGAAGCGCCACGACTCGGCCAGGGTCCCGGCGTCCACGGTGTCGAACCCGAGCAGCTGCACGAGCTCGGCGACCACGGCCTTGGCCTGCTCGTCGTCGCCCGCGATCGGCAGTGCGGTGCGGGGCGCGGAGTCGGCGAGGTTCGGGATGTGGTGCGCGACGATGTTGTTGAACGCCTTGACGATCCGCGTGCCGGGCAGGAGCGTCTGCTCGTACTCCGCCGTGGTCGTCGCGAGGGTGTCGAGCTGCTCGATCCGGCCGTCGCGACCGGGGTAGTAGTTGCCCGTCGACAGCACGGTCCGCCCGGCGAAAGCGTCGAGGTCGGGGGCGAGTGCCGGGTAGGCGGTGAGCGGGATCGCGAGGACGGGCACGTCGCCGAACTCGACGGCCTGTCGCACGGTGCCGGCCTGGGCACGCGGGCCGAGCTCGGCGACGAGGTCCTGCAGCGACTCGGGGCCGCGCGAGTTCGCGATGAGGACGTCGAGGTCGGCGGCGACGGCCAGGCGTGCGATCGCGGTGCCGATGGCTCCGCTGCCGATGATGCCGATGCGGTTCATGTGGTGCCCTTTCAACAGTGGTGGAGGTCAGGGGAGAGCAGGGGCTTCCCAGCCGCGCCGCGACAGGGCGGAGAGCGCGGCGGACGACGAGTCGTCGGCCATCGCGGCACCCCGGACCCAGCTGGTCGCCAACGCGGCGAGGAACAGGTCCCGCGCGCGGACGTCGGCACGTGCACGACCGGCACGCTGCGCGGCGCGGAGGAACTCGTCCGTGGTGGTGATGAACCCCTGGCACGTCAGGGCGAGCGGCGACGAGTCGGACGACGCGGCGGCACGGAGCGGTTCGGGCAGTCCGTCGAACGTGCCGGCCCACTCGGTGACCGCGTCGAGCCAGCCGTGCAGGGCGTCGCCGGTGTCCACGGAGCCGTCGCGCAGCGCTTCGCGACGGGCCACCAGGTGTTCGTCGCGCGCGGCGAGGAGCTCGGCGAGCAGGGCCTCGCGCGTGGGGAAGTGCCGGTACAGGGTGCCGGCGCCGACGCCGGCCTGCTTGGCGATCGCGTCGAGCGAGCCGGTGACGCCGTGCTCGGTGAACGCCCGCTCCGCGACCCGCAGGATGTGGTCCCGGTTCCGCAGCGCGTCAGCGCGCGCGGGACGCGGGGAGTGCAGTGAACGCGGTGCGCGCCCGGCGGGAGCGGTCTGCTCGGGCATGGCGGGCCTCCAGGCTGTGGCGTCGAGTACCGGAGAGGCTCTCCGGAATCACCACCGTACAGGAGACCCTCTCCGTTTCGTCGCGGAAGCGCGACGCCCGGGCGTCAGGACTCCTCGGCGGCCTCCGCCGCGTCCGCCAGGTCCGTCCGCGTGTTCGCGTGGATCGGCTCGCTGTGCCCGAAGGTCTTCGCGGCGGCGCGCAGCCGCCCGACGAACTCCCCGTTGTCCATCTCGAGTTCGTCCTCCTCCGCGTCCTCGATGACGATCTCGCTCGACGGCCCGATGAGGATCTTCGTGGTGGTCATCGTCCCGTCGTCGGCGACGGCGGGCACGTCGACGGTGTCCGCTCGGTCCCCGCCTGCGAGGGCCGCGGCGTACTCGATCACGGCGTCGGCGACGTCGTCACCGACCAGGATCGTGGTGGCGTCGTAGTGGATGTGCTTCATCGCGTACTCCTTCCCGGACCCATACAAACGCGCGGCGCGGGAACGGGCTTCAGGATGACCGCTGCACGCGGTGGTCCGGGTCCGGGGACTCCAGGGCGTTCCACACGTCGGCCCAGATCAGCTCGAAGTCGACGGGGCGGATGCGGTCGGCCCGGAGCGCCTGCTCCAGGATCGACAGCGCGTCCAGGGAGCCGGTGAGCAGACGTTCGTCGCCGTGGACCTCGCGGCGGCCGTCGCCCAGGAACGTCGTCACGGTGACGGACCGCACCCGCGGTCGCAACGTGCGGGTGGCGCGGGCGAGGATCGCGAAGCCGCCGCCGTAGACGAGCAGCGCGGTGGTCGTACCGACGGCGGGGACCGAGACGGCGAGCACCAGGGCAGCGAGGGCGACGACCGCCCCGGCGGCCGGCCAGACGTGCCAGGCACGCAGCAGCAGGCGCTCGCCGGTGGTCGTGCCGGGCGGGAACACGACGAGGGTCCGCGAGCTCCACAGCGTCCGCCCGACGGGTCGGATCGTGTACCGGCCCCACAGGTGGGTGCCGTCGAGCAGCCGGGTGCGGACCGGCAGCGCCGTGGTCATCGATCGACCGGCGCGAGTTCCGCCCGGACCGGCTCGAGTTCCGCCCGGACCGGCTCGACGACGTCGCGGTGCCGGACGGTCGCCAGGCACGGGAAGCAGACCAGGTCGCCTTCGCGGACGTCAGCGGGCAACGGAGCCGGGAGGCGGTGGAACGGACCGTCGGCCTGACCATCACAGCGGGTGACGACGTACATCGGGGAGAGGGGAGCGGTGCTCCGGCGTCCGATCAGGCGCACCTGGTCGAGCACGGCGCAGGTCGGCAGGACCGCGTCCAGTTCCAGGAGCACCACCCCGGTGCGCGGTCGCCGCACACGGGTGACCGACGCCACGGCGACGCTCACGTCGCGGGGTGCCCAGCCGCGCGGGCGGTACCGGGGCGGGGACTGCTCGGCGGTGTGCACGGTCGGGGTGCCGGTGAGGTCGGCGAGCCGGACCATCGAGATCGCCGAGACCAGCAGGTCGTCGGTGGTCGCGACGGTGTGGGCCGGCCAGAGGAACGGGTCCATCGGATCGGGGAGCGACGCGCGGAGCGTCGGCATGATCGCAGTCAGTGTCACGACCACACGCTCTCGCGCGCTCGAGCAGCGCGGAAGGCCTCCTGACGGAACCCCTACGGTCGGCGGCGGAGTCCTGACGGAGCGCTCACCGGCGGGTGGCCGAGCGGAGTGCCGCGGTCCACCCGAGCGAGATCACGCCGGCGCCGATCACGGTCTTCACCACACCACCGAGGACGAACGGGTACAGCCCGTACTGCAGGGTCAGCTGCAGGTCGAGGCCGAGTGCCACCGCGAGCCAGGCCATCCCGGCCACGAAGGTGACGACGGTGCCGAGGGCGAAGGACAGCAGCGCGTTCCGCAGCGGGCGGTCGCCGAAGCGTTCGGCGACCCAGCCGACCAGGGCCGCGGCGGCGACGAAGCCGACGATGTACCCGCCCGAGGGGCCGACGAGCACGCCGACCCCGGCCGAACCGTCCGCGAAGACCGGCAGCCCGACGACGCCGAGCAGTGCGTAGACGAGCATCGACAGGGCACCGCGACGGGCACCGAGGGCGCTGCCGACGAGCAGCACGGCCAGGGTCTGCCCGGTGATCGGGACGGGCCAGATCGGCACGGACACCTGCGCGGCGCCGGCGGTCAGCAGCGCACCGCCGAGGACCAGGGCGGTGCTGACGACGGCGGTACGGGGGAGCAGGGCGTCGGCGAGCGGACGGTGTGCGGCGGGGGTGATCGTGGTCATGGTGACTCCTTGCAGAGGGGAGAGGGAGGGTCAGACCGCGACGGCGGCCAGCAGCGACTCGGCGTCGCGCCGGGCCTCGGCCACGGCGGCGGTGTCGAGGCCGCAGGCGCGCAGGCAGGTCGCGACGAGGGCGTCGCGATCGGCGTCCTGCACGGGGCCGGACCGGCGGAGCTGGATGACGGTCTCGGTGATCTGGATGAGCACGGCACCGAGACGCGACGGCGAGACGCCGGCGGCGACGTCCGGGGTGGCAGCGCGCGAGCCGAGGCGACCGTAGGCCTCCTGCAGTTCGACGCGCTCGGCCCGGAACCCGTCGTAGCGCTCGCCCTGCACCTCGGGCAGCAGGTACAGCGTGCCGATGTTGTGCGGCGTACGGGCGAGGGTGTCCACGTCGGCGACGACCAGCGCGGCGAGGGCACCGGCGGCCGAGGCCGACTCCGGCACGCGCTGCTCGAGGCCGCGGACCAGCTCGAGGCTCGGGCGCACCGAGGTCGTGAGCAGCTCGACGAGCATGTCGTCCTTGCCGGCGAAGTGGTAGTACAGCGAGGCCTGCCGGATCCCGACCCGTTCGGCGATCGCCCGGGTCGAGGTCGCGCTGATGCCGTTCTCGACGAACAGCGCGGCGGCGGCGTCGAGGATCTGGTCGCGCGGGCTCAGCGCGGAGTCGGCGTTCGGCACGATCCGCGGTCGGCCGGGGCGCACGGGCCGGTCGTCGGGGGTCATGCCCCCATCCTGACAGCCGGTGTCCGTCACGACTGCTCCCGGTACGCGCGCCAGCCGCCGTGGTGGGTGATGTCCTCGGCCCCCTCGACCGCGAACGGCTCGACCAGGAACCCGGTGACCTCGGTGCCGTCGTCGAGCGCGACGGTGCCGATCGCCATCGGTGCGGGCAGGGCCGCGACGAAGGTGCCGAAGCCGGCGGCTGGCAGGCGCCAGACCTCCCCGACGATGCCCGAGCCCGAGCCCGAGCCCGAGCCCGACCCCGGCGCAGCAGCGCCGGACGCGACCGGACCCACGCGGACCAACCCGGGCTTGGGCGGCACCGTGTCGAGGGCGTACAGCCGGTAGTCGGACGCGGTGCGGGCCTCCCGGACGAACGATCCGCCGGACGCGACCAGCTGCCCGTTCAGCGGCTGCCCGCGCAGGTGCGCCCCGACGACCAGCAGGTCGACGGTCGGAGCGGCGAACGCGCCCGCCAACGCCGCCAGGCGGCGGTCACTGAACGCCGGACCGGTGAGCATGACGCCGAACGGCAGCCCGTCGACGAAGCCGGCCGGCACCGCGAGCGCGGCCATGTCGAGCAGGTTCGCGAAGTTCGTGTACCGACCCATTCGGCTGTTCGCGCCGATCGGATCGGCCGCGACCTGCTCGAGCGTCGGGTGCCACGTCGTCGTCGGGGTGAGCAGTGCCGTGGTGCCCTCGAGTGCAGCGCGACCCGCTGCCCCGAACGCGTCGAGCCGTTCCTGGTCGGCGAAGAGCTCCGCGGCGGTCGGTCGTGCGCCACCGAGCACGATCGCGGCGACCGACGGGTCGAGGTCGGCACCGACCTCGTCGCGGTGGGCCTCGATGTGGGCGCCGACGGCCGCGTACCGTTCGGCGACGAACGCGCCGCCGTAGAGCAGCGACGCGGCGTCGAGCAGGGGTGCGATGTCGACCTCGACCACCTGGTGTCCGAGCGCACGGAACCGGTCGACGGCCGCGGCGAACGCCTCGGCCCAACCGGGTGCGAGCCCCTCGAGCTGCGACGGCAGCGGCACCGCGATGCGCGGGACGGCCGGCAGGTCGGCGAGGGCGAGGTCGGGCCGCGCGAGCGGGTCGACGCCGTCCGGACCGGCCATCAGCTCGGCCGCCGTGCGCGCCAGGTCGAGCGACCGGGCGAACACCGTGACGCAGTCCTGCGAGCGACAGGCGGGGACGACCCCGGTGTTCGGCACGAGCCCCTTCGTCGGCTTCACCCCGACCAGGTTGCCGAGCGCGGCGGGCACCCGGCCGGACCCGGCGGTGTCGGTGCCGAGCGCGAAGTCGACGATGCCCAGGGCGACCGCCGTGGCGGAACCGCTCGACGAGCCGCCGGAGATCCGCGTCGGGTCCCAGGCGTTCCGGACCGCGCCGAACGGTGAGCGGGTGCCGACCAGGCCGGTGGCGAACTGGTCGAGGTTCGTCTTGCCGACGATGACGGCGCCGGCGGCGCGCAGCCGGGCGACGGCGGTGGCGTCGGCGGCGGGGTCGTGGGCGTAGGAGCGGGCGGCGGCGGTGGTGGGCAGGCCGGCGACGTCGATGTTGTCCTTCACGGCGAACAGCAGGCCGGCCAGGGGCAGGGACGGGTCCACGGCGAGGGCCTCGGCCAGCACGTCGGTGCGGTCGCGCAGGGTGATCCAGACCTCGGGACGGTCGACGGCGTCGATGCGGGCGAAGGCGTCACGGACGCGGGCGGCGGCGGACGTGGTGGCGGCCGCAGTGGCGACGGCCCCGCTCACGCTGCCGCTCCGATCGCGGCGAGGACCTGGCCCGGCGCGACCTGGTCGCCCGGCTTGATGTACACCTCGAGCACGTGGCCCGGCACCGGTGCGTGCACCATCGACTCCATCTTCATCGCCTCCACGGCCAGCAGCTTCTGCCCCTCGTCCACACGGTCACCGGGGCGGACGTCCACCTGCCACACGGTCGAGGTGAACGGGGCGTACACGGCGGTCGACCCCTCCGGCACGGTCACGGCGTCGGCCACCACAGCGGCCGGCTCGTCACGGACGTCGAACTCGCCTGATGCCCGCCACCGCTCCTTCTCCTCGCCGAACGCCTGCGCCTGCTGCGCCCGGAAATCGGCGATGGACCCGGCGTTGTCGGCCAGGAACCGGTTGTACGACGCGATCGAGAACTCGCCCTCGACGGTCTCGAACGAGCCCCGTCCGGCGTCCGTCTCGGCGCGCAGCTCGAGCAGCTCGTCCGCACCGACCGGGTACCACTCGATCCGGTCGAAGAACCGCAGCGCCCACGGGTTCTCCTGGAACAGCCCGCCCCGGCGGAACCGGTTCCAGATCTGCACGGTGCGGCCGACGAACTGGTAGCCGCCCGGACCCTCCATGCCGTAGATGCACAGGTACGCGCCGCCGATGCCGACGGAGTTCTCGGCGGTCCAGGTGCGGGCCGGGTTGTACTTCGTCGTGACCAGGCGGTGCCGGGGGTCGAGCGGGGTCGCGACCGGGGCGCCGAGGTACACGTCGCCGAGGCCGAGCACCAGGTAGCTCGCGTCGAACACGGTGCGGAAGACGTCGTCGACGCTCTCCAGCCCGTTGATGCGACGGATGAACTCGATGTTCCACGGGGTCCACGGGGCGTCGTTCCGGACGCCGTTCATGTACCGCTCGATCGCCAGCCGGGTGGCCGGGTCGTCCCACGACAGCGGCAGCCTGACGGTGCGCGACGGCACGACGAGCTGGCCGGTCGGCGGGATCTCGTCCTCGAGCTCGCGGAGCAGCCCCGCCACGTCGCGCGCCTTGAGCACGGACGCGTCGGTGTGCACCTGCAGCGAGCGGATGCCCGGCGTGATGTCGAGGATCCCCTTCGGCGTGTGCTCCTGCAGCTTCGTCATGAGCGCGTGCACGCGCATCCGCAGCGCGATGTCGAGGGTCATGTCGCCGTACTCCACGAGCACGTTGTCGTCGCCGTCGCGTCGGTACGCGACGCTCGGCCGCACGTCGGTCGCGTCCAGGCGGGCGATCACGCCGTCGTCGCCGTCGCCTCCGGTGCGCGGCACCGTCCTGGAGGCCCGGCGTGCGTCGAGCGCGGCGGCGTCGGCTTCGCGGACGGGGACGAACCGGACCGTGTCACCCGGGCGGAGCTGGCCCAGCTTCCACAGGTCGCCGCTGGCGACCACGGCGGGGCAGACGAAGCCGCCGAGCGACGGCCCGTCCGGTCCGAGGATGATCGGGGTGTCCCCGGTGAAGTCGATCGCACCGACGGCGTACGGGGTGTCGTGGATGTTCGACGGGTGCAGACCGGCCTCGCCGCCGTCGGTCCGCGCCCACTCCGGCCGCGGCCCGATGAGCCGGATGCCGGTGCGCGCCGAGTTGTGGTGCACGGCGTAGTCGGTGGCGTAGAAGACGTCGAGGTCGGCCCGGGTGAAGAAGTCCGGTGCGGCGTGCGGCCCCTCGGTGACGGCGATCTCCCACGCGTCGGTGAGCGCGGTGCGGCGGTCGGCCGGGGTCGGACCGCCCACCAGGCCCAGACGGGTGCCGGACGGGAACGCCGGGTGCGGGGCGTCCGAGTCCGGGGAACCCGGGCGCAGGACGTCGCCGGCGAGCAGGGCCCGACCGGCGTGGCCGCCGAAGCCACCGAGCGTGAAGGTCGCGGTCGAGCCGAGGTACGTCGGCACGTCGAAGCCGCCGCGGACCGCCAGGTAGGTGCGGAGGCCCGGACCGGGAGCCGTGCCGATCGCCAGGGTCTGGCCGGCGCCGACCTCGACCGGCTCCCACAGCGCTACGGGCTCACCGTCGAGGGTGACCGGCGCCGGCGCTCCCGCGAGCGCGACCACCGCGGCGGCCGAGAACCGGAGCGTCGGGCCGGTCGCGGTGACCTCGAGCGCGGGGGCACCGTCCGGGTTCCCCACGGCGCGGTTCGCCTCGGCGAAGGACGCCGCGTCGAACGGGCCGCTCGGCGGGACGCCCACCTGCCAGTACCCGACCCGGCCCGGCAGGTCCTGGATCATCGTCATGGTGCCGGGCGCGACGACGTCGATGCGCGGGTCCGGGTCCTCGGTCGCGTCGAGCGTCGAGGTGGAGTGCGTGGCGGTGCGGAGCTCGAGGTCGTCGGTCAGCGCACGCAGCAGCCCGGCGTTCGTGACGATGCCGTCGATGCGGGTGGCCGCGAGCCCGTCGCGCAGCAGGTCGAGGGCGTCGTCGCGGGTCTCCCCGGTGGCGATCACCTTGGCGAGCATCGGGTCGTAGAACGCGGACACCTCGGAGCCGGTCTCGACCCAGCCGTCGACGCGGATGCCGGTGCGCTCGCCGGATGCCGTGGTCGCGCTCGGGAACACGGCCTGGGTGACGAGGCCGCTCGAGGGCAGCGAGCCCTTCGCCGGGTCCTCGGCGTAGACACGGGCCTCGACGGCGTGGCCGTTCGGGGTCCAGGTGCGGTCGAAGACGTCGGGGTCGATGCCGGCGGCACCGTCGCGGGCCAGGCGGAGCATGAGCTCGACGAGGTCGACGCCGAACACTTCCTCGGTGACGGGGTGCTCGACCTGCAGGCGGGTGTTCACCTCGAGGAACGACGCCTCTTCGCGCACCGGGTCGTAGACGAACTCGACGGTGCCGGCGCTGCGGTACCCGACGCTCTCGGCCAGGCGGCGGGCGGACTCGTGCAGCTCGGCGCGGACGTGCTCGGGGAGCGCCGGTGCCGGGGCTTCCTCGATGACCTTCTGGTTGCGGCGCTGCAGGGAGCAGTCGCGGTCGCCGATCACCGCGACACGGCCTTCGCCGTCGCCGAAGAGCTGGACCTCGACGTGCCGGGCCGGCCGCACGAGTCGTTCGAGGAAGATGCCGGCCGACCCGAAGTTCGCAGTCGCCAGGCGGACGACGCTCGTGTAGGCCTCGCGGACCTCGTCGAGGGTCGAGCACGCCTGCATGCCGATCCCGCCGCCACCCCCGGTGGCCTTGAGCATGACGGGCAATCCGATGCGCTCGGCCTCGGCCACGGCGTCGTCGACATTGGCGAGCAGTCCGGTGCCGGCGAGCATCGGGACCCCTGCCGCGGCGGCCAGCTCGCGGGCGGTGTGCTTCGCGCCGAACCGGACGATCTGGTCGGCGGTCGGCCCGACGAACCGGATGCCGGCGTCCTCGCAGGCCCGGGCGAAGTCGGTGTTCTCGGACAGGAACCCGTAGCCGGGGTGCACGAGTCCGGCGCCGGTGTCCTTCGCGGCCTGCACCACCGCGTCGATGCGCAGGTACGAGTCGCGGGCGGGTGCGGGTCCGAGCCGGACGGCGGTGTCGGCCTCGCGCACGTGGGGTGCCGCGCGGTCGGCGTCCGAGTAGACGGCGACGGTGCGCATGCCGAGCGCCTTCGCGGAGCGGATGATGCGGCGGGCGATCTCACCGCGGTTCGCGACGAGGACGGTGTCGGTGCTGAGGGCGGGGGTCTGGTTCACGGTGGCGGTCCCGGTGGGGTCGGGCGCGGCGGTCACGGCTGGACCACGATCATGCGCAGCGGTGTGCAGGAGAAGTCGTTGCAGGGGTTGTTCATCTGCGGGCAGTTCGAGACGACGACGAGCACGTCCCGCTCGGCCCGGATCGCGACCCGCTTGCCGGGGGCGCTCATGCCGTCGACGATCCCGAGGGCGCCGTCGGCCTCGACCGGCACGTTCATGAACCAGTTGAGGTTCGACACGATGTCGCGGGCACCGAGTCCGTGGCGGCCGGCCTCGGCCAGGAAGTTCTCGCGGCAGCCGTGCTGGTACTGGGTGTGGTGCCCGTACCGCAGGGTGTTCGACTCCTTCGAGCACGCGCCGCCGATGGTGTCCTGCCGGTCGATCTCGTTCGCGACGACGGTCATCAGCGGGCGGCCCTCGTTCGACATCAGGACGGTGCCGGTCCGGACGTACGCGTTGCCCTGTGCGGCGAGGGTGTCCGGCACGCTGTACCGCTCGTCGGGGTCGTGGGCGTCGTAGAGCAGGCAGTCGGCGCTCTGGTTGCCGCCGACGTCGACGATGGTGAGCACCTCGCCGGCGCGGACCACGGCGGACCACGGCGCGAGCGGGGCGACCCGGTCGTCGCGGACCACGGTGCCCGGCACCAGGGACTCGCTCCAGTCGAGAGCGACGTCCGGGTCGTGGACGGCTCCGACCGGGACGGTGGAGGTGGGGGTGTGGGTCGTCGTGTCGGTCATCACAGGCCTCGGGCTTCCGCGTGGTCGATCGAGTTCAGGTAGGCGCGGGTGAGCTCCGGCGTCGCGGTGAACCGCTCGTCGGCCGCGGTCGTCGGGGCCCCGCGCCAGGCGTGCACCCGCAGTGGTCCGACCAGGTAGTCCGGGCGCGGGTCGATCGGGTGCGCGACGTTCGCGACCAGCACGAGCAGCGGCAGCTCGGCGACGAGCGTGACGTGGGTGCCCGCGCCCGCCGAACCGGTGAAGGTCATCGCCCCCTCGGCGTCGATCCGCACGCCCTGGAAGAACGAGATGCTCGGCGGCAGGTCCCGCTTGGTGAGCCCGTGTTTCGCGGCGGCCTTCGCGAACAGCGACCGACCGCTCGGGGTGCGCCCCTCGGGTGCCGCGTCGCCGTACTTCCGCTCGTTCCAGGCGTCGGTCGAGGTGCCGCAGAACGCGTCGTGGTGCCCCGAGGTGTCCTCGAGCACGGTCGCGAGTGCCCGGCCGTCCCCGCTCAGCAGGGGGGAACCCTGGCCCAGGTACGCCTGCCACGGGATCTTCTGGGTGTCGGCGACGTTGAGCCGCTCCCACGGTTCGAGCGCGTTGAACACCAGGACGTTGGCGCAGGCCTGACCCGTCGGGTCGTCGAACCGCAGCCGTGACCCGCGGGCCAGCACCTTGTGCGTGTACCCGCCCGGCGCCACCGTCTCGGCCCAGACGAGCTGCGCGGGGTCGACGCCCTCGGGGGCGAACGGTGACGACGACGCCGGCAGGTACGGCATGTACTCGGACTGCGAGCCGGCCTGGGCGCGTGCGTCGGACCGGGAGGCGAGCACGCTGTCGGTCTGGTGGAGGTCGCGCATGGGGTTCCTTCCGGATCAGGCTTCGACGGAGGCGGCGGTCGGGCTCGCCGCAGTCGCGGCTGCGGGGACGGGTACCGCCGCGGTGGTGGGGACCTCGGCCAGGGTGATCGGCCCGTGTGTGCGGTGCCGCCAGCTCGACCACGCCCAGCCGACGAGCAGCACGCCGCCGATGAAGAGCAGGGCGCTGTACTGCAGCCACCACGAGGTGCCGGTCAGGTCGTAGATCTCCGGCCGGGGCCAGATGAGGTTGATCGCCATGCCGATCTGGAACGCCACGGCCAGGGCGTTGAGCGGGATGCCCCAGCGACCGAGGGTGAACAGCGGCTTGCCGTCCTCGTCGACCCCGGTCGGCAGCCCCGTGCGACGGAGCTTGATCCGCTGGACCAGCAGCGGCCCGGTGACCCCGAGGTAGGCCAGGTAGAGCATCGCGATGCACAGGCTCGACAGGGCGGTGAAGATCGCGGACTGCCCGATGTTGACGGCGAGGGCCAGCCCGGCGCCGACCCCGACGACGATCGACGCGGCGATCGGGGTGCCGGTGCGGGGCGAGACGCGGGCGAGGGTGCGGTGGAAGGGCAGCGCCTTCTCGCGGGCCATCGAGTAGACCATCCGGGCGCCGGCGGTCTGCACGGCGAGGGTGCAGGCGAAGACCGCGACGGCGACGGTGCAGAGCAGGAGTCGCCCGAAGACGTCGCCGAGGGTCGAGGTGATCACCCAGGCGAGCCCCTGGGTGGCGAGCTTGCCGTCGGTCAGGCTCGGGGCGGCGACGAGGGCACCGATGATGAGCAGCCCGCCGCCGAGGCCCGAGACCGTGAGTGCCCGGACGATCGTCTTCGGGGTGGTCCGGCGCGGGTTGTGGGTCTCCTCCGCGAGCTCACCGGCCGAGTCGAAGCCGACCATCACGTACGCGGCCATCAGCGAGGAGGCCAGGAACGCCCACACGTACGGCTCGGTGCTCGTCGACCCGGCGGTCGTGAACACCACGGACGCGCTGCGGTGCGGCAGCAGGAACAGGGCGCCGATGAGCACGACCACGCCGATGATCTCGATGAGCACGCCGAAGCTCGTCACGCGGGCCATCAGCCGGACGCTCGTGATGTTCACGATCGTCGTCACGGCGAGCATCACCAGCCCGAGGACCACCGCGTTCGCGGCACCGGTCGGCGATGCGACGGACGGGTCGGCGCCCGGACCACCGACGACCTGGAACCCGTCCCAGATCGCGGGGAGCACGGCCTGCACGGCGATGGCCGCCACCGCGACGGTGAGGATCTGGCCGATGATCATCGTCCAGCCGGTGAACCACCCGAACCGGGCTCCGGCCAGACGGCTCGACCACTGGAAGATCGCGCCGGAGATGGGCCAGCGGGCCGCGAGCTGCGCGAAGTTCAGCGCGACGAGCAGCTGGCCGCCGAAGACGAGCGGCCACGCCCAGAAGAACGCAGCACCACCCAGCCCGAAGCCGAGTCCGAACAGCTGGAAGACCGTGGTGAGGATCGAGACGAAGGAGAAGCCCGCCGCGAAGGAGGAGAACGAGCCGACTCCGCGGTGGAGTTCCTGCTCGTAGCCGAGGCGGGCGAGCCCCTGGGTGTCGACGTCGGACGTGGCGCGCGGTGCGTGGAGCGGTGCTTGCGGAGAACGCATGACTGCAGACCTTTCGCGGAGTACCTGTCGGGTGACAGGTAGTGCGACAAGTGTCTTGCGGCCCTGTGTCGGCGCCGTTGCCCGTCTGTTTCGAGTGCGTGACGGCAGGCCCCGGCGTGTAAACGTTCCGAGTCGGCGGGCGGATCAGCGGCGGGGGATCACCGGTTGGGTCACTCGACGTCCACGTCCCGCTTGCCGCGGCGGACGATGAGCGGGTCCGGCTTGCCGATGACGTCGGCGGCCTTGTCCGGGTAGTCGAACTGCGTCAGGAAGTACCGCATGGCGTTGAGCCGCGCGCGCTTCTTGTCGTTCGACCGCACGATCGTCCACGGTGCGTAGCGCTTGCTCGTCCGGGTGAACATCGCCGTCTTCGCCTCGGTGTAGTCCTCCCACCGGTCGAGTGACAGCAGGTCGATGTCGGACAGCTTCCACCGCCGCACCGGGTCGAGCTGGCGCATCGCGAACCGGGTCCGCTGCTCGCGCCGGGTCACCGAGAACCAGAACTTCGTCAGGTGGATGCCGGAGTCGACGAGCATCCGCTCGAACTGCGGCACCTGGGTCATGAACGACTCGTACTCGTCGTCGCTGCAGAACCCCATCACCCGTTCGACGCCGGCACGGTTGTACCAGGAGCGGTCGAACAGGACCATCTCACCCGCGGCCGGCAGGTGCTGCACGTACCGCTGGAAGTACCACTCACCACGCTCGCGCTCGGTCGGCTTGCTCAGCGCGACGACCCGCGAGGTCCGGGGGTTGAGGTGCTCCGTGAACCGCTTGATCGTGCCGCCCTTGCCCGCGGCGTCACGCCCCTCGAAGAGCACCACGACCTTCTGGCCGGTGTCCTCGAGCCAGTACTGGCACTTCAGCAGCTCGATCTGCAGCAGGTACTTCTGGTACTCGTACTCGTCCCGCGGCAGGCGCTCCGAGTACGGGTAGTCGTCCTGCCAGGTGAGCACCGGGTTGCCGTGCGGGTCGATCAGCTCCGGGTCGGCCGTCTGACCGTCCGCGACGCTGTACCCCTCGGTCCGCAGCTGTTCGATGTACTCCCGCAACGGCTGCGAGTACGGCGCTGTGTCCACGGTGTCCTCCCTCTGCGAGCCGATCGGCTGTCGGCCCCAGGGCCATCCTGGCCCGGCCACCCGCACGACCGCCCCACGCCTCGCCCTGGACGCGACCCGATGACGGCCTGGAGGCGCGGTGCGGGCCCGCCCCGTGCCTCCCGACCGCATGTGGCCCTTCACAGGCATGATGGGGCCATGACGGACCAGGCCGAGATGATCCACCCCGAGATCGCACCGAGCGGAGACGGGTGCGTCGAGTGCGACGCGACCGGTTCGTGGTGGGTGCACCTGCGCCGCTGCGCGGCGTGCGGCCACGTCGGCTGCTGCGACGACTCCCTCAACACGCACGCGACGCGGCACTGGGAGGAGACCGGGCACGCGGTCATCCAGAGCTACGAGCCCGGCGAGACCTGGGCCTGGGACTACCGCGACGACACCCGCTCCGAGGGGCTCGAGCTCGCAGCCCCCACCAGCCATCCCGTGACGCAGGCAGTCCCCGGGCCGGCGGATCGCCTTCCCGGGGACTGGTTGGAACTGCTCGGCGGATCACGCTGATCCGCGGCGGTCGTCAGGTCAGACGGCCGCGGTCGCCTCGTCGCGGTGCGGGAGCTTCCAGCCCGGACGCACGAAGTGGCAGGTGTAGCCGTGCGGGTTCTTCTCGAGGTAGTCCTGGTGCTCGTCCTCGGCCTCCCAGAACGGGCCAGCCGCGGTGACCTCGGTGACGACCTTGCCGGGCCAGATGCCCGACGCGTCGACGTCCGCGATGGTGTCGAGCGCGACCTGCTTCTGCTCGTCGGTCGTGAAGAAGATCGCCGAACGGTAGCTGCGACCGACGTCGTTGCCCTGGCGGTCCTTCGTCGACGGGTCGTGGATCTGGAAGAAGAACTCCAGCAGGTCCCGGTACGAGATCTGGGACGGGTCGAAGACGATCTCGACCGACTCGGCGTGGTCGCCGTGGTTGCGGTACGTCGCGTTCGGCACGTCGCCGCCGGAGTAGCCGACGCGGGTGCTGACGATGCCGGGACGACGACGGAGGAGCTGCTGCGCTCCCCAGAAGCATCCGCCGGCGAGGATGGCGGTCTCGGTGGTGGTCATGGTGGCCTCCTGGGCTCTCGTGTCACTGGCTGCGACACCGTGTGGTGCAACCGGCAACAGGGACGATCTGTTCCCGTCGTCAGGTCCGCTGTGGGGCACGGACCCACCCGGGTGTGCGGTCGGTACGACTCGACCCTACGAGTCCGTGCTCCGTGTCACCCCTGCGGTACGGTCGGGCCACATGAAGCGGTCATCCATGCACGACGAGGTCCAACGCCGTCCACGTGGTTGGTGGCTGCTCGGACTCGCGTTCTGTTTCCTCGTGTTCCTCGAGGTGTTCGTGGCGATCGGCTCGCTGCCGGGGATGCTCGCCGCGCAGCTGCAGTACACCCCGTGTGGCTCCGACGAGACGATGCGGTGTTCGTACGCCGTCGGGGAGACCGCACAGATCCTCGTGCCGCTGGTCGCGTTCATCGTCGCGATCACGACGTGGGTCATCGGGGCGTCCGGTGCTCCCACGGTGCGGCGACGGGTGCTGATACCCACGATCGGCCTCGTGGTCATCGTCCTGATCTTCGTGCTCGGTGTCGTCGCGATCGATCTGTCGATCCGATGACCGTCGTCAAGCGAACTCGCCGCCCTGCGCTCCCGAGGACCTGATGCCGTTCACTCCAGGTCGGTTACAAGACAGGGCCGACTGCGGGGTGGATGGCGTCGTCGACGGACTCAGGAGCGCTGGTCTCGGTGCCTTATAGCCGATCGGCTACTGCGATGTCATGGACGGCTTCGGTGAGTTCCGTTCAGCTCGTTGCGGACGGAGTGAAGGGTGGCGTACGCCGTGTACAGGCGCGGTACGGCGATCAAGAAGAGCAGCAGGACGTAGCTGGCGAAGGCGGCAGCCATTGCGGCGAAGAAACCATGGATGGCGCCGGTCTTCGGGTCGGCCGTGAAGTTCATGCCGAGCACCAACATGAGCGCAGCCGCGCCGGAGAACAGCGAGGCCACGAGGAGGTGCGCTGCTGACTCGTCCAGGGCGTCCCGATCGATGCGCTCGGTCTCACCGAATACAGATGCTCGTTCCGTCAGTTTGAGGCGCATCGACGAGATCTGCCCCCAAGCGGCGAGGAAACTTCCCGCCAGCAGCGCCACACCGCTCAGGAGTGCGCCGGGTGCGGCCAGCCGCGCACCCGGCAGCGCAAGCATCGCGATGAACACGCCCGCAGGGACGAGCAACAGAACCGTTCGCGTGAACCGGTCTGGATGCGTCGTTTCATTGCGGTAGTCGCTGAGGGCCTTCCAGTGCCCGCGGAAGAGCTCGATGGGCCAGAGTCGTGAGGCCACGGCTGCATCCTCCGTTCAAGCAGGTGTTACTCGGGAAGGGTGGTGGGGATCTTCAACGCGCTCGCGATGCGGTTGACCACCGGGGCTGCCTCGTTGACCAGCTCGTACCCCTTGGGACGAGTCGATCCCAGCGGGTAGATGAACAGCTTGTCTACTGTCTCGGCGTTGATCGTTTGCCGCTTGCCTCGCTCGACAATCGAGATCTCGGCGTCGTCGTACTCTATGCCGCTCCTACTGACAGCGGGATCGACGAGCTCGATCACATCGTTCGCAGCGGCCTTGCGCCGCTCGAGCTCAGTAGTTGAGCCCTTCCGTGCAGCCATCGCAAGGATCGCATCGAACACCTTCTCAGCGGTCGTCTTCTTCAAGCCCCACTGCACGAGCTCCAGGTCATAGCTGGTCCGAGTCCCCGCCGCACTGACACCGCGTCGGCGGAGACGGAAGGACGGGTCGGCGGCGTTGCCGAGGATGCCGTCGAGCCGGGCTCCGTCGATCCTCGGAGTTAGGTGCCAGTTCAGGAATGGACCGACAATCTTGCGGTTGTCGGCGTTCACGGTCACGGCTGCATGCTGCGCACGACGCGTCAGCCACTTGATCAAGAGCTCGCCGACATAGGTCTGCCCGCGTACTTCCGAGAGCATGATCGCCATCGGCCCCGCCTGAGGGAAGATCAGCACAACCTGCATTCCGCGCACGGCTGCCTTGCGCTCGATGGGCTCGTGCGTGCCGTCCCGGCTGACCAACGCGTCATGGTCCTGCTCCCGACCGGTCTCAACAGTTACACGGATGCGTCGGTCCTCGACCTGCACGTCCGTGACCTCGAAGTACGGCACACCCTCGGTCTCGTCCAGCTTGGCCTGGCGCTCAGCGTCCGTGATCTCATCGACGTAGAACGTCGGCGTGCCGAGCTGCGTCTTCGCATCCTGCAGCTCGAGCAGTTCCTTCTTGAACTGCTCGAACGCATCCACAGCCCCACCAGCGGCGCTGACGTCCTCGAGGGCCATCGCACCGTTCTGCTCGCGTGCCCGACCGAGACGCGGCTCGAGGGTGTGAATGCGGTAGCCGTACGTGGTCATCGAGCGGTAGCCAATCGTTGAGGGTTACCCAGAAACATAGATCACTTCGGTGACGGTGCCGAAGCGCCGAGCCGTCAACCCTCCGCCGAATTGCGGGCCGCTTGTGATCGTCGCATTGGGATGAGCCCGACCGATGCGTACTGGGTCTCGATAGCCGTCCCTCTACCGGGCGGAGCCACGCGGGCCCGGTGCTGTTTGTTGAGCCACCGCCAGCGGGACGTCGCGTCCGCTGGCGGTACCCCGAAGTGGGAGTGGCGACAGAGGGCTGGCTCACGCGACGGTGTGTCATCTGTAACTGGAAGGCAATCATGGAACCGTCGATCGACTTCGAAGCAAACAAGCGGTACTTCCGTGGACCGGGGTGCGCAATCGTGCTCGCCGTCCTTCTAGCACTCATCGGGGTATTGTGGGCAGCCGGTCTCACTGCGCAGTAAGCGAGGTCGCCGATCATGATGCGACGGTCAGCGACGGCAACAAGCTCGGATGATCCATGACGGCCGACCTCCCCTGATCTTGAGCCGATCCTCGACTGAGACCGGTGCGCTGCCGTTGGTCGCCATCGAATCAGGAGGTCTTCCTGCATCAAGGAGATGCGATAGCGGTACACCCTGATCTGCACGCCGAAGGACGAACCTTTTGCGGCGGAGAATGAAATGCATTATCTCTGGTCGCACGGTAGCCCCAACCATCAATCGTCACTACATAGCATCAGCTGACCGGGAGAAGGAGCTGGATTGATGAAGGTTCGTCGCGCACATATGGTGTCGAAGGGGTATATCCGAGCTTGGGGAGATGCGCATCGGGTCGTGGAAGTTCTTGATCTGGAACATGGTCGAGGGTTCGTGACCTCGGTGGACAGCGCGACGGTGGTGAACTACGCCTACGAGACGAATGCACTGTCGCACGACCTTGAAGCGGACTACGCTCGCATTGAGCAGCGTGGCATCCCCGTGATCGTCAAGCTGCGCAGCGGGCTTCCGGCGACGCTGGAGGAGCGCACTGACCTAGTCAACTTCCTCGACATGCACCTTGACCGTGGTCGGTATGCAGATCAGACCAAGGTCATGACGCCCGCCGTCGTGTTGTTGTCTGACGGAGAGACTACCGATCACAAGTTGAACATCGCCGATCGCCTGCTCCTCTCCAAGTCGCTGACGGACGTTGTCAGACTTGCGGAACGTGGCGTTGAGGGGTGGCCATGGCACGTGTACGACACCCCGATCCACCTTGCGACCGGGGATGGGGCTGTCCTGCTATACCGGTCTCCTGCTGGAGGATCCGCAGACGTCAGCACTGTGACGTTCCCGTTGTCTCCCACTCGTCTCCTCGTCATGGGTGAGCAGCCTGAGGAGGCGGTCGATCTGAGGGGGCTCAACGCACTAATGGCTCAGAACAGCAGACGCTGGGTCGTTGGAGTTCGTGGCACTCTGAATTTGGCGGCGGCCCCGACGCTGAAGCGCTGAGCAGCGGGGCATACCTGCGCTCATCGCGCCTGGCGGGCGGGGCGAGGGCCTCGACAGCATTCGCGACATGGAACGAGTCGCCGGAACCGTCGTGCGGTGAAAGAACGACGAGGGGAGGGGTGCCCTTCGTTCCGACCAGGTTCCGTCTGAGGTGTTTGTCCGCCTCTCCAACCTCGAGCTGGAGGGGCCCGCACTCAGCCTCCAGCCGCACATTGGGTCAACCCGGGAGGCGTAGCCGCTGCGGGAGAACCATTGATCAGGTCAGCCGTCGGTGGCGACCGGACGCTTCTGACATCGCCCGCGCGGCCAGACTCAGGAGTTACCGGTTGCTCCTGCGATCGCAAGGATAGTCTGGGGTGCTGAACCCAATGCGGCGGCGCCGGCGTCGTAGAAGAAACGCTTCATGGTGTCCGTCCATCGCTCCCCATTAGTGGACTGAGCTCGCGCGGCGAAGAGAGACACCCAGAGCCGTTGTGCGGCTTCCTCGTAATCGAAGCGCTCGTCCAGTACCTCGTCGTCGAAGGCGGCTTGGATTTCGCGCAAGAGCCGTCGGATGTAGCCGCGTAGCTTGGGGGACAGCGAGCCGTCGGCGTCGAGGAGCGAATCAACTTCCCGGACCGCTTCCAGGAGGAACTGCTTGCGCTCCTCGGGCATCGATGTTTGCTTGTCTTCCCAGCGATCAGCGAGGGTGTCGAGATGGTCGATCGGATCCGACGGATATGCGTCTTCAGGGCTGATGCCAGACGTCCAGCCGTGAGGATACGCCAGCACCATTCGTCTCCACGTCGGAACGTTCCTGCGGTAGGTGGCCACCCGGACCTTTAGCGCCTCAAGTTCGTCGAGTCCTGCTTCGATCAGTTGGAGATCGCCCAACGCCAGCATTTGTGCACGCATCCCCTCGGCTGTTTCGAGGTCACGGGATTGCGAGAGGGACGTGTTCCCGTTGTGCCGTTCCTTCCAGTCCACAAGGGTGTCGTGCAGCCGCTGGGCAGGGTTCATGATGCAAATACTACGCGAAAAGCTCTCAGGTAACACTCTGTGAAGCGAGACCCGAATTGCTATGCACGCCTACCAAGCCCCCATCAGTAACGAGGCTGACGCCCGCTGCGGGCGACAAAGGACCAGCGCTCGGCAGTCGTCATCACCGCGTCCGATAGTCGGTGGTTCACCGCTACACCCCAATTGTCACCTACGACGCCTTCCGTTGCCTACTGCAGCCTGACCAGGGGTATTCCCGTATATCTGTCCCGCAAAAATGCCCGGTGAAGGGGCGCCAAACGCTACACGCCACCCCAGGCGACGAAGGCCAAGGAACCCGCGCCAGCATCCTTCTCGACACCGGCATTGCCGTGACGGTCACGGACGCCCCCCGACGACAACCTCGAGCACGAGGACCGGAACTTCGTAGCCGAGATCACGGTGCGTCCGCACTGTGGCTGAGCCTCGCCCGTGACTCGGCGTGTACCGACCGGAGGCGCGGTGCCAGCTGGCACCGCGCCTCCAGTCCGGGTGGGGTCGCGTCAGTTCGCAGTGTCCTCGAGCGCGTCGAGTGCGGCCACGTCCTCGGCGGCCAGCACGAAGTCGACGTCGGCGTTCTCGGCGATGCGTGACGGGGTGGTGGACTTCGGCAGCGGCAGGACGTCCTTCTCGAGCAGGTAGCGGATCGCGACCTGGGCAACGGTCTTGTCGTACTTCGCCGCGATCTCGGCGATCTGCTCGTTCTCGAGCAGGCCTCCGGTGGCGAGCGGGGAGTAGCCCTCGGTCAGGATGTCGTGCTCGCGGTCGAAGGCGGTCGTCTCGTCCTGGGTGTTGCCGATGAACCAGCGGATCTGGTTGGCGTGCGGGACGACGTCCGTGCGGCCGAGCAGGTCCTCGAGATCGGCGACGGCGAAGTTCGAGACACCGATGCTCTTGGTGCGGCCGGCGTCGTAGAGCTCCTCGAAGACCTTCCAGACCTCGACGTTGCCGTCGCGGTGGTCGGAGCCCATGTCGCTCCAGGGCCACGGCGCGTGGATCAGGTAGAGGTCGACGTGTCCGAGGTCGAGGTTGCGGCTCGACTCCTCGAAGGCGTCGCGGGCGCCCGAGGCCGTCTTGATCTCGGCCGGCAGCTTCGTGGTGATGAAGAGTTCGTCGCGGGGGATGCCACTGTCGCGGACGGCCTCGCCGACGCTCGCCTCGTTGCCGTACGCCAGGGCGGTGTCGATGTGGCGGTAGCCGAGGTCGAGGGCGGTCTTCGTGGCGTCGTACGCGTCGGAGCCGGACGGGATCTGCCAGGTGCCGAAGCCGATCTTCGGGATGTGCAGACCGTTGGACAGGGTGAACGTGTCGATGAGTGCGGGCATGCAGCGGACAGTACGCCGCAACCGCACAGCGTTCCGAGGGGCTGCCGGGTTGCATGGCGCCCACCTCGAACGGACGGAAGGACGCCCCCCATGCCCCTGAACCCCACCGTGCACGACCGGAAGACCGGTGTCGCCCCGCCTGGAGAGCCCGGCGGCTTCGAACTCGCCTTGCTCGACCGCGGCGCCGCCGTGCTGCAGACCTCGTCGCCGCTGCGGGGGTTCGACGTCTACGTGGTCGGCTTCCACTGCGTGAAGGGCGAGCCCGACGTGCAGATGGAGGCGCACCACTTCTGCAAGGTGGTGAACGCCGAGATGCTGCAGTGCGTGCTCTTCGACGGCAACACCGCCGACGCGAACCTGATCGGCATAGAGTACATCGTGTCCGAGCGGCTCTTCGACTCCCTGCCCGAGGACGAGCAGGCGTCGTGGCACCCGCACAACCACGAGGTGTTCTCCGGTGAACTCGTCGCTCCGGGCCTGCCGGTCGCGGTGGAGACCGAGCTGATGGGGCACCTGGTGAACTCGTACGGCAAGACCTGGCACACGTGGCACAGCACCCCGATGGGTTCGCAGCCCGCACACGACCTGCCGATCGGCGACCCGATGCTGATGTGGTCGTTCAACCGCGAGGGCGAGGTGGACAGCGCGCTGCAGCAGGACCGGAACCAGGCGATGCGCACCGATCCGGAACCGCGCAAGGAGTCGCGGGCGAAGTACCTCGACCGCGCCCACCCGCAGCGCGGTGTCGGCACGATGCGCGACGCCTTCACCGGCACGACCCCGACCCCGGGCGTCGTCGACGCGGACGACGGACGCCCCTGACGACGGACGGGAGGCCCGTGGCGGTGTCGCCACGGGCCTCCCGTCCGTCATGTGGTGCGGTTCAGCGCGCGGTGCGCGTCCCGATCCGCGGCAGGACGAAGCCGAGCACGATCATCGCGACGGCCAGGAAGGCGTGCAGCACGTTGTCCGCGCTGTTCAGCGGCACGAAGTTCGCGCCTCCGGCCATGCCCGCGGTGAAGAGCCCGTAGACGAAGAGCACCGCGTAGACGATGCCGCCGGCGACGAGGTACAGGCGTGCGGAGGCGGCACGGCGGGCGGCGAGCAGCCCGACGATGCCGAAGAGCAGGTGCACGATGTTGTGCAGGACGGACACCTGGAACAGGCCCAGGAGCAGGGCCATGGAGCCGTGGCCGGCCATGGACATCGAGCCCATGTCCATGGTGAGTCCGGGGATGAACCCGGCGATGCCGACGATCAGGAAGACGACACCGAAGACGAACGCGCCCCGCTGGGTCCACGTCGAACCGGAGGTGGTGCGTGCGGTTGCTGCGCTGCTGGTCATGATCAGCCCTCTTTTCTGTACGCGCCGCGGTGTGCGGCACACATGACATTCGGAGCGCTTCCCCGGTCGGTTTGCAGGTCAGTGCTCGGCGGTCCAGACGGCGGTCTAGACGGCGGTCACCGCGGTGGTCAATCCGCGCACCAGCAGCCCCCGCGATCGGGTGGTCGCGGTGCCGTCCGGATCGCTCCACGCGGCGCGGGCGAGTCCGTCCACCAGGGTGATCACGGCATCGGCCACGACGGGCACCGGCTCGGACGGCGTCGCCCCGTGCCGCGCGGTCCAGCGCTCGATCCCGGCGACCACGCCGTCGCGCCAGAGCCGTCGTTCGGCGTCGAGCAGGTCCCCGTCGCCGTCCGGGGCGAGGGCCGTCGCGCTGAGGGCTTCGAGCACCCGGAACCGCTCGGGTTCGCGCCGCACGAGGTCGAGGTACGCGGAGATCCCCGCCTCGAGCGCGGAGGCGAGGTCGTCGTGCTCGTCGGCGGCCGCGAGCACCGGCGGCAGGACCGCACGTGCCTGCCGTTCGAGCAGCGCGACGACCAGGTTGCGCCGCGCACCGAAGACGTAGTGCACGACACCGTGGGCGACGCCGGCTCGGGCGGCGACGGCCCGGGTGGTGAGGCCGCGCAGGCCGTCGTCCCGCACGACCAGGGCCGCGGCGTCGAGCAGTTCCGCACGGCGGTCCTGTCGGCTGCGGTACCCGCGCGACTGCTGGTCCTCGGTCATCACAGGAAGCGTACGGGGCGCGTGCAGGACCGGCCGCGAAGATGAAGTCGGCCACGTGGCCAAATCATCGAGCACCCGAGGAGTCAGCATGGAGACCGTCGTCCGAGCAGCAGGACCCGCCGAGCTCGAGGCGGCCGCGGCCGTCCTCGCCGAAGCCTTCGCCGACGACCCGGTGCTCGCCGAGTTCCGGCCACCGCGACCCGGCGAGGACCGCCCCGCCGTGCTGACCGGACTGTTCGCCGCGCTCATCCGGTCGGTGCCGATGCCCGCCCGTCGGGTGGACGTCGCCACGATCGGTGACCGCGTGGTCGGCGCCGCCTTCTGGCAGGCACCCGGTCGGCAGCCCGGTGGCGTCCGCGCCTTCGTACGGCAGGTGCCGGCGTTCCTCCGGACCCTGGGGATCGGCGGGGCGCTCCGCGCGGTGGCCCACCTGCGCCGCATGGAGCGCGCCCGACCGGTCACCCCGCACTGGTACCTCGCCGAGATCGGGGTGTCGGCGTCAGCACGTGGTCGGGGCATCGGCGGACTGCTGCTCGGCCACGCACTCGAGCGTGCGGACCGGACGTCGGACGGCGCGTACCTGGAGTCCTCCACCCCGGTGAACCGCCGGCTGTACCGACGGCACGGGTTCGCGGACGGCGCGCCGATCGCGGGGTTCCGCGCGGCGACCCCGATCAGCATGTGGCGTCCGGCGGCCGGCTGACCCGACGCCGGGGGACACCGACCCTGTACCGGCGTGCACGAGCCCTGCCTACCGTCCACGGCACACCACGACGAGAGGAAACACCATGGCAAGTGGAGTCGCAGCAGTCTGGGTCCCGGTCAGCGACATGGGGCGCGCCGTCGCGTTCTACCGCGACACGCTCGGTCTCACCGTCAAGGACCAGTCCGACGACTGGAGCGAGATCGACGCCGGCGGCCTGATGATCGGCCTGAACGGGCGCGAGTCCGCCAGCCAGGCGAGCGACGGCGGCGCCGTCGTGTCGTTCCAGCCGGACGGCAGCATCGAGGACGAGGTCGCCGCGCTCAAGGAGCGCGGCGCGGACATCCAGGGCGAGATCAGCGAGCACCCGTGGGGCAAGATCATCCCCTTCAAGGACAGCGAGGGCAACGACCTGCAGCTCTACTCGCCGCCGCAGGGCTGACCCAGCGGGTGCGGGACGCACCCACGGACGGACGGGAGGCCCGTGGCGACGCCGCCACGGGCCTCCGGTCCGTTCTGCGGCCGGCTACGCGGACCCGCGCCAGACGACCTCCGTCGGCAACAGCAGGCCGCGTGGGCCGTCGTCGGTGCCGCCGATCTGCTCGAGGACCTGGTGCGCCGCCTGCTCACCGAGCAGGCGCGCCGGCTGCCGCACCGTCGACAGCTGCGGGTCGCACCGCAGTGCCCAGGCGCTGTCGTCGAACCCGACCACGCCGACGTCACCCGGCACGCTCCGGCCGCTGCGCTGCAGGACGTCCATCGCACCGGCGGCGACCGCGTCCGACGCGGCGAACACGCCGTCGATGTCCGGGGCTCGCTCGAGCAGCTCGCGCATGCCCTCGGCGCCGGCGGTGTAGCTGAACAGGGGGTTCCGGGCGACGAGGTCGGGGTCGAAGCGCTCGCCGAGTGCCGCGGTGAACCCCGCCAGACGGTCCTGGCCGGAGTCGCGGTCGAGCCCGGACGCGAGCATCCCGATCCGGCGTCGACCGGTGTCGACCAGGCGCCGGGTGATCTGCTCGGCGGCGGCGCGGTTGTCGATGCCGATGTACGAGATGTTCGCGGCGTCGGACGGGTGCCCGACGAAGCACGCGGGCATGCCGATCTCCTCGATCGCGCCGGTGATCGGGTCGCCGTCACGGGCGGACAGCACGATGGCGCCGTCGACGAACCCGCCGCGCAGGTACTCGACCACGCGCTCGCTGTCACGGGCGGAGTCGACCATGATCGTGACGAGCTGCTGGTCGGCGTCGGACAGCACGGCGTTCGTGCCGATCAGGATGTTGCCGATGTTGGGGTCGTCGAGCACCACGACCGAGGGTTCGTGGACGATGAGCGCGATCGCCCCGGACCGCCGGGTGACCAGGCTGCGGGCGGCGGCGCTGCGCACGTAGCCGACGCGTCGGACGGCGTCCTGCACGGCCTCGCGCGCCTTAGGGGACACGTACGGCTCGTCGTTGAGCACCCGTGAGACGGTGCCGCGCGACATCCCCGCTTCGTCGGCGACGTCCTGGATCGTGGCGCGCTGACGAGCGGATCGGACCTCGGACATGGGGCAACCATATCCGCCGCTGAGGAGCCCTCGGAACGCCTCGCAGTTGACAGGGTGCAGCCGCTGGTGTTTGATCTGGGAGCGCTCCCAGAAACATCCGGCCCCGATCGGCCGGTGCGGACTGGGAGCGCTCCCAGAACACTGGGTGGCCTTCGCCGTCGAAGGGGTCGCACGCGACCGAGGCGGCCGGGGTCGCCCCGATCAGCGAGGATCCCCGTGACGACCACCACCCTGCCGACGACCGCCACCGGCGCGCTCGGCCTCGGCTCGACGGGCCTCGCGTTCGGGTGCGACTACAACCCCGAGCAGTGGGACCCCGAGGTGTGGGTCGAGGACGTCCGGCTCATGCGCGAGGCCGGCGTGAACCTCGTCGCGATCAACGTCTTCGGCTGGTCGCACGTCGAACCGCGGCAGGGCGAGTACGACTTCGCCGCGCTCGACACCGTCATCGAGCTGCTGCACGGCGCGGGCATCGGGGTCGACCTCGGCACCGGCACCGCCTCGACACCGCCGTGGCTCACCACCCGGTACCCCGAGGTCCTGCCCGTCGTCGCCGACGGCACCACCCGCTGGCCCGGTGGCCGCCAGGCGTTCTGCCCGAGCTCGCCGATCTACCGCGAGCACGCCCTCGCCCTGGTCCGCGCCACCGCCGAGCGCTACGGCGACCACCCCGCCGTGCGGCTCTGGCACGTGTCGAACGAGCTCGGCTGCCACAACGCGCACTGCTACTGCGACGTCTCCGCCCAGGCGTTCCGCGGCTGGCTGCAGGCCCGGTACGGCACGGTCGACGCGCTCAACGCCGCCTGGGGCACCTCGTTCTGGAGCCAGCGCTACTCCGCGTGGGAGCAGGTGCTGCCGCCCCGCGCGACGCTGTCGTTCACGAACCCGGCGCAGACCATCGACTTCGACCGGTTCTCGTCCGATGAGCTCCTCGGCCACCACTGTGCCGAGGCCGCCGTCCTGCGTGAGCTGAGCGACAAGCCCGTCACGACCAACTTCATGGTCGCCGCGCACATCACGGCGCTCGACTACTGGTCGTGGGCCGGCGACATGGACGTCATCGCGAACGACCACTACCTGGACCACCGCCTGCCCCGGCCGCACGTCGAGCTCGCCTTCGCCGCCGACACCACGCGTGGCCTGGCCGGCGGCGCCCCCTGGCTGCTCATGGAGCACTCGACGGGCGCCGTCAACTGGCAGCCGCACAACGTCGCGAAGGCCCCGGGGGAGATGCTCCGGAACACCGCGGCGCACATCGCCCGCGGCGCCGACGGGGTCTGCTTCTTCCAGTGGCGCGCGTCCGTGCAGGGCAGCGAGAAGTTCCACTCCGCGCTGCTGCCGCACGCCGGCACCGAGTCGGGGACGTGGCACGACGTGGTCGCGCTCGGCGCCCTGGTCGAGCGGCTCGGCGAACTGCGCGGGTCACGCGTGGTCGCCGACGTCGCGCTCGTCTTCAGCTGGGAGAACCAGTGGGCGGCCGACCTGGAGGCCCACCCCAGCACCGCGCTCCGCTACCTGGAGCAGGTCCACGCGTTCCACGCCGCGCTCTGGGACCTCGGCGTGACCGTCGACGTCGTCGCCCCCGGGGCACCGCTCGACGGGTACGCGCTCGTCGTCGTCCCCGAGCTGTACCTGGTGCGCGACGAGCACGCGGCCGTCATCGCCGACCACGTCGCCGGCGGCGGGCACGCGATCGTCAGCTGCTTCAGCGGCATCGTCGACGAGCGCGACCGGGTCCGCACCGGTGGCTACCCGGGCGCCTTCCGCGACCTGCTCGGCGTGCGGGTGGACGAGTTCCTCCCGCTCGCCGCCGACGCCACGATCGCGCTGTCCGACGGCACGACCGGCAGCGTCTGGTCGGAGCCGGTCGAGCTGCGCGGTGCGACGAGCGTCGTCGACTACGCCGAGGGCTCGCTCGCCGGCCGTCCGGCCGTCACCCGCAACGAGCACGGCGCCGGGACCGCCTGGTACACGTCCACGGTGCTCGACGCCGGTGCGCTGGGCGGGTTCGTCCACCGCGTCCTCGACGAGGCCGGGGTGCGCGCCGACCCCGCCGTCCGCCCCGGACTCGAGGTCGTGCGTCGCCGGGACGACACCCACGAGTGGGTCTTCCTGCTGAACCACTCCGACCGCACCGTCGAGCACCACGAGGTCGGCCACGAGCTCGTCGCCGACCGCCCCGTCACCGGCACCACCGCCATCGCCCCCGGCGGGACCCAGATCATCCGCACCGACAGGAACCGCTCATGACCACCACCGCACAGTCGCCCAGCGCGACCCGACGACGCCGGGGCGGCGGGTTCCGCTACCGCCGCGCCATCGCGATCTTCGTCCTGCCGTTCGCCGTCCTGTTCACGGCGTTCTACCTGGTCCCCATCCTCTACGCCGTGTGGGAGTCGCTGCAGAAGATCGAGCGGCAGGGCACGTTCGGCGCCCCGACGCAGGTGTTCGGCGGCCTGAGCCAGTACGCCCTGGTGTTCCAGGACGGCGAGTTCTGGAGCTCGGTGCTCCGCGTGCTGCTGTTCGGTGTCGTGCAGGTGCCGGTGATGCTCGGGCTCGCGCTCCTGTTCGCCCTGCTGCTCGACTCCCCGCTGCTGCGCGGCAAACGGTTCTTCCGCCTGGCGTTCTTCGCGCCGTACGCGGTGCCCGGCGTCATCGCCGCGATCATGTGGGGCTACCTCTACGCCCCCGACCTGTCGCCGTTCTCCGCGGTGACCTCGCGGGTCGACCTGCTCGGCGGCAGCACCGTGCTGTGGGCCGTGGCCAACGTCGTGACCTGGGTCTACGTCGGCTACAACATGCTCATCATCTACTCGTCGCTCCTCGCGATCCCCGCCGAGGTGTACGAGGCGGCGAAGCTCGACGGTGCGTCCCAGCTCCGGATCGCCCTGTCGATCAAGATCCCGCTCGTGGTGCCGGCCATCGTCCTCACCGCGGTGTTCTCCGTCATCGGCACGCTGCAGCTGCTGACCGAGCCGACCGTGTTCCGCCAGTTCACCTCGACCATCTCGTCGACGTTCACGCCGAACATGCTCGTCTACTCGACGTCCTCGGTGCCGAACTTCAACCTCGCCGCGGCGTTCTCGGTCGTCCTCGCCGTCGCCACGTTCGTCCTGTCGATCGGGTTCCTCCGACTGACCCAGCGGAAGGCCGCCGAATGACCGTCAACGCCCCGTCCCCAGGTGACCTCGTCCGCGACGTCGGCCGACCGCTCGAGCCGAACCGGGCCTCCCGTCCGCACCAGCGCGGAGCGCGCGGTCCCCGTGAGAGCGTCATCTCGCGCAGCGCCGCGATGATCGTGATGGGGGTCTTCACCCTCTACTTCCTGCTGCCGATCTTCTGGCTGCTGGTCTCGTCCACCAAGACCGCCGCGAACTTCAACTCGACGTTCTCGCTGTGGTTCAGCGCCACCTCGGTGCAGGACTTCTTCGGCAACCTCGTCGAGCTGTTCACGCGGCAGGACGGCATCTACCTGCGCTGGCTGCTGAACAGCATCGCCTACGCCGGGGTCGCCGGCCTGCTCGGCACCGTGCTCTCCGCGATGTGCGGGTACGCCCTGGCCAAGTACCGGTTCCGCGGCCGCGAGGTCCTGTTCAACGTGTTCCTCGGCGGCGTGCTCGTGCCGGCGACCGCCCTGGCCCTGCCGCTGTTCCTCATCTTCAGCCAGGTCGACCTGACCGACACGTTCTGGTCGGTGTTCCTGCCGAGCATCGTCAGCCCGTTCGGCGTCTACCTGTCGCGGTTGTTCGCAGCGTCGAGCGTGCCCGACGAGATCATCGAAGCGGCCCGCATCGACGGCTCCGGCGAGGTCCGGACGTTCTTCACCGTGGCCGTGCGCCTCATGTCGCCCGCGCTCGTGACGATCTTCCTGTTCCAGTTCGTCGCCGTGTGGAACAACTTCTTCCTGCCGCTCGTGATGCTCCGCGACTCGTCGCTGTTCCCCGTCACCCTCGGCCTCTACACGTGGAACTCGAGCGTGAACCAGTACCCGGACCTGCGCACCCTCGTGCTCATCGGGTCGTTCGTCTCGATCATCCCGCTGCTCATCGCCTTCCTGAGCCTGCAGCGCTTCTGGCGCTCCGGCCTCGGTTCCGGCGGCCTGAAGTAGCCCCTCGACCCGCACCCCTTCCCGCACCAGCTCTCCCCCCACCACATCCGAACGGAAACAGCATGAAGACAACGAAGTTCCTCAGCGTCGCCGCGATCGCCGTGGCCGCCACCGTGGCCCTCGCCGGCTGCAGCACCGGTGGCAGCAGCAGCGGCGGTGGATCCGACACCGCGGCCGCCAGCTGCAAGCCCTCGGACGGCAAGGTCACCCTCGACTTCACGACCTGGGTGCCGAACATGGACAAGGTCGTCGCGATCTGGAACAAGGCCAACCCGGACATCCAGGTCAAGGTCTCGATCGTCGCGAACGGCAACAGCGGCACCTACCAGAACTTCTTCAACCAGCTGAAGGCCAAGCAGGCGCCGGACATCGGCCAGGTCGAGTACGACACCCTGCCGGCGTTCCGCGTCCAGGGCGGCCTCGAGGACATCGGCGCGTGCGCCGGCATCAGCGACGCGAAGAAGGACTTCTCCGACGGCCTGTGGAACCAGGTCACCTTCGGTGAGTCGAAGTCGGTCTACGCGGTGCCGCAGGACTCCGGTCCGATGGCGCTGTACTACCGCAAGGACCTGTTCGAGAAGGCCGGCCTCGACGCCCCGAAGACGTGGGAGGAGTACGCCGAGGACGCCGTGAAGATCAAGAAGCTCGGCGGCAACATCACCAACTTCGCCAAGGGTGACGTCAACCAGTTCGCCGGGCTCGTCTCGCAGGCCGGTGGCCAGTGGTTCGAGAACTCGGGCCAGGACTGGAAGGTCAACCTCGACGACGCCGCGTCGAAGAAGGTCGCCGACTACTGGCAGGACCTGATCGACAAGAAGCTCGTCAACACCCTGCCGAGCTTCACCGACCAGTGGAACAACGCCTACGACAGCGGCAAGGACTGGACTTGGGTCTCCGCGGTCTGGGGTGCGAACACCATCTCGAGCGGTGCGCCGTCGACCTCGGGCAAGTGGGCCGTCGCCCCGATGCCGCAGTGGAAGTCCGGCGAGACCAAGTCGGCCGCCTGGGGCGGTTCGTCGAACGTCGTCTTCGCGGGCAGCAAGCACCCGGCCGAGGCGTCGAAGTTCCTGGTCTGGCTGAACACCTCGACCGAGGCGCTCTCCGCACTGAACAAGGAGGCCAACCTGTACCCGGCCTCGACCACCGGCGCCGACCTGCCGGCCCTGACCGAGGGGCTCGACTTCTACGGCGGCCAGAAGATCTACGAGGAGTTCGCGACCGCGGCGAAGGACATCCAGCCCTTCACCTGGGGTCCGACGATGACGCAGACCTACTCGGACGTGTCCGACGGCTTCGGGCAGGCGGCGTCCGGCTCGGGCACGCTGAGCGAGGCGCTCGAGGCCGGGCAGTCCAAGACCATCGCGGCGCTCAAGGCGCAGTCGATCCCGGTCAAGGGCTGACGGACGGCGGCTGACGTCGCGCGGTCCACGCGTTGACGACGGACAGGAGGCCCGTGGCGGGATCGCCACGGGCCTCCTGTCCGTCTCGGGGTCGTGTTCCGGACCCCGTCGCGCGCTCGCAGCGCGCTCGTCTTGCTCGTCGCTACGCGACCGCGATCTCGTTGGGCACGCCCGGCAGCTCGTCGCTCGAGGCGATGACCTTCCCGGTGGTCAGGTCGACGGCGTGGACCTTCCGCTCGGCGGGGTCGGTGACGTAGGCGATGTCACCCTCGACCTTCAGGGCCGGGTGGGCGTCCTGCCACTCGGCCGGGCCCTCCCACGCGTCGATCACCGGGTACGACTCCAGCTGCTCGCCGGTCGTCTCGTCGAAGGTGTGCAGGGCACCGTCGTCGCCGAGCACGACGGCCTCGTCGCCGGGGCCGCGCGCCAGGTCGCGGAACGTGAAGCCGACGCCCTCGGGCATGTCCGCGACGGTGTACTTCCCCGAGGCCGCGTCGATCAGGGCGATCTGGTCGAGCAGGTAGCCCTCGCTGTCGGGGTCGTCGTTGTAGTCGCCGACCGCGACGGACGAGTCCTCGGCGGTGAACAGGTTGCCGGTGCGGCCGTACTCGGTCGGGGCGTCGATCTTCTCGAACGCGCCGTCCTGGTAGACCAGGGCGCCGTCGGTGCAGCCGAACACCGCGACCTCACCTCGCACCGCACCCTCGCCGTGCACGTCCGGGCACTCCTCGGACCGGGTGATCTCCGTGCCGTCGGCGTCCAGGGCGCGCACGCCGGAGCGGCTCTCCTCGGTGCCGATGGTCGTCAGGAGCGTGCCGTCCTCGAGCTCGATCGCGACGCCGTGGTGGGCGGCCTCGGACTTCGTCGTCTCGACCTCGGGCAGGTCGGCACCGTCGAGTTCGGTGTGGTCGAACGTCGTCACGTCCCCGGTGCCGTCGGCGAACAGAGCGGTGCGGTCACCGTGGACGACCGCGTGGCCGCCGGTGTCGGCGGGGAACACCGCGTCGGTCAGGGCGGGCTCGGCCTGGGTGTCGAGGACCCGGAAGCCCTCGGGCACGGTGACGAGCACGTGGCGTCCGTCGCCGGCGGGGTTGACCCGGGTGAAGCCGTCGATCGCGTCGTCGGCCGCCACCTGCAGGTCCTGGTCGAGGACGAGCAGGCCGCCGTCGTAGGTCAGGGTGATGCGGGTCCCGTCGGCCTTCGGGGTCGCAGTGGTGTCGGACCCGGCCTCGGTGTTCGTGGCGCACCCGGTCAGGGCCAGGGCGGCCGCGCCGAGCAGGGCGGCGGGCCACGCGGCCCGGAGCGTCTTCGTGTTCGTCATGTCGCTCACTGTATTGATTCTCATTCTCAATTACCAGTCGACAGGCCGTCGACGATGGCCTCGGTGTTCGAGCGCATCATGCCGAGGTAGGTGGAGGCGTCGCCGTCCGCGGTGAGGGACTCCGTCGCCAGCGGTCGGATCTCGACGTGCAGGTCGACCTCTTCCGCGAGCACCTCGGCCAGTCGCGCGGGCTGCGAGGCGTCGGCGAAGATCGTCCGGACCCCCGCCTCGTCGATGGCGTCGGCCAGGTCACGCAGGTCGGCGGCGCTCGGGGAGGCCAGCGTGGTCCCGCTCGGGATCACCGCCCCGACGACCCGGAAGCCGTAGTGGTCGGCCAGGTACCCGAACACGTGGTGGTTCGTGACGAGCGCCCGGCGTTCCTCGGGCACGGTCCGGAACGCGGTCGTCATCGTGTCGTCCAGGTCACGGAGCTCGTCCAGGTAGGCATCGGTGCCGGTCGGCTCGATGCCGGCGTCGCGCAGGTCCTGGTCGAGGGCCTCGACCACGTCGACCATCCGGGCGGGGTCGGTCCAGAAGTGCGGGTCGGGGCCGCTGTCGTCCTCGGTGGTCCACTCCAGCGGGTCGAACGCGTCCCCGGCGGTGGAGACCGGCACGCCGTCCTCGGCCGCCGCCGCGACGTGACGGGCGACCCCTTCTTCGAGCCCGAGCCCGTTCTCGACCACCAGGTCGGCGCTCCGCAGTCGTGCGGCTTCCTGCGCGGAGACCTCGAACGAGTGGGGGTCGGCGCCCGGGGGCATGAGGACCATGACGTCGGCCTGGTCCCCGACGACTTCGCTGACGACGTCGCCGAGGATGTTCGTCGTCACCGCGACGAGGGGCCGGTCCGAGCCGGCGGTGGTGCACCCCGTGGCGACGAGGGCGACGATCGCGGCGACGAGACCCGCGGTCAGGATCCTGGTGCGCATCACAGTCCGACCTCGGCGAAGGCGACGGGGGTGACGGGGAGTTCGATCGTGCGGGCGACCCGGGCGCCGTCGGCGTAGTCGATCTCGTGCACGGTGCCGTCCGCGGGGTCGGCCACGTAGGCGCGCTGGGCGTCGAGCTGCAGCAGCGGCGCGGGGTCGTCTGCGTCGGTGACGATGAGCGCCTTCGTCGTGGCCACCTTCCCCGTCGAGGCGGTCACGACGACCACCCGCCCGGAGTCGTCGACCCCGACCACGTGCTCGTCCTCGTCGTCCACCGCGACCACGGCGCGCAGGGGCCGTTCGGTCGGCACGAGCCGCCAGGAGCCCTGTCGCACGTCGAGCAACCAGAACCCGGTGGTGCCGGCCAGTCCGGCGACGGTGGGCCGGCCGGCGCGGGCGGCGAAGGCCGTCGGACGTTCCGCGCCGTCGGGTAGGTCGACGAACGAGGTCTCGCCGGCGTCGTCCACCACGACCGCTCCGTCGGCGCAGCCCACGACGGCACCGGCGCGGGTGACGATCCCGCCGGCGGGGTCGGTGCAGGTCTGCGCTGCGCCGGCGGCGTCGGTCGCCTCGCCGTCCGGGTCGAGCACGCGGACCGTGTCGCCGTCGGCTGCCACGAGCTGCTCGCCCATCGGCAGCAGGACGCTCGCGTCGATCCGTGCGGTCTCGTCGACCTCACCCTGGCCCAGCGCCTCGCGGTCGAGCACGACGGCCTCGGCGCGGTCCGGCCAGGTGATCGTCGTCATGGTCTCGGACGAGTGCACCGCGACCCGGCCGCCGCCGTCGATCGTGCCCACCACCCGCGGCTCGGCGGCGTAGTAGTGCGTGTGGTCGCCGTGGTCGACCGTCCATGACCCGCCGTCGACGATCGTCGTGCGGTCGGCGTCGCTCGTCACGAGGAACCGGCCGTCGGTCGCCGAGTGCTCCGGTGCGTCCACGTCGTCGAGTTCGGTGGTCTCCTCGGTGAGCAGGTCGTGCAGCGCGGTCGCGCCGGTCGCCGACACGGCCAGGAGGCGCACCTGGGGTTCCTGGGACTCGCTCGCGCCCGCCACGTAGCCGTGAGGACGGGCGGTGCCGGTCGAGCTGTCGGCTGACGGGGTGTCCGTGGAACAGGCGGTGACGGTGAGGGCCAGGCCGGTGGCGAGGCCGATGGTGGACAGGAGGCGCGCGGGGGCGCGGTTGTTGGTCGAGTGCTTCATGCTCCCTCTCGAGACGGTGCGGCGGATCGTGGTGCTGCCGGCGCGGCCGCGCGCGCCGGTGTCGGGATCGGGGTGCGTCGCAGGACGACGGCGGCCAGGGCGCGTGAGACCACGACGCTGGCGACGGCGACCGCGGCGATGCTCGCGCCGGCGGCGGTGCCGGCGTGCCAGGAGACGAGCAGCCCGACGAGGACGGCGGCGGCACCGATGCCGGCGCCGAGGAGCATCGTCGAGGCCACGTGCCGGGTCCAGGCACGTGCGGCGGCCGCCGGCGCGAGCAGCAGGCCCACGACGAGCAGGGTGCCGACGGCCCGGTACGAGGCGACGACCGCCAGGGTGACGAGCCCGATGAGCACGACCTCGGCCAGGCGTGGGTGCAGGCCGAGCGTCGCGGCCTTGCGGGTGTCGAACGCCAGCGCGGTGAAGGGTCGGTGGAACGCCACGGCGACGGCCAGGGCCACGGCAGCGGCGATCGCGAGGCCGCCGACGTCGGCCCGGGTGACGGCGAGGACGTCGCCGAACAGGATCGCGGTGACGTCGGTGGCGAACGACCGCGAGGACGACACGATGATCACGCCGAGTGCGAGCATCCCGACGAAGAGCAGGCCGATCGAGGTGTCGTACGACAGTCGTGCACGACGACGCAGTGCCCCGACGCCGAGCACCATCACGCCCGCGCTCACCGCGGCACCGAGCACCGGCGGGATCCCCGTCAGGGTGGCGATCGCGACGCCGGGCAGCATGCCGTGCGAGAGCGCCTCGCCCAGGAACGCCATGCCCCGGACCAGCACCCACGTGCCGACCACGGCGCAGAGGACCGCCGCCAGGGAGCCGCCGACCAGGGCGCGCACCATGAAGTCGACGGAGAACGGATCGGTCAGCCAGGTCACGGTCCGAGACGCTACATGAAAACGAGTATCGATACTGATAGCGTGCTCAGGTGCCTGCGACCGAGCCGACCGACCCCGCCGAGCCCCGATCTCCCGTCCACCTGGATCGGGTGACGGCCGTCCTCGGCGACCGGACCGTCCTCGACATGCTCGACGTGACGTTCCCCGCCGGGGTCGTCACCGCGCTCACCGGACCGAACGGATCCGGCAAGTCGACGCTGCTCGACGTGGTCGCGGACGTCGTGCGGCCGACCGCCGGGCGGGTGACGGGCCTCCCGTCCGACGGCGTCGCCTACGTGACCCAGTCCGTGCCGCCGACCACGCTCCCGCTCACCGTCCGCGCGGCCGTCACGATGGGGCGGTGGCGGCACCGCGCGTGGTGGCGGCCGCTCGGGCGCGCTGACCGAGCGGTCGTCGACGCGCAGCTCGAACGGATGGCGATCACGGACCTGGCTGACCGGCCGATCGAGGAGCTCTCGGGCGGGCAGCGGCAGCGGACGCTCGTCGCGCTCGGGCTGGCCCAGCGGGCCGGGGTGCTGCTGGTCGACGAACCGACCGCCGGCGTGGATGCCGAGTCTGCGGCGCTCGTGGTGGCGGCGCTCGCCGACGAGGCCGCGGGCGGTGTCGTGGTGGTGCACGCGGCCCACGACCCGGTGGCGATCGCCGCAGCCGACCGCATCGTCACGCTGACCTGACCCTGCGTCCGTCGGGTCGATTCCGCAAAACACCGGTGTTCGCCTGTCGAACCGCGGTTCTCGCGTGTTCAGAGCACGAACACCGGTGTTTTGCGGGCCCCGGAACGGCGGTCAGGGGCAGGCGACGGCCACCGGGCCGGTCGGCGTCGGGTCGGCCGCGACCGGCTCGACCACCGGCACGGCGCTCGACTTCCGCAGCCCCATCGCGACGAGCACCACGGCACCGACGATCGCGACCCCGCCCGCCAGCCAGAAGTCGGCAGCCAGACCGAACGACGACACCGCGGCACCACCGAGCACCGAACCCGCGGCGATCGCGAGCTGGATCGTCGTGACGAACAGCGCGAGCCCGGTCTCGGACCCGGCCGGCGACGCCGTCGACATCCAGGTCTGCATCCCGAGCGGTAGCGCACCCCACACCAAGCCCCACACGACGAGCAGCACGAAGACCCCCACGACGGAGTGGGCGAGCAGCGGGAGCAGCACGACGGCCGCCGCGAGCACGAACTTCGACGCCCCGATGGTGCCGAGGACACTGCGGTCGAGCGTGAAGCCCGCGGCGAAGTTCCCGACGATGCCCGCGACGCCGAACACCAGCAGCGCGATCGTCACGGTGTCCGGGCCGACGCCGACGAGCTGCTGCAGGTACGGCGCGATGTAGGTGTACGCGGCGAACTGGGCCGCGAAGACGAAGGCCGCGGCGATGAGCCCGACCCGGGCACGGGGCACACGGAGCAGCGACCCGAGCGTGGCGAACCGCACCCGCTGCTGCGCGGGGATCCTCGGCAGCATCGCCAGCTGCAGGACGAGCGCGACGAGGCCGAGCGCCCCACCGATCACGAAGCCGAGGCGCCAGCTGGCGAGCGACGACACCAGTGCGCCGAGCGGCAGGCTCACGACGGTCGCGACGGAGACGCCTGCCGTGATGAGCGAGGTCGCGCGGATCGTCAGCTCGGGCCGGACGAGTCGCCCGGCGATCCCGGCACCGATGGCCCAGAAGCCACCGATGCCGACACCGAGCAGCATCCGTGCGATGAGCAGCACCCAGAACGAGGGTGCGATCGCGGCGAGGCCGTCGGCGACCACGAGCAGCACGGTCAGGGACACGAGCACCACCCGGCGGTCGAGCCGCGAGGTCAGGACGGTGACGACCGGTGCGGCGACGGCTCCGACCAGTCCGGTGGCGACGACCATCAGGCCGGCGGTGCCGATGCCGACGTCCAGGTCGTCGGCGATGGCGGGGAGCAGCCCGATGGGCAGGAACTCGGACAGGACGAGCACGAACGACCCGAGTGCGACGGACGTGACGCTGAGCCACCCACGGCGCGCTGCTGACGATGTCATGGGGGCGTCAAGCGGGTTCCGACGGCCGCCATTCCCGTGTGACGGCGAGCGGGTCAGGCGTCGAGCGCGCGCCGTGCGGCCGCGACGACCTCGGCGTCGGTGACGAAGTGCGCGGAGCCGTCGTCCCCGGCGCCCATCGGCACCCCGGTGTGCGTGCTGTCCGCGGCCGGACGCTTGGCCGACAGGTGCACGGCGGCGGCGCCGGTGGCGAGCAGCGCGCGGACGTCGGCGGGGGTGACCCCGGCGCCGGCCATCACCTGCACGGGCCCGGCGGCCTCGACCATGCGGGCGATCGTCTCGGCGCCGGCGACCGCGGTGGGGGCGGCACCCGAGGTCAGGACGCGGGTGAACCCGAGCGCGGCGAGCGACCCGGCTGCGGCGACGGGGTCGCTCGCGTGGTCGATCGCGCGGTGCAGGGTGACCTCGGCGGTGGCGCTGACCGAGCGGGCGGCGTCCACGAAGCGGCGGAGGGCGTCCTCGTCCAGGGTCCGGTCGGGGCGCAGGGCACCGACCACGACACCGGCGGCCCCGGAGCGCAGGACCGTGCGGACCTCGCGCACCATGAGCTCGACCTCGTCGGGGGAGTGCACGAACCCGCCCGGGCGGCAGCGGACCAGCGCGTGCGCCGGGATCCCGGTCTCGTGGGTCGTCTCGACCAGTGCCTGCGAGGGGGTGAGCCCGCCGAGCTCGAGTCCGACGCAGAGTTCGACGCGGTCGGCGCCGCCGTCCCGCGCGGTGATCGCACCCGCCGGAGAGGTCACGGCGATCTCGAGTGCGGCGGTGGTGCTCATGCAGGGGCTCCGAGCGGTTCGTTGGAGGCGGGGACGATGCGGGCGCGGAGGTCCGGTGCCGTCGGGAACACTCGATCGTATGGGAACATCGGCCGCTCGATCCTGTGGTGCCCGAGGCGCAGCAGGTCCTGGTCGACACCGCCCGGGGTGAGGGCGAGCATCCAGTCGGCGGACATGTCGAACAGCTCCGGTTCGAGGTACCCGATCTTCACGATGACGACGTCCGCCTGCCGCGGCGCCAGGTCGAGGTCGGTGAAGTCGTGCTCGTGGTGGTACGGCTTCCGCAGCTTCGTCAGGATCGCGAAGACGCTGCCGACCTGCAGCACGACCTCGGTCTCGGCGTCCCGGTCGCCGTGCTTGATCGCGTGCACCCGCCCGGTCATCGTGATCGGGCCGGCATGCACGTGGTCCACCGACGCCCCGGCGGTCACGGTGATCGTCGCACCGACGCCGGCCTCCACCGCCGCGGCGACCGCGGCCGGTCCGGGCACGCTCGCGTAGATGACGGTCGGGCCGGACGGGTCCTGGAACTCCGGGCGGGCGAGCACCTGCGTCAGGCCCCAGGTCATGTCCCCGGAGCCGCCCGCCGTGGGGTTGTCGCCCGAGTCCGAGACGAAGTACGGCTTCGCGGCGCCCGGGGCGAGCGCGGCGTCGAGGCACTCCTCGAACGTGCCGGTGGGGGCGACGAAGACGAAGTCCTCGCGGACGTCCCAGAACGCGCGGGCGAGCCGTTCGGCACCGGCGGCGACGGCTGCCTCGTCCCACCCGGTGACGACGGTGACGGCCTGGTCGCGGGGCTGGTCGGCCCACGCGTACCCGACCCAGATCGCGGCGTCGAGCACGCCCTCGGTCTGCTCGACGAGCGGGACCTGCGCGTACAGGGACTTCGCCGGCTCGAGACGGGTCGAGGTCTGCTCGCCGGGCAGCAGGACGGGGATCGGGATCCAGGCCTTCACGGGTCGCTGCGCACCGACGGGTCGTTCGGTCAGCACGTCGACGAGGTTCCGGACGGCACGCTCCTTCGTCTCGAGGGTGTCCTCGTGCGGTGCCATCCGGTAGCAGGTGACGAGGTCGACCTGGTGGGCGAGCTCGCGCGTGACGTTGCCGTGCAGGTCCATCGACGCGGACACGATGACGTCGGGGCCGACGACCGCGCGGATGCGACCGAGCAGGTCCGTCTCGGCGTCGTCGAGCCCCTCGACCACCATCGCACCGTGGATGTCGTACCAGAGCCCGTCGACCGGACCCATCGCACCCAGCCGCTCGACGATCTCGTCGGCCAGGGCTTCGTACGACGCCCGGTCGACGATCCCGCCGGGCAGCGCGTGCCCGATGAGCGCCCCGCGGAAGTCCGCCCGGTCGGCCATGGTCGCCAGGAACGGGTACCGGGCGACGGCCTCGTCGCCGCGGTCCGGGTGGAACGCGGGGGCGTGGGTCCGGGTCGGCGTGAACGTCGACGTCTCGATGGCGAGCCCGGCGATGGCGATGACCGGGCGACGGGCACCAGCGGTGCTGGCGGGGGCGGCGGGGGTGACGGGGCCGGTCTCAGACACGGACGCTCCTGTTCCTGGTGGTGGACTGGGGGATGGGCGCGGAGAGCTCCTCGAGCGAGGCGGCGAGGCCCCGCTGCAGCGCGAACTGGCCGGCGCCGACGAGCCCGGCATCGGCACCGAGCGACACCGGCTCGATGGCCAGGTGCTGGGTCATCAGCGGGTGGCAGCTCTCGTAGAGCTGGCTGCGCACGGCGGCGATGAACGGGTCGAGGGTCGACAGGATGCCGCCCAGGTAGACGGCGTCCGGGTTGAAGAAGTTCACGTTGGCGGCGAGCACCTCGCCCAGGTACTTGCCCGCCATCCGCACGGCACGGGTGGCCTCGGGGTGCGCGTCCGAGGCGAGCCGGACGACGTCGGCGGTCGACGCGACGTCGACCCCGGCGTTCGACAGGATCCGGACCAGGGCGGCCCCGGACGCCACCGTCTCCAGGCAGCCGGTGTTGCCGCACGAACACGGGGTGTCCCCGGCGGCGTCGATCCGCACGTGCGTGATGTCCCCGGCGGCCCCGGTCGACCCGCGGTAGAGCCGGCCGTCGATGACGATGCCCGCGCCGATCGCCGACCCGGCCTTGATCGTGATGGTCTGGCGTCGAGCCGGATCCTGCACGGTCTGCTCACCCGCCGCCATGCAGTTCGCGTCGTTGTCGACGATCGCCGGCAGGCCGAACCGGTCGCTCAGCCACGCGGCCACGGGGAACCCGTTCCACCCCGGCATCCGGCTCGGCAGGTCCACGACCCCGGCGACGACGTCGACGGGCCCGGGCAGGCTGAGCCCGACGCCCCGCAGCCCTTCGCGACCACGGTCGTCGGCGAGCCGCTCGAGCAGCGCGGCCAGGCGCTGGAGCCCGGCGGTCGGACCGTCGGAGAGCGCGAACGGGACGTTCGCGACCGACTCGAGCGCGCCTCCAGGCAGGACCACGCCGATGCGCGCGTGGCCTCCACCGACGTCCGCGGCGACCGCGTACTCGTCGACGCCGCCGATGCGGAGCACCTTGCGGGGGCGCCCGCCGGTCGAGACGTCCGTGCCCTCCTCGGCGAGGATCCCGTGCTCCAGGAGCTGGCCGACGACGTGCGAGACGGTCGAGGGGGCGGCTCCGAGCACCTTCGCGATCTCGGTCCGGCTGGCGGCCTGCCCCGAGGCGACGAGCTCGAGGACGCGGGCGCTGAGATCGGCCACGACTTTCTCCAATCCGGGCGGAACGGGAACGGAGCACCGGTCGGTGGTCCGTTCTGCCGCGAGCCTACGGGGCGGATCGAGCGGTCCACCCTTTCGTCCGTTCCGCAGTAACGCAGTTTTTACATCGAGATGTTTGTTTTTCCAATCGCTTTGGTCCTTGACTGTCCTCGTGCCGCTCGGCACCCGTGCTCCACCTCCCCGAAGTCCCTCGCACAAGGAGACACCGCATGTCCAAGCCCCGTCGCTGGGCGCTCCTCACCGGAGCTGCGATCGCCGTGAGCGCGCTGCTCGCCGGCTGTTCCGGAGGCGGCAACGCCTCGCAGGGATCGACCGACGAGATCGACTACGCGCTCCCCGCCAACTTCACGCCGAACTGGATCCTGCCGATCGGCACCGCCGCGCACCTCAACACGAACAACGGCTCCATCGCCCAGTCGCTGTACGAGCCGCTCGTCGCGTACGACGGCTCCACCGGCAAGATCGCGTGGAACAAGGCCGGCTCCGTCGCCACCGACGCGAAGTTCGCCGACGACGGCAAGAGCGTCACCATGACGCTCGGCGACCGGCACTGGTCGGACGGCGAGGCGATCACGAGCCGCGACGTCGGGTTCTGGTTCAACCTGATCAAGGCGAACAAGGACCAGTGGGGTTCGTACTCCAAGGGCAAGGCGCCGGACAACTGGACCTCGTTCAAGGCCGTCGACGACACGCACTTCACCATCACGTTCGACAAGGCCTACAACTCGGACTGGATGCTCGCCAACCAGCTGAGCCACATCATCCCGTTGCCCCAGCACGCCTGGGACAAGACCAGCGCGACCGCGAAGGTGACCGACGCCGACGAGACCACCGCCGGCGCGAAGCAGGTGTGGAAGTACCTCAACACCGCCGCCGGCAAGATCTCCGACTACGCCACCGACGACCTGTGGAAGACCATCTCCGGCCCGTACGGGGTCAAGACCTTCACCACGGCCGGCAAGGTCACCCTGACGGCGAACAAGAAGTACGACGGTGGCGAGAAGCCGTCGATCACCACGGTGAACCTGCTGCCCTTCACCACGGCCGACGCCGAGGTGAACGCCGTCCGCTCGGGCGAGGTCGACTACGGCTACATCAACGCCACCGACATGGACCAGAAGGCGTCCTTCACCGGGAAGGGCTACGAGGTCGAGCCGTGGACCGGCTGGGCGATCACGTACATGCCGTACAACTTCAACAACCCCGACATGGGCGCCGTCTTCAAGCAGCTGTACGCCCGTCAGGCCGTCCAGATGTCGATCGACCAGACGTCGCTGTCGAAGGTCGTCTTCAACGGCACCGCCACCTCGACCTACGGTCCGATCCCGCAGGCACAGGAGTCCGACTACGTCTCCGACGTGCAGAAGTCGAACCCGTACCCGTTCAGCACCTCGAAGGCCAAGGACCTGCTGACCAGCCACGGTTGGGAGGAGCAGGGCGGCACGATGGTCTGCACCGACCCGGGCACGTCCGCCAGCCAGTGTGGCGAGGGGGTCAAGGAGGGCACGAAGTTCTCGATGCAGGTCCTGTCGCAGTCCGGTTCGACCGTGACCGACAACATGATGAGCGCGATCCAGTCCTCGCTCGCGAAGACCGGCATCGACTTCATCATCAAGACCGCACCGGTGTCGAGCGTGCTGTCGCAGACCCCGACCTGCACCTCGGACGAGGCCAGCTGCGACTGGGACCTGTCGTTCTTCGGCACCGCGGGCAGCTGGTACTTCCCGGCCTACCCGACCGGTGAGTCGCTGTTCCAGACCGGCGGTTCGGCGAACTTCGGCAGCTACTCGAACAAGGAGGTCGACTCCCTGATCGACGCGACCACCACCTCGACCGACGCCACCGCCGTGCAGGACTACAGCGCCGCGGTCGCGAAGGACCTGCCGGTGATCTGGCTGCCGAGCCCCGACTACCAGATCTCGGTCGTCAAGAAGGGCCTGTCCGGGTTCGACCAGGACTCGCTCGCCAACTTCCACCCGGCCCAGTGGAAGTGGACCAAGTAGGTCGCTGACGCGACCACGGCCTGGAGGCGCGGTGCGGGCCCGACCCGCACCGCGCCTCCGCCCCGGCTCACGCAAGAACCGACCATCGGAACCCGCATGACCACAGCTCTCTACCTCACCAGGCGCGTCCTGCAGGCACTCGCGGTGATCCTCATCGTCACCGTCGTGGTGTTCTGCCTGCTGCACGCGCTGCCCGGCGGCCCCGCCCGCGGCGTGCTCGGCGTCTCCGCGACCCCCACGCAGATCGCCCAGTTCAACCAGGCGCAGGGGCTCGACCAGCCGCTGCCCGTGCAGTACCTGCGGTTCCTCGGTCGCCTGCTCACCGGCGACCTCGGCACCTCGTACACGCTCAACGAGCCGGTCTCGCAGCTCATCGCCGAGCGCCTGCCGAAGACCCTCGTGCTCACCGGCATCTCCGCGGTGCTCGGACTCGTCGTCGCGATCCCGGTCGGGATGCTCCAGGCGGCCCGCCGCAACGGTGCGGTCGACTACGCAGCCACCGCCCTCGCGTTCGTCTTCTACTCGACGCCCGCGTTCTTCCTCGGCCTCGTCCTGATCATCGTCTTCAGCCAGCAGCTGCCGTGGCTGCCGTCCCAGGCACCGAGCGGCACCACCCTGGCCGAGGTGTTCCAGGACCCCGCCGGACTCGTGCTGCCCGTGGTGACCGGAGCCCTCGCGATGATCGCGGTGTTCAGTCGGTACATGCGCGCCTCGACGCTCGAGAACCTGCAGGAGGACTACGTCCGCACGGCCCGTGCCGGCGGCGCCTCGACCGCGACGATCCTGCGACGGCACGTGTTCCGGAACTCGCTGACCCCGGTCGTCGCGATGCTCGGGTACTACCTGCCGGTGCTGTTCGGTGGCGCCCTGGTGACCGAGCAGCTGTTCAACTACCCCGGCATGGGGCTGCTGTTCTGGAACGCCGCACAGTCCTCCGACTACCCGACGCTGCTCGGCTGCGTGCTCGTCATCTCCATCGCGACCGTCATCGGCACCCTGCTCGCCGACGTCGCACAGTCCCTCATCGATCCCAGAGTGAAGGCGAGCCGCGCATGACCGCCGTCCAGATGGCCCCCGAAGCCCCGGGCGCCCCCGTCACCGTCGCGGCCACCGGGTTCCGGCTCGCCGCCCGCCGGTTCCGGAGCAACACCCTCGCCGTGATCGGCCTCGCCCTGATCGTCGTCATCGTGCTGTTCTGCTTCGTCGGCCCGTTCGTGTACCCGACCGACCAGACCCACACGCTGCTCGAGCAGGCCAACCAGGGCCCGAGCGCCGCGCACTGGCTCGGCACCGACGCCGTCGGCCACGACGTCCTCGGCCGCCTGATGTACGGCGGCAAGGTCTCCCTGATGGTGGGCATCGCCGCCGGGGTCCTGGCCACCGTCGTCGGCACGCTGTGGGGTTCCGTCGCCGGGTACGTCGGCGGCTGGGTCGACGCCCTGATGATGCGCGTCGTCGACGCCGGCATCGCGATCCCGGCCCTGTTCATCCTGCTCGTCATCTCGGCGATCACGAACCCCGGGGTCGGCGGCCTCATCGTCATCCTCGGCCTGGTGTCGTGGCTCGTGCCGTCCCGCCTGATCCGCGCCGAGACCCTGACGCTCAAGAACCGTGACTACGTCCTGACCCTGCGCGCGATCGGTGGCTCGCACGCCCGCGCGATCGGCAAGCACCTGCTGCCGAACTCGGTGTCGACGATCGTCGTCGCGGCGACGTTCCAGGTCGCCGACGCGATCCTGCTGGTCGCCTACGTCTCGTACCTCGGGCTCGGCGTGCAGCCGCCCGCGACGGACTGGGGTGGCATGCTCTCGGCGGGTCTCACCGCCGCCTACTCCGGACGCTGGTGGCTCATCGTGCCGCCGGGTCTGGCCGTGATCCTGGTCGTCTGCGCGTTCAACGCGGTGGGCGACGGACTGCGGGACGCCTTCGACGTGCGGGGCCGCTGATGACCAACGAACCGATCCTGCGGACGACCGACCTCGGCGTCTCCTTCAGCACCGAGTCCGGCACCGTCGACGCCGTGCGCGGGGTGTCCCTGTCGGTCGCCCCCGGCGAGACCCTCGCCCTGGTCGGCGAGTCCGGCTCCGGCAAGTCCACCGTCGCCCTCGCCGCGATGGGTCTGCTCTCCGGCAACGCGACGGCCTCGGGCAGCGCCGTCGTCGCCGGGCACGAGGTCGTCGGGGCAGCCGAGCCCGAACTCCGGGCACTGCGCGGCTCGACCGTCTCGATGGTCTTCCAGGAGCCCGCGACCGCCCTCGACCCGCTCACCCGCGTCGGTGCCCAGATCGCCGAGGTGATCCGGAACCACCGTGACGTCTCCGCGTCCGCCGCCGCGGCCGAGGCCGTCGACCTGCTCCGTCGCGTCGGCATCCCCGACCCCGAGTCACGTACCCGGTCGTTCCCGTTCCAGCTGTCGGGCGGGCAGCGCCAGCGCGTGGTCATCGCGATGGCGATCGCGAACGCCCCGAAGCTCCTCATCGCGGACGAGCCGACCACGGCCCTCGACGTGACCGTGCAGGCCGAGATCCTCGAGCTCCTCCGCGCGCTCGCCGTCGAGACCGGTACCGGCGTGCTGCTCGTCACGCACAACATGGGGGTCGTCGCGGACTTCGCCGACCGGGTCGCGGTCATGCTCCAGGGCGAGATCGTCGAGACCGGCGGGGTCGAGGACGTCCTGCTCCGCCCCGAGCACGAGTACACCAAGCGGTTGCTCGCCGCGGTGCCGCGGCTCGACGTGGCGGGCGATCGTCCGCCGGCTCCCGTCACCGACGCGGAGACCGAGCCGGCCGGGAGGCCCGGTGCGGCCCCGGTGGTCGACCTGCGGGACGTCTCGGTGACGTTCGGGCGCGGGGCGCGCGCCGTCCACGCGCTTGCGGGCATCGACATCGCGGTGCACGCCGGCGAGACCGTCGGCCTGGTCGGCGAGTCCGGCTCCGGCAAGTCGACCGCGGCCCGCGTGGCGCTCGGGCTCATCAAGCCGACGTCCGGCACGGTGTCGCTGTTCGGGCAGGACCTGCGGACCGCGAAGGGCCGTGACCGCCGGGCACTCCGCTCCGGCATCGGCGTCGTGCTGCAGGACCCGGTGGCGTCCCTCGACGCCCGGATGTCGGTGGCCGAGTGCATCGCGGAGCCCCTCGCCGTGCACCGTCGCGGGATGTCCTCGGCCGATCGTCGTCGTCGCATCGACGAGGTGCTCGACGCCGTCCGGCTGCCGCGGACCCTGGCGTCCCGTGCCCCGCGCGAGCTCTCCGGCGGGCAGCGCCAGCGGGTCTCGCTCGCCCGGGCGCTGGTGCTCGAACCGCGGTTGCTCGTCGCCGACGAACCCACCTCGGCGCTCGACGTCAGCGTGCAGGAGACCGTGCTCGAGGTCCTCGGCGAGCTGCAGGACGACCTCGGCTTCGCGTGCCTGTTCGTCTCGCACGACCTGGCCGTCGTGCAGCACTTCGCCGAGCGCGTCGTCGTGATGCGCCAGGGCGTCGTCGAGGAACAGGGCACCACCGGCACGACGCTGCTGCACCCCACCACCGACTACACCCGTCGCCTGCTCGCCGCGGTACCGGTGCCCGACCCCGTGCTGCAACGGCAGCGTCGGACGGAGCGCCTGGCCTCTCTCGCGGCGGTGACCGCGTGACCCGGGTCCTGGCCGGGGTCGACGTCGGCGGCACCAACACGAAGGTCGTCCTGACCACGCCCGACCTCGAGGTCATCGACCGCCTCGACCTGCCGACGCCCGCCCACGCGGGTGGGGCGGCGATCGTGACGGCCGCACTCGGGGCCGTGACGGGTCTGCTCGAGACGCACCGGGCCTCCTTGGCGGGTGTCGGGGTGGGCGCGGCCGGCGTCGTCGACCGGACCACGGGGACCGTCCTGGTCACCGGCAACTCGTTCACCGGGTGGGCCGGGTACGGCGTGACCCGGGCGGTGACGGACGCCCTCGGCGTCCCCGCGACCCTGGACAACGACGTGAACGCGTTCCTGCTCGGCGAGATCGCCACCGGTGCGGTCGTGGGGGAGTCCGACGTGCTCGGGATGACCCTCGGCACCGGCGTCGGCGGCGCGCTCGTGCTCGACGGACGGCTCTTCGCCGGCCCGCGCGGAGCCGCCGGCGAGATCGGCCACGTCCCCGGCTTCGGCGATGCCCGGTGCACCTGCGGGCAGACCGGGCACCTGGAGACCATCGCGGGCGCACGCGGCATCGCCGACCGCTACGCCGAACGCTCGGGGCGGATGCTCTCGGCACGGGACGTCGCCGTCGCCGCACGCGGTGGGGACGCCGACGCGGCCGCCGTCTTCGCCACCGCGGGGTGGGGCCTGGCGCGTGCCGCACTGCTGACCGCGGGGATCCTCGACGTCACCACCGTCCTGATCGGCGGCGGGATCGCTCGGTCCTGGGACCTGCTCGAACCGGCCATCTCGGCGGCGATCGCCGCGGAACCGCCGGTCAGCGGGGCGACGATCCGGCTCGCGCAGTCGACGCTCGGGTCCGACGCCGTGGCACTCGGCGCAGCGGCGCAGGTGCGGGCGCGCGTCCTGGAGCCAGAGACCGCGTAGCGGGGGAGCGCCCGGTCAGGGCACCCAGACGACGATGCCGCGCAGGTCGTGGAGCACGGCGGCGAGGCCGGCGCGCAGGCCGCGGGCCGCGCGGTCCTCGGTGAAGGTCTCCGGGTCGTAGTGGCTCGACGGCCCGAGGCCCTCGCCGCGGAACCCACCGCCCGTCCAGTCCGCCGCCGTGACGTTCGACGTCGGCTCCGCGATCTCGGCACCGACGACCAGGAACTGCTGGTGGAGCGCGGTCGGCGAGACGGCCGCGAGCGGGTCGACCATGTGGTTGCCGACGGTGATGACCAGGTCGGGCTCGGCGTCGACGGCGCGCAGGACCGCGGCGATCCGGTCGTCGGGGCCCTTCGCCGAGACCGGGGTGACGGTGACGTCCTCGTCCGCGGCCCACGACTCGACGGCGTCGAGCAGGGTCCGGGTCGGAGCGTCGGCGGCGTCACCCGCGTCGGAGAGCAGCACGACGTCGTAGCCGGCGGGGGCGTGCACCCCGGACCACGAACCGGGCTCGGGGTGGATGGTGGCCTCGGGTGCCGGCGGCTGGTCGGGGTCGGAGAACCCGGTGCCCAGGACCCCGGCCGAGGCGTGCGCCGACGCGGTCGCCGTCGGGCCGGTGCCGGTGCCGCCGGTGGGGCCGTTCCACGCCCCGGAGCAGCCGGCCAGCAGAGCGGTGCCGGCCGCGGCGAGGGCGACGGCGGTCAACAGGGAGGTCGGCCGGGTGGCGGGGCGGATCACGGCACCATGCAAGCACGCCCGACGGCCGCTCCGGGCCGGTCCGGGGACCTGTCCGACCGCCGTCCCGCTGCTGGTCACCGGTTGTTCACCTGCCGGTCGTCTGCGGGCCGGATCGTCTGCGCGTGCCCTCCGGAACCACCGCCGCGCTCCTGCGCGCCCGCCCTGCCCGCTCCCTCCCCCTGTTCGCGCTCGTCGCACGCGTCGTCGCCGCGCTCGTGCTGCTCGGGGTGGTCGTGATCGGCGTGCTCGGGGGAGCCGCACCGGCGTCGGCGCACGGCTTCAGCTCGGTGGTCTACGCCGACGTCACGTCCACGAAGCCGACGGTGGTGCAGGCGAAGCTCGGGCTCGAGTACGACCTGATGCTCGTCTCGGTGGCCACGAGCGAGCACGACGACGCGCTGCACGAGCAGGGGCAGCAGGCCTGGGACGACGGTGACTTCCCCGGCATGGTCTCGGCTGCCGAGGCGCACACCGACGCGATCGGGAAGTACGTGTTCGACCGGTTCCGGGTGACCGGAGCCGGCGGGCAGGCCTGCACGGGCACGCTCGACGACACCGTCACCGTCGACCTGCAGGACGAGGTGCCGTACGCCCACGTGACCGCGGACTTCACCTGCCCGGAACCGTCGGAGACGCAGTCCGGGCACGTGGTGTCGTCGGAGCTCTTCCCCGACGACGAGACCTTCGTGCGCGACACCAAGACGATCGTCACCTACGACGTGGACGACCGGACGGGTTCGGCCACCCTCGACGCCTCGCAGCGCACGTTCTCGACCGAGCAGTCCGCGGGTGAGCGCTTCTGGGAGTTCTTCCGGCTCGGCGCCGAGCACCTGCTCACCGGGATCGACCACATCCTGTTCCTCGTGGCGCTCATCGCCGGTTCGCGTCGTCTGCGCGAGGTCGTCTACACGGCGTCCGCGTTCACGATCGCCCACTCGATCACGTTCATCCTCGCCGCCCTCGGTGTGGTCAGCCCGCCCGCGATCGTCGTCGAGCCGCTCATCGCCCTGTCGATCGCCGCGGTCGCCGGCTGGTACCTGTGGCGGCTCTGGCGTCGTCGGTCGCGGGCCGACGAACTGGTGGTCGGCGAGCACGGACACTTCTCGCTCGACCGCGCCGGGTGGACCCGCCTGGCCGTCGTCTTCGCCTTCGGGCTCATCCACGGGCTCGGGTTCGCCGGGGCCCTCGGCATCCACGAGGCGTTCTCGTGGCAGCTGCTCGTTTCGCTCCTCATCTTCAACGTCGGCATCGAGGCCGTGCAGCTCGCGATCATCGTCATCGTCTTCCCGCCGCTCTCGCTGCTGCGGCGGAAGGCGCACCGGGTGTCGCTCTGGGTGACGGGCGCCGTGACCGCCGGCGTGTTCGTGATGGGGATGATCTGGTTCGTCGAGCGGCTCGCGGCGGGCTGACGCTCGCCACGGACCTGCTGACGAGTCGCGTTCGTTCCTGAACGGCGACGAACCGTCACTCAGCGTTTACCAAGACGTTTTGCAGTGCATGCAGAGTCTTCCGTGCTGCACCATCCCACGTCTGAGAAACGGACCAACATGAGTCTCCTGTCCGGCGCCACTACCCGGCGCAGAACCACCACCCTCCGCGTCTGCGGAGCCGTCCTCGGGGCCGCGCTCATCGCCGGTGCCTCGATGGTCGGCACGAACGCCGCCACCGCTGCGACGAACACCCCCACCACCAACATCTCGACCGGTGGCCCGATCCACATCCTGCTCGGCGTCGGCGCGACCGAGAGCCAGCGCATCGCCTCGTGGTACTTCCCCACGAACGTCGCGCAGTCGCTCGAGATCCAGAAGACCGCGTCCATGACGGACGGCGTCTTCACGGACGCCAAGGAGACGGTCGCCGCCTCGGAGGCAGCGAACACCGCAGCCGACTCGAGCGCGACCGACTCGAACACCAAGAGCATCCCGGGCATCGCCGCCGAGTCGGGCTACATCAACGCGCACGCGACGATCTCGGCCCTCGAGCCGAACACGTCGTACACGTACCACGTCGGTGCGGCGGACGGCTCGGCCTGGTCCGCGTCGTACACCTTCACCACGAAGAGCTTCTCCGGCGACTTCGACTTCCTGTTCTTCGGTGACCCGCAGATCGGTTCGTCCGGCTTCACCGACGACGACGGCGCCGGCTGGGCGGACACGCTCAAGTACGCCACGTCGACCGAGCCGGACGCCGAGCTCCTGGTCTCCGGTGGCGACCAGGTCGAGCACGCCAACAACGAGTACGAGTGGGGTGCGTTCGCGGACAGCAGCGACGTGCTGAAGCGCTACCCGTGGGCCTCGACCATCGGCAACCACGACGTGGGCGGCAAGGCCTACGAGCAGCACAACCAGGTGCCGAACTCCCTCAAGGTGCCGGACTTCTACCCGGGCGGCAACACGACCGCGAACTCGGGTGGCGACTACTGGTACATGTACAAGGGCGTCCTGTTCATCGACATCAACTCGAACGCCTACGCGGCCGGTTCGGACGCTGCCCACGTGAACTACGTGCGCGACGTCATCAACCGCTACGGCGACGACGCGAAGTGGACGACGCTGGTCTACCACCACTCGATCTACTCGCCGGCCGACCACGCGAACGACCGTGACAACCAGCAGCGCCGGTTCGACTTCACGCGGTCGTTCTCGGACATGGGTGTCGACCTGGTCCTGCAGGGCCACGACCACTCCTACTCGCGCAGCTACGCGATCAAGAACGGCAAGAAGGCCAACGTCAACGAGCAGCCCGCTGCTCCCGAGGTCTTCTCCGGCCCCGGCGGCGTCATCTACATGACGGCGAACTCGGCCTCCGGCTCGAAGTACTACGACCTCACCACGCCGGACGCCACACAGAGCGGCTACGGCGCGGACCCGCTGGACCCCAAGGGTGAGCGTCACTGGGCCAACTCGGTCGAGAACCAGGAGCACGTCCGCACCTTCGTGAAGGTCTCGGTCACCGACGACAAGCTCGCCGTCGAGAACATCCGCGCCAGCGACTGCACCACGCTCAACTCGGCGGTGCAGCACGGCAAGGTCGACAGCTGCGGCGTGACGCTCCAGCCGACGGCCACGGCCGACCCGGCTGCGATCGGTTCGACGGTCGACAAGTTCAACCTGCACGCCACGCTGCCGACGACGACCACCACGCTCACCGCGTCGGCCGCCGAGCAGACCTACGGCACCGCCAAGCCGGCCACGGTCACCGCGACCATCACCGGTGGCATCGGTACCCAGCAGGGCACCGTGACGTTCAAGGACGGCAGCAAGGTCCTCGGCACCGCCCCGGTCAAGGACGGCGCGGCGAGCGTGACGCTGCCGAAGACGCTCGCCATCGGCAAGCACGCGGTCACGGCCTCGTTCGTCAACGCGGACCCGGTGTACTCGGGAACGAACTCGAAGACGGCGAAGGCCATGACGGTCACCGTCGAGAAGGCCCCGTCCCGCACCGCCATCAAGTACAGCGGCGGCAAGGCGACCGTCCAGGTGAAGGCCACCGGCTTCAGCGTCGACGGCACCGCCCGGATCTACCAGGGCTCGAAGCGCCTCGCCACCGTCACGGTGGAGAACGGCGTGGTCACGTCGAAGCTCCCGCTGAAGAAGGGCACGCACAACCTGCACGCCGTCTTCGCGGGGACCTCGGAGCTCACCACGAGCACCAGCCCGACCATCAAGGTCGTCATCAAGTAGCACCCGGCACCAGCAAGGGCCCCGCGATCCCGATCGCGGGGCCCTTCGCCGTGTGTCCGGGGGTGGGCGACCGGTCCTACCCGGGACCGGCGCCGCACCGGCTGACGGGAGACCCGAACTCCCTACCCGTCCGCTGGTGAGAGCGGCCGGTCAACCTGTGGTGAGCATGCGCTCACATGCCGGGATCGCCTAGGCAGCCAGGCCAACTGCCAGGCTTTGAGCGAATGTTCAGACATTGCTAGGTAATCGCTGTGGAGAAGCGCATACTTCGAGCCACCGAGAATGCGCGCTCGTCGCCGACGTCACCCCGCCTCTCCTTGCAGGAAGCGGTCGGACCGTGCAGGCTCGCCATCTCAGACGCAGTTCCCTCCTGGTCGTGTCGGCGGCTGCCGTCGCCGCGCTGGTCACCCTCGGGACCGGTGGCGGAGCATCCGCCGCGACGGTCATCGACGGTCCGGTCAACCTCGGCACCGCATCGACCTACGGCGTCCTCGGCGCGAGCGCGGTCACGAACACCGGCCCCTCCGTGATCAACGGCGACCTCGGGTTGTCACCGGGCACGTCCATCACCGGCTTCGGCGGCGCACCGAACGGCGTCGTCAACGGCACCACGCACCAGACCGACGCCGCGGCCGCACAGGCCCAGCGCGACACCACCACCGCGTACAACGTCGCCGCGTCGCTCTCCCCGACCCAGACCGGTCTCACTGAGCTGAACGGCCTCTCGCTCTCACCCGGCGTGTACTCCGGCGGCGCCCTCGCCCTGGCCAACAACGGTGCGCTGACCCTCGCCGGCAGCGCGAACTCCGTGTGGGTGTTCCAGGCCGCGTCGACCCTGACCATCGGGTCCGCCAGCCAGATCGTGATCACCGGCGGCGCCAGCTCGTGCAACGTGTTCTGGCAGGTCGGCAGCTCCGCCACCGTCGGCACCGGCGCCCAGTTCCAGGGCACCGTCCTGGCGCAGCAGTCCGTGACCGCCACCACCGGCGCGACCGTGCAGGGCCGCCTGCTGGCCCGCACCGGCGCCGTGACCCTCGACACGAACACGATCACGGCCTCCAACGGCTGCCCCGCACCGGGCACGCCGTCCGAGTCGCCGACCATCACCTCGGGCACCCCGTCCGACGGCACCGTGGACGTGCCCTACTCGTCCACCGTCACCGCGACCGGCACCCCGAACCCGACCTTCACCGCCACGGGTCTGCCCGACGGCCTGACGATCGACAGCACCACCGGCGTCATCTCCGGCACCCCGACCACCCCGGGCACCTCGACCGTGACGATCACCGCGTCGAACGGCACCAGCCCGGACGACACCCAGACGGTCACCATCACGGTCCGTGCCCCGGCACCGGCGCCCACCGCGACACCCACCCCGACGGCACCCGCAGTGGTGCCCACCGCCACCCCGAGCGGCCCCGCAGGCGCCGGCGGCGGCGGTGGCGGCGGAACCGACCAGCCCACCGGTGAGCTCGCGTTCACCGGCTCGGACCCGACCGTCCCGCTGAGCATCGCCGCGGCACTGCTCGCCGCGGGTGCCACGCTCATGGTCCTGCGTCGTCGTCGCCGCACCGTCGGCCGCATCTGATCGACCCGCACGATCGACGGCCCCGCGACCCTGGTCGCGGGGCCGTCTGCGTGCCGTCGGGCACCCGGCCGTCGCACCCGTGAGGACCCTCAGGGACTGAGCCGCCACCTCATCCTCCAGGACGATCCGCGGCGAGCAGCGCGCTCCCTACTGTTGGCGACGGAGCGTGCGGTGGCGCATGCCCGTCGCACCAGGGGAGATCCGACGTGAACCGTTCGCCGAGACGCCGTTCCACCATCGCGCTGCAGATCGCGTGTTCGACACTCATCGCCGGGGCGCTCGCCGTCTCCGGCACGATCGCGGCGTTGCCGGCCACGGCCGCGCCGGGCGACGGGTCCACCGCCGCGACGGGGACGACCACGATCACGACCCCGGGCACGCCCGTCGCGCAGGGTGACGACTGGACGGTCACGCCGACCGACGGCGGGTACACCGTCGTCCTGACCCTCGCCGACCCCTTGCCGCTCCGTGCGGCGGCCCCCGTCCTGCTCGTGGACGGCACCGACATCGGCGTCGCGCAGACGAGCCTCGACCAGCGGCAGCTGACGGTCACCACGACAGACCCCGCGGTCGCCGACGCCCGCAGCGTCGAGCTCGGCTGGACGGGCGAGACCGACCTGCAGGGCAACCGGCAGGCCGCCACCGCGCCGCAGACGGTCGCGCCGAGCGAAGCCCCGGCACCCCTGACCGACGACCCGGCCGCCGCAGGCCAGTACGCGGTCACCCGGGCCGACTACGACCTGGGCAACGAAGCCGAGACGATCAAGGGCTTCGGGCGCAAGGGCGAGATGCGTGCCGCCGTCTTCGTGCCGAAGGACGCCCCGGGCAAGCGCCCGGTCGTGGTGTTCCTGCACGGCCGCCACGAGGCCTGCTACGGCGGCACGTACAACCCGAAGGCGTGGCCGTGCGGGAAGGGACAGACCGACATCCCGAGCTACCTCGGCTACAACGCAGCGGCGACCGCGCTGGCGAGCCACGGCAACGTCGTCGTGTCGATCTCCGCGAACGCGATCAACGCCCTCGACGGCAGCTACTCGGACGACGGCGGAGCGGTGGCCCGCGGGCAGCTCGTCCTCGACCACCTCAGCCTGCTGCAGCGCGCGGACGCCGGACAGGAGCCCCGGCTCTCGCCGCTGCTCACCGGCAAGCTCGACCTGCAGGACGTCGGCCTCATGGGCCACTCGCGCGGCGGTGACGGCGTGGTCCGCGCGGCCCTGCTCAACACGCAGCGCACGAACCCCTTCGGCATCCGTGCCGTCCTGCCCCTGGCGCCGACCGACTTCGGGCGCATGACCCTGCCGGACACCAACACGGCGGTCGTCCTGCCGTACTGCGACGGCGACGTGTCCGACCTGCAGGGACAGCACTTCTACGACGACTCCCGCACCGCCTTCGGGGACGACGTGCTGCGCTCCTCGGTGCTGGTGATGGGTGCGAACCACAACTTCTTCAACACGACGTGGACGCCCGGCAAGTACGCGAAGGCGTCGTCGGACGACTGGTACGACGAGTCCGACGCGGTCTGCGGGGCGAAGGCGAAGCACACCACGCGGCTGTCGTCCGACCAGCAGTACGCCGTCGGCACGAGCCTGATCAGTGGCTTCTTCCGCCTGACGCTCGACCGTGAGCAGCAGTTCCTGCCGATGTTCGACGGCACCAACCGCCAGCCCGCCGCCCTGGGCACGGCCGACATCCGGGTGAGCGCCTCCCAGCCCGGCGCGAGCCGCCGTGACCTCGCCCTGTTCGACACCGCGAACCCGGCGATCACCACGACCGGTGCCCTGACGGCGAAGACCTGCGCGAGCACCGACAACCTGCCCGCGAAGCAGATCCTGCCGGCGTGCGTCTCGATCTCGTCCAACGCCCCGGACTACACACCGGCCTACCTGGCGTCGTCGGTGCCGGCCACCCCCGCCCTGCACGTCTCGCCCACCAAGGCGGCGACCGGCGGCCAGGTGCACGTCCCGGTGGCTCCGGCGGCCGGTGACTTCACCGGGTTCCAGGCGCTGTCGCTCCGCCTCACCCCGGACGACACCGCGACGACGAACGCGAACGTCTCGATCACCCTCCACGACGCGACCGGTGCCGTGGCGACCCGACGACTGTCCGACACCAGCCGTGCCGGACAGCTGCTCCCCGGTACCCGGACGGCCCCGCGCAAGACGATCCTGCAGCAGGCGCGCATCCCCCTCGACGCGTTCACCGGCATCGACCTGACGTCGGTGCGCGAGGTGACCATCGACGTCCCGCAGAAGAACAGCGGGGTCCTGCTGAGCGACCTGTCGGTCGTGCCGGCCGCGACCCTCGGCACCCCGGTGGTCACGAAGCGTCCCGCCGCACGCATCGCGGACCGGTTCGTCGACGAGGGCCGCACGCGCACGGTGGTCCGGGCAGCGGTCGTGCTCTCCCGACCGGCCGAGCAGGCCACGACGGTGTCCTTCGACCTCGACCAGGCGTACGACGGGCGCATCCGCCCGGCGGTGCAGCCCGTCACGTTCCAGCCCGGCGAGGTCTGCCGCACGGTCGCGGTCTCGGTGAACGGTGACCGCACCCCGTCGTTCTCGCGGACGTCGGACTACGCGATGACCCTCAGCAACACCCAGGGCGGTTCGGTGATCGGTGACTCGGTCGGCACGATGCGCATCCGCGAGGACGACGGCGTGCGCAGCGTGAACGGACGGCCGACCGCGTCCGCTCCGGCGGTCGGGACCCCGGGTGACGCGTGTGCCGAGGCGCAGGCGTCCAGCACGGCCATCGCCGTGACGCCGACGAGCAGCCGGAAGGGTGCCAAGGTCGCGATCTCGGCGACGGGGTTCCGTGCCGGCGAGTCGGTCACCGTCAGCATCGACGGTGGTCGGGCCACCCGCACGACTGCCAACGCCGCCGGCAAGGTCCGCCTGAAGATCACGAAGACCGTGGCGGCGCTGGCACCGGGCACGCACGTGGTGCACGCTCGTGGCTACGGCTCGGACCAGCGGGCCCGGGGTACCTTCACGACGACGAAGTAGTCGTGCGCGGTCCCGAGCGAACCCTCAGGACGCTCCGGCCCCGATGAGGTCGGCGAGCGGGACGTCGTCGCGCGCCACGGCGGCGGCGACCTGGCTCAGCGAGCGCTGGTGGGCGCGGGCGTAGCGACGGATCATGCCGAACGCCTCCTCGACGTCGACCCCGGCCGCACGTGCGAGGTACCCCTTGGCCTGCTCGATGGCGACCCGGCTGTCGAGGGCGCGCTGGAGCTGCTCCGCGGTGAGGGTCGCGTGCTCGAGGGTCCGTTGCTGCAACAGGCTGATGGTCGCGACGTCGGCGAGGGCCTGCGCGGCTCGGGCATCGGCACCGTTCAGCGCCCCCTCGGTCTCGCGGAACAGGTTCAGCGACCCGACGGTGGTGTCCCGCAGCCGGAGCGGGATGGCGTGGACGCCCGCGTACCCGCGCGCCCTGGATGCCTCGGCGAACCGGGGCCAGTGCTGCCGCAGGTCGTCGGCGTTCTCCGAGGTGACCAACCGGCCGGTGGTCACGGCGGTGATGCAGGGCCCCTCGCCGGCGTTGAGCTGGAGCAGACCGATGAAGCTGCTGCGCTCGCTCGTGGAGGCGACGACCCGCAGCTCGTCGTGCTTGTCGAGCAGGTGGATGGCACCCGCGGCGGCGTCGAACAGCTCGACGGCCCGGTCGACCAGCGTCTGCAGGACGTCGACCACGTCGTAGTCCGCCACCAGGCTGTCGGTGAGGGTCACGAACGTCTCGACCAGTCGTGCTTCGCGTACCTCGGTCATGTGGGGAACGGTCCTTCCGTCGAGCAGGCGGGACAACCGTAGCCGAGCAGCGGACACGCGGACCTGTGGCTTGCACCGAGGAGCGCGGCGGCTCTAGCGTTGGACCAGCAGCCCCAGACCCCGGCCGCCGGAACGATCCTCCATTCCGATGACGACCAGGGAATCCATGACCACGCAGCACGCCGGTACCAGCCCGCAGCGGGAGACCAGCTCGAAACCCCTCACCGGCGGCTACCGGAAGACCGGCTCCCCGGCCGGGCCGCGGACCGGCGGCACCTCGTCCTACTCCGCGCTGTTGGCGCAGGTGAAGGAAGCCGGGCTGCTCGAGCGCCGTCGGGGGTTCTACTGGGCGCTGTTCTCCGCGCTCGTCGTGGCGACGGCCGCGTGCTGGGTCGCGTTCGCGTTCCTGGGTGACTCGTGGTTCCAGCTGATCGTGGCCGGTGCGCTGGGTGTGCTGTTCACGCAGTTCGCGTTCCTGTCGCACGAGGCCGCGCACCGTCAGGTGTTCGCGTCCCAGAAGTGGAACGACCGTGCTGGCCGCTGGGTCGGGACGTTCCTGGTGGGCCTGAGCTACTCGTGGTGGATGAACAAGCACACGCGTCACCACGGCAACCCGAACACCGTCGGCAAGGACCCGGACATCGCGCCGGACGTGATCCGGTTCCTGCCCGAGGACGCCGCCGCCGTCAAGAACGGGCCGCTCCGGGTGTTCGTGCAGTACCAGGGCTGGTTGTTCTTCCCGTTGCTCACGCTCGAGGGCATCAACCTGCACCGGGCCGCCGTCATGTCGGTGCTCCGCGGGACGGGTGGGCGCAGTGACGTCCGGGGGCGGGTCCTCGAGGGCATCCTGCTGGTTGCGCGGTTCGCGATCTACCTGACGGTGGTGTTCTGGTTCCTGCCGTTCGGGATGGCGTGTGCGTTCCTCGGCGTGCAGCTGGCCGTGTTCGGCGTGATGATGGGTGCCTCGTTCGCCCCGAACCACAAGGGCATGCCGACCATCGCACACGACGCGAAGGTCGACTTCTTCTCCCGCCAGGTGCGCACCTCGCGCAACATCCGTGGCGGCTGGTGGGTGTCGTTCCTGATGGGTGGCCTGAACTACCAGGTCGAGCACCACCTGTTCCCGTCGATGCCGCGTCCGGCGCTGAAGCAGGCTCGCCTGCTCGTCCGTGACCACTGCGACACCCTCGACGTGCCGTACACCGAGACCACGCTGCTGCGCTCGTACGGGATCGTCGTCCGGTACCTCAACCGCGTCGGCCTCGGCGCCCGCGACCCCTTCGTCTGCCCGATGGTGTCCGAGCTCCGGATCCACTGACCACCACCCCCGTGCCGAACCTCCCGAACGAACCCCAGCAGCTCCGAGCCGCCGTGGTCGTGAACCCGACCAAGATCGACCAGGCCCGCCTCCGAGCGGTGCTCGGCGCCGAGGAGCGCGCACATGGATGGGCCGAGTCGCTCTGGTTCGAGACGAGCGCTCAAGACGACGGACGGGCGGCTGCCCGGGCCGCGCGCGACGCCCGCCCGAGCGTCGTCCTCGTCGCCGGGGGTGACGGCACGCTCCGGGTCGTCGCCGCGGAACTCCGCGGCACCGGGATCCCGGTGGCGCTCCTCCCCAGCGGCACCGGCAACCTGTTCGCGCGGAACCTCGGGCTGCCCCTCGGCGACCTGGTGCGGTCCGTCCGAGCGGACTTCAGCGGGACGGACCGCCCGATCGACGTCGGGTTGGCCGACCTGACCGACCCGGCGGGCACCACGACGTCGCACGCGTTCCTGGTGATGACCGGCATCGGGCTCGATGCGAGCATGGCCGCGGACACGAACGCGTGGGTGAAGAAGCGGTTCGGATGGGTCGCCTACTCGGATCCCATCGCCCGGTCCGTGATCGGCAACCGGCAGATCCCGGTGCACTACGGGATCGACGACGGCCCGCTCCGCAGCATGAGCGCGCACACGATCATCGTCGGGAACTGCGGCACCCTGACCGCGGGCATCCTGCTGCTGCCCGCGGCGCGACCGGACGACGGCATCCTCGACGCCGTGGCGTTCCGGCCCGCCGGCTGGTTCGGGTGGACCAAGGTCGGCTACGCCCTGACGCTCAACCGCTTCTTCGCGCGCACCCGGTTCGGGCGACTCCTCGCTCGCGTGTTGCCGACCTCACGCGCGCTCCGGTACACCCGGGCACGGACGCTGCGGCTGACCGTCGACACGCCGGAGCGGGTGCAGCTCGACGGCGACGCGTTCGGCGAGGTGGTCGCGGTGACGCTCACCACCGACCACCACGGCCTGGTCCTCCGGACGGAGCCGGACGGGCCGCGGACCCGACGGGCCTAGCCGGTGCTGCCGAGGTCGGCGCCCCGGTGCACGACGTCCTCCGCCATGGCCCGGATCCCGCGGCCCGCACCGGCAGCAGCACGTCGCAGGACCTGGAACGCCTCGTCCATGCGGATGCCCCGTCGGTACGCGAGTGCACCCTTGGCCTGTTCGAGGAGTTCCCGGGCCTCGAGCGCGTCCTCGACCTGCTCCTCGATCGTGGTCGACACCCCGCGGTCGCGCTGTCGGACCAGGGCAGCCGAAGCCGCGTCGGCGAGCAGCTGGAGCAGCACGACGTCCTGGTCGCTGTGCCCGCGGGTGTTGTCGGCGAAGACGCACAGCGAGCCGATGGTCCGGTCCCGCAGGCGGATCGGCTCGGCGAACGTGCCGTGCAGCCCGTTTTCGCGCATCGTCGCCGCGAACGTCGGCCACTCCGACTCGCGCGTCGACACGTCGGGCACGTCGATCGTCTCGCCGGTCCGGTAGCAGTCGAGACACGAGCCCTCGTTCGTCCCGAGCTGCGCTTCCTCGGCCTCGCTGCTGCGCTCGCTCGTCGAGGCGACGACCTGCAGCACGCCGGACCGGTCCGCGAGCACGACCCCGGCCTCCGTCGCCGAGGTCCCCTCCACGCACGCTGCGATGACCCGGTCCATGGCGTCGAGCACCTCGAGGTCAGGGTCCAGAGCCGGCACCAACCGATCCGGCAGGTTGATCGCGTCACTGGTCGTCATGCTTCGACGCTACGACCAGACCGATGGCGCACGGCTCAGCCAGTTCGCGTAGCGGACGACCGTCAGCAAGTCCGCGACGGCCCTTCCGGGAGCAGCGTCCGTCGAAGTGCGGACTGGTGCGACCCCTGGTCAGGGGGTCAGGATGACGCATCAGTTGCACAGAGCAACTGACAGGTGCTTCACCGACAGAGGAGTCGTCATGAAGAAGTCCATCGCCGCCGCGTTCGCCGCGGTCGCCGTCATCACCGCCGGCGTGTTCGCCGCTTCGCCCGCGTCCGCGCTGCCCGTCAGCACGAAGGTCGTCGGCGGCGAGAAGGCCCCCACCACCTCGTGGGCGGTGCAGCTCGAAGCCTCCGGCGGGAGCATCCCCTCGGGCTACGTCAGCAACTGCACCGGCGAGCAGCTCAACGCCTCGTGGATCCTCACCGCCCGGCACTGCATCGACGGCATCGGTGCGATGAACGTCTACCACTCGAACTCCACCGTCAACCGCGGCACGGCCGTCGCCGTCGACCGCGTCAGTGCCTCGCCGGCGGGTGACATCGCGCTCGTGCACCTGCGGACCGCCTACTCGCTGTCCACCTACGCACCCCTCGACCTCACCGCGACCGCCAAGTCGAGCGGCACCGGCACCATCCAGGGCTACGGCCTGCGTGCGAACGCGACCCAGTCCGACGGCCTGTACCAGGCCACCGTCTCGCTCACCGGCGCGAGCACCGACGCCTTCAGCGGTCGTGCCCAGCACCTCACCGGCGTGACCGGCGCCTCGAACCACGGCGACTCGGGCGGCCCGCTGCTCGTCAACGGCAAGGTCGTCGCCGTCTGCTCCACCGGCGACAGCGCCGACCCCGGCGCGAACACCAAGGCCGGCTCGAACTACGCCCTGCTGTCGCAGGCCTCGTCCTGGATCCGGACCACGGCCGGCGTCTGAACTACCTGACGGACTGGAGGCGCGGTGTCAGCTGGCACCGCGCCTCCAGTCCGTCCCCGCCCGTCTCCAGAACCGGGGTCGCCTGCTCGGCGTCCGTCACCCACCAGCTGAGCGCCCGTGCGGGCGCTGCGACGACAGTGGGGCCATGAGCCAGTACGAGAAGCGCGATCCGAACACCCTCTACCCGGCACCGCCGTACCCGAAGCAGGAGCAGTCGCTGCCGGGTGCCGCGTGGAAGATGGACCCGAAGCCCGACCACGGCGAGGAAAGCTACGTCGGTCTCGGACGGCTGAAGGGGTACCGCGGCATCGTCACCGGTGCCGACTCCGGCATCGGCCGTGCCGCGGCCATCGCACTGTCGCGCGAAGGTGCGGACCTGGTGCTCTCGTACCTGCCGGACGAGCAGGAGGACGCGGAACAGGTCCGCGACCTGCTCGAGTCCGAGGGCCGTCGCGCCGTGCTGTTCCCCGGGGACATCTCCGACGAGCAGTACTGCACCGACCTGGTGCAGAAGGGCGTCGACGAGTTCGGCGGCCTCGACACCCTGGTCATGGTCGCGGGGCGCATGGAGAGCAACGAGGACATCCTCACGCTCGACACCTCGATGTTCGACTCCACCTTCAAGACCAACATCTACTCGCTGTTCTGGCTGACCAAGGCTGCGGTGCCGCACCTCGAGCCCGGGTCGACCATCGTGACGACCGGCTCGATCCAGGCATCCACGCCCTCGCCGGACAAGATCGACTACGCCGTGTCGAAGGGCGCGATCAAGCTCTTCACCGAGGCCGTCGCGCAGCAGCTCGCGCCGAAGGGCATCCGTGTGAACTCCGTCGCGCCGGGGCCGGTGTGGACGCCGCTGCAGCCGGGTTCCGACGATGCCGAGACGGTGTCGCACTTCGGTGAGAGCTCGCCGTTCGGCCGTCCCGGTCAGCCCGCCGAGCTCGGTGCCGCCTACGTGCACCTGGTCAGCCCGGAGTCGAGCTACCAGTCCGGGTCGACGATCACGATCGCTGGCGGGACGCCGGCGTTCTGATCTGGCGTTCTGAGGTTCTGAGGTTCTGGGTTTCGCGTTCTTGCGTTCGAGGAAGGGGACTACGTGTCCGGAGTGACGCACACCGTGCTGGTCGAGTGGGACGGGGAGGACCGGTCGTCCGAGGCCACGGCCTTGTCGCACGAGCACCTGCCACGGGTCGAGGGGGTCGAGTCGGTGCAGTCCGGCACGAGCGTGAGCACCGAGGGGCTGGAGGGCGGGTTCCACTGGATGCTCGTCATCCGGTTCCGCGATCGTGCCGCGCTCGCCGGGTACCTGCCGCACCCGGAGCACCGGCCGGTGGCCGAGTTCATCGGTGCGGCGAGTGCGCGGGTCGTCGTGTTCGACGTCGAGGACGCCGACTGATCGCTGCGTCGGAAGCTGTGTAACGCTCTGGTTGCGATGGCGGACGAGGGGTTCCGTTCCTCGTGGAGGCTCGACGTACGGTGGATCGGCCATCGCAACGGCGCGGGGGTCATCGGCCGGCGCTGCGGCTCTCCGGAGCCCGCGCCGGTCGGGTCCCCGCCTGCGGGCGGGGACCGTTCGACATCCGCCGACGGAGGGAAACAGACGATGCCCGGCAACCCGAACCCGTTCGTCCACGACGGCGCGAAGATCCTGCTCGGCGAGGCGGGAGCGGCGCACTGCGACGAATGCGGTGATGCCGTCCGGCTCGACCCGCGGATCGGCAGCTGGAGGACCGTGCAGCAACCCGGCCCCCAGCTCCCACCGGATCGGCAGGGGCGCAGTGCGGCGGGGGCCGCGTGAACGGCACCGCCCGGACCGCCGGGGTGGCCCTCGGGCTCATCGCAGCGATGGCGCTGACCGCCTGTTCCGGCTCACCGGCCGCGACGCCGACCCGGACCGTGACGGCGACTGCGACCGCGACCCCGGAGGCGCCGGCTGACCCCGACACTCCGACCCCCGCTGCGACCCCGACCGCGACCGATACGGCCTTCAGCCTGTCGGACCCCGCGACGTGGACCATCTCGACCCAGGAGGTCGGACCGATCGCCCTCGGTGGTCCGGTGCAGGGCGAGATCGACGACCTGGCAGCCGCCTACACCCGGAGTACGGATGCGTGTCCGGCCAGCCCGGAGACGACCTTCTGGGAGCGGTCCGACACCCCCGGCCTCATCGTCATCCCCCGCGACGGCAAGGTCGCCGGGGTGACCATCGGTGGGGTGGGGTCGGACCCGGTGACGACGAACTCGCCCGAGACCGACGCCGGGATCGGCATCGGAGCGCCCCTGACCGAGGTGCGCTCCGCGTACCCGGACCTGCAGTACACCGGCACCTACGGTGAGGACCAGGGGCCGTACTCGATGTGGAGCGTGCAGGCCGACGGGCGCTACATGACGTTCCAGCTGGGGACGGACGGCACCACCGTGGGGGCGATCTGGGTGGGGTCGGTCGCGATGTTGCCGTACGAGTACTGCGCCTGACGCTGCGCTACCTGCTGACGGGTTCGGCTCCGAGCACACCGAGCAGGGCCAGGGCGTCGGCGTCGGGTGAACCGACCGGGGCCGTGTAGAGCACCAGGTGCTGGTCGCGGTCGGTGAGCACGAGGCTGTCGCAGTCGACCGTGACCGACCCGACGGACGGGTGCCGGAAGGTCTTGGTGAGCACGGGCGTCATCTGCACGTCGTGCTGGTCCCAGAGCCGCCCGAACTCACTGTCGCCCGCTCTGAGTTCCGCGATCAGGTCGCCCACGGCGGGGTCGTCCGGGTATCGGGTCCGGGCTGCTCGGAGCTGCATGACGACGTGACGCCGGAACTCGGCGCCGTCGGAGATCCCGTAGGGCGGCGGAGTCTCCGGGCCGGGGTGTGCGGGGAACGCCCGCCGGGCCAGGTTCCGCTCGGCCGGGTCGAGCACCGAGAAGTCCTCCATGAGCGCTGCGGCGAGGGGGTTCCACGCGAGCACGTCGAAGGTGGCGGACAGGACGATCGCAGCGGTCTGCGGCAGCCGGTCCACGAGTGCGAGGATGCTCGGCCGGACATCGCGGCGCACCCGGCCCAGCTGCAGTGCGGCCGTGCCGGCCAGTGCGTGCAGGTGGTCGGACTCCGCCGAGGTGAGCAGGAGCGCCCCGGCGATGCCCGCGAGGACCTCGGCGGAGGGTCGGGGTGCGCGACCCTGCTCGAGCCGGACGTAGTACTCGGTGGAGATGTGGGCGAGGACCGCTACTTCCTCACGACGGAGCCCGGGCGTCCGACGTCGTGGTCCCGACGGCAACCCGACGTCCTCGGGGCGCAGGCGTTCGCGTCGAGAGCGGAGGAACGCGGCGAGTTCCGGCTTGTCCATGGCACGAGTCTCCACCGGTTCGGCGCCCGGATCCTGGTACCGCTCGTACCTGTATCCGGTCGGTCGTCCGGCGTGACGCTGATCCAATGAACAACGACACCACCACCAGTCCCATCGGCCTCCTGTCCGACAAGGTCGTCCTCATCACCGGCGCGAGCCGCGGCATCGGTGCGGCGGCCGCCCGACTCTTCGCTCGGGAGGGCGCTCGGGTCGTCCTGGCCGCCCGCAGCACCGACGCACTCGACACCGTCGTCGCCGACGTCCGAGCGGCCGGGGGCACGGCCGATGCCGTCGCACTCGACCTCGCCAACTCCGCCAGCATCCGTGCAGCGGTGGCCCGCGTCGACGAGCTGCACGGTCGGCTCGACGGGGCCTTCAACAACGGCGCGACCATCCAGCAGCCCGGGCCGCTCGACACCACCACCGACGAGGACATCGACACCCAGTTCGCGGTGAACTTCCGCGGACACTGGGTGGCGATGAACGCCGAAGCCGAACTGATGCGTCGCAGCGCGGGTGGCGCCATCGTCAACACCTCGAGCATCGGCAGCCGCCGCGCCAACCCGGCGCTGCCCGCCTACGGTGCGATGAAGCGTGCGCTGAACAGCATCACCGAGACCGCGGCCGTCACCTGGGCTCCGGCGCACATCCGGGTGAACGGCATCACCCCCGGCGGCACCGCGACCGAGATGATCGACGCGTGGGAGGCAGCGACGCCGGGCATCGTCGACCAGATCAACGCCACGGTGCCGCTCGGTCGGATGGCCGAGCCCGAGGAGGTCGCCGAGGTTGCCGCGTGGCTGCTCAGCGATCGCGCGTCGATGGTCACCGGGGCGATCGTCCCCGTGGACGGCGGCGCCGGAGCCTGACGCCGAACGGTCCGGGCGTCCCTGGCAGGATGACGGGCATGGCCAGCGCAGTCCGTCTCATCCGGTCCGACGTCCTGAGCGATGCGGCGCAGTACGCGTACGCGTCCACCGTGCCGGCCGGGACGCGGCTCGTGTTCCTCGCCGGGGCCTGCCCGCTCGCCGCGGACGGGTCGACCGTCGCGGTCGGCGACTACGCGGGCCAGGCTGCCCGGTGCATCGAGACGATGCAGGAGGCGCTGCGTGCCGCAGGTGCGTCCATCGAGGACGTCGTGAGCACCCGGGTGCTCGTGGCGTCCTCGCGGCAGGCCGACCTCGTCACCGCATGGCAGGTGGTGCGCGATGCCTTCGGCGCGCACGACGTGCCGAGCACCCTGCTCGGGGTCACGGTGCTCGGCTACGACGACCAGCTGGTCGAGATCGAAGCCGTCGCGGCCGTCGCCGACGATCAGCCCACGTGATGACGCGAGGTGTCGAGGTTCCCGCGCTCGCGCGCCTCGCGCACGCTCGCCTCAGAAGCCCGGACCCGCTTTGACCAGGGCGATGCCGACACCGACGAGCGCGAGGACGAGGCCGGCCACGAACGTCCGCGGGGACGGGTTCTCCCCGCGGAGTCTGGCCACGACGGGCCCGAGGAGGGCGAGCCGGACCACGAGGTACGCGATCGCGATGATCTCCGCCGCGAGTCCGGACGTGCCGGTCAGCCATGCGTAGGCGAGGACGGCAGCCGGCAGGAAACCGGAGGTGAGGATGGGCAGCGAATCTCGCAGCTCGGCGCGGACGGTCTCCCCGGTGAGGCGGTGGTCGCTCCGCGCACGTCGGCCGACCGATTCGGCGAAGGTGTGTGCGAGGAAGGTCGAGAACGCGGTGGCGAGGACGTACCAGAGCCCCCGACCGCTCTCGGCGGTGTCCGGGAGCATCGGTGCGATCGTGCCGAGGATCACGATGTTGCCGTACACGAACGCGGTGATGCGGCTCGAGGCGTCCTCACGCGACAGGCGCTGCCGGCCCACGGAAGTCCTCTCGTGCGGGCTCAGTAGTACTCACCCTGCCGGTAGTCCCAGCTCGTGAACGTGTCCGCGAGCAGCCCCATGATCCGGTCGACGTCGAGCCCCTTGCGGATCAGCGTCGGTGCGGGGACGACCGATCGGCGTCCGTCCTGCAGCGGGATCAGGGCTCCGGTGCTGTCGACCATCGACACCATGACTCCCTGCTCGTAGCGGGTCTCGGCACTCTGCTCCGGCTGGATGGACGCGACGTAGTCGTCCGCCTCGACGATCACGTCGGCGCGCTCGGCGATGCGCTCGCCGATGCCGTCCACCACGCCACGGTTGCCGGTGCCCGACGGGTTGGCCGAGCTCGCGAAGGCGAACTTGCCGTGCTCGGTCCAGAGCTCGCGGGCGGCGAGCTCACCGGGGACGCCGAACTTGATGACGAAGCAGGACGTCCCGCGGGTGTCCATCATGAGTTCGTCGGAGCCGTCCGCCGGCAGTGCCGCTCGACCCTCGTCGCTCCAGGGCAGGATGCACCCGAGCAGGACGTCCTCGTCCCAGCACCGCTGGTACAGGGCGTCGATCTCGGGGGTGAGCTGCGCGATGCTCCGGAGCATCTCGAGCGAGCTCACGAGCACGACGCCCGGCTTGTTGCGGTTGCGTTCCTTCGCGTCGAACTTGCGCTCCAGACCCGCGCGGTCCGAGGTCATCAGGATGTAGCCGACCTTGGTGGGGACCACCGCCAGCCCGCCGTCGTGCAGCAGGGCGTCCACCGCACTGCGCGGCACGCCACCGTCCCAGTGCACCCGGTTCATGCTGACCTGCGTGTCGTCGTTCATGCCCGTCCTCGTCCCGCTCTGGAATCAGACGATCGTCTGACAGCGGGAGCCTATGGACGGCGTCCGAGCCGGACAAGGGCGAAGGACCCGACCTGTGGGCCTTCTCCGAAGGGTTCAGGCGGGCTCGCAGTGAACGGCCGAGGGGCCCAGCACGCGCTGGGCCCCTCGGTCGTTCATCGGTGGTGGGTCAGGATCGCTTCCGACGACGGGCCTGCAGCGCGATCACGCCGACGCCGGTCAGCGCGAGTCCCGCAGCCCACGGCAGCAGGTGCATCGCGTCGCTCCCGGTGTATGCCAGCTGGTCGGTCGGGACGGCAGCGGAGACCGCGCTCGTCGGAGCGACAGGGGTCGCCACCGTCGAAGCCGTCGGACGGACGTCCACCGTGAACGCCGTCGCGAAGCTGCTCGACGCCACGGTCAGGGCGTGGGTCGACGCGTGCGGGAACGTCACTTCGGCACCTGCCCACGGGTCGGTGTTCGGGACGATGACGTCAGAGGTGTGGTCGGACGTCACCGTGAACGGTGCCGGGTAGCCGTCGGCGCCGTCGACCTCGTTGCCGAAGCGGTCGACGAGGCTCCCGCCGACCAGGAGCGTGCCGCCCTGATCGATGGTCGGCTGCCCGCCCTCGAAGCCCACGCCCAAGGTGCTGTAACCGCCGTCGGGCTCGGGCGTGGTCTCGTTCTGGAAGGTCCAGACGGTGCCGTCGCGCTCGACGACCCAGCTCGTGGAATGAGCGGTGAGGAACGTGTCCTTGTCCTCGGCCGTCACCCGCACGCCGAGCGGTGTCGAGGCGTCCGTCGTGAGGTTCACGTACTGCGATGCGGTCGTCGTGCCGCTGGTCGCGACGATGCGGAAGGCGTACGTGCCCGAGTAGTCAGAGGTGCCGGACAGCACCCCGGTGGAGTGGTCGAGCGACAGACCGTAGGGAAGGTAACCGGATTCGTCTTGATCGGTCTCGTCGGCGTACGGGTCGTCGAGCGAGAAGTACTCCACCGAGTACGTCGGCTTCGGGAACCCGTCCGCGGCGAACGTGTGGGTGAACCGTTCCCCGGCCGTCGTGGACAGCATGACCGGCTCGTCCTCGGTGGTCGCCTCGGGGAACGAGGCGGCCTGTGTCACCGCAGCGGTCGACGCCGTTGCTGTCTGGTCGTCGTCGCCCGTGATCGTGACGGCGATGACCTTGCCGGCGTCCGAAGGGAGGACGAGGTAGGACTCGGTCGTGACGGGGAGCGTGGTGCCGTCACCCGTCCACACGAAGGAGAGCGTGCCGGTGAAGCCCGTCCCCGTCGCGGTGAGGGTGCTGCCCACGGTCGCATCCCCGGCGATGGTCGCGGTGGGGTCGGCGACGGCGGGAGCAGACGTCGCCGGGGCGGCCGGCGCGCTGCTGGGCGCGGTGGTCTCGTCCGCGGGCACCTCCGTGTCCTCGGCGGCCGGAACCGGGACGACAAGAGTCGTCGCGTCGGGCGACGCTGCTGCGGTCTCCTCATCGGTGCCGGTGCCGGTGCCGGTGCCGGTGTCCGTGCCGGTTCCGGGCGCGGTGTCCTCGGTGGGTGCCGCGGTCGAACTTGCCGACGCGCTCGCCGGTGCTGCGTCCGGCAGTTCTGCCGCCGAGGCAGACAGTGCCCCGAAGCCGGTGCTCAGGCCGATGACGGCGATCGTCGCGCCGATCGCGCATGCGCGTCGGAGTGTTGCGGTGCTGTGTGGCACGGGTTGTCCCCTCGGGTGTGCCGTCCGACAACGGCCGGACGAGTGCGATCGCCGGAAGCCGGCGCCCTCGGATCGTAGCCAACCTGTGAAGCGTCTTTGAGCCCGAGGGCAGGCATCACCCGCGAAGTGGGGGAGCGGCATCGCGCCGCACTCGTCGCAGCGCTCACCTGGAGAGGTGGAAATATTCCCATTTCGGGCATATGGTCTCACCATGCGAACAGCAGAGTTGCGAGAGCCGGCGTTCTGGGTCATGACCACCCTCGCCCGGGGACGGCTCCACGGGTACGGCATCATCCAGGCAGTCACCGAGCTCACGGAGGGCGACGTCAGCCTGCCGGTGACGACGCTGTACAAGACACTGGAACGTCTCGAACAGGACGGACTGGTGACCGGCGCCGGAGACGAAGTCGTTGGGGGGCGTCTCCGGCGCTACTTCGCCCTCACCACCCAGGGCGAACAGCGGCTCGCGCTGGAGACCGAGCGACTCGAGGTCAGGCTCCGCGCGGTGCGTGCCCGTCTGCCGCGCACGTCGAGCATCTCCGGAAAGGTTGCCGGAGCATGAGCGCGGAACTCGAAGCTCGGTACCGCCGACTGCTCGCCTGGTACCCGGCTGCGTGGCGTTCCGCGAACGCCGACGCGCTCGTCGGGACGCTCCTCGACGTCGCCGAGGGCGAAGGCCGAGAGCGTCCGACCCGCCAGGAACGTCGGGCCATCGCCGAGCACGGCGTGGGCCTGCGGCTCGACGGGCTCGTGGTGGCCGATGTGCGGAACCCCGCGAGCACGGTGGCCCTGACCCTCGGCACCGGGTTTGCTCTCGCCGAGTTCCTGTTCTCGAGTTGGGTGCCGTGGATCACCGGCAACCCGGCTCCGGGATCGATGGTGCAGGTCGGACCGTTCCGCGACACGGGCTTCGTGTTCGCGGCGCTCTGGGTGATCGCCCTCGTCACTGCGCTCTCCGGCCGGTGGAACGTCGGGCGCGTCGTCCTGCTGGTGTCCGTGCTGCTCGGGACCGTGTCGCCGTACCTCCTGAACCGGTACCCGGGCGTCTGGAGTGTCGACCGGGCGACCTTGCTCCTGCTCAGCGCGTGTGCGGTCGTCGCGGCCCTCGGGCGCCCGCACCGCTCCCAGCACACCGCGGCAGCAGCCGTCGGGTGGTTCCTGCTCGGCGCCCTCAGCTACTGCAGCGTCAGCGATCCCGGACAGTGGCAGTACAGCCGGTCCCTGTGGGACGGGAACCTCTACGCCTGGTACGGGACGGCAGTGCTCGAGATCAGCGCCGTCGTTGTCGCGATCATGCGGTGGTGGCGGACAGCGTTCACGATCGTCCTGAGTCTCGTCCCGTACGTCGGGGCGCTCGCGGTGAACGAAGTCCGCGCGATGGACGTCGGGAGCGGGTCCGTCGAGTTGGTGGCACTCCCGGTGGCCCTCGGGCTGGTCCTGCTCGTCCTCCACAGTCGTGGTTCCCTTGCGCTCCCACCGCGGAGACCTGTGCGGCCCGCTCGCTAGTCCGGCCGAGTCGGAGTCGGGGCACACCGGAATCGAACCCCCGCCTCACTCCACCAACGACTGCGTCCCCACCACGATCGCCAGGGCCAGTCGCTCCGCGTCCACCGACCCGGGCTCGGCCGTGTACGCCAGGATCCGCAGGTCCTCCGGCCCGACGACCAGGGTGTCGCAGTCGAGCGTGATCAGCCCGACGTGCGGGTGGTCGATCACCTTCCGGCGGGCGGTCTCGCCGAGCGCGGTCGCGCCCGAGTCCCACAGCTCGACGAACCGCGGGCTCGCCGCCCGAAGGTCTCGCACGAGCTGCTGCAACTGGCGGTCGAGCGGGTAGCGCGCCGCGGTCATCCGGAGCCCCGCCACCAGGTTCGCCTCGAACGCCGCCTGCTCCTCCGGCGTGTGCACGGCGCGGCTGCCGGACCCCACCAGGTGCCGCCACGCGGTGTTCCGGTCGTTCCCGCGCAGGGCCCCGATCGGCCCCATCAGTGCGTCGTACGGGGCATTGGCGACGAGCAGGTTCCCGGCGGCGTCGAGCACCGCGACGGGGGTGTCCGCCAGTCGGTCGAGCAGCCGCTGCACGCTCGGTGGGATCCTCGACGGGACCACGTCGGCGCCGGGGACCGCGTGCCCGGCGAGCCGGTAGAGCAGCTCGCGGTCGGCATCGGCGACCCGCAGCGCCCGCGCGAGCGCCTCGACGACCTGGGCGGACGGCGAGGTCGCCCGCCCCTGCTCGAGCCGGGTCAGGTAGTCGGCGGAGATCCCCGCCAGCCCGGCCAGCTCCTCACGCCGCAGACCCGCCGCACGCCGACGGGCCCCGACGACCACGCCCGCTGCCTCGGGGGAGACGTGGTCGCGCAGCCGCCGCAGGGTGTGCCCGAAGTCCGTGTCCGCCATGTCCCCAGTCTGCGCGTCGAGGGGCGCCCGGGTCCTGGCCCTGCTGGTCCCACCGATGGGAGGATCAGCAGCGTCTCCCGCCGCCCGAACACCCGAGGTCAGCACCGTGAAGTCCTACACGATTGGTCCGAGCCCGTTCGGGCCCGGCGAGGACGCTGTGCTTCGGGGCCCGTGGGACCCGAAGATCGGCAAGCTCGTGCGGTCCGGCAAGGTGCAGGGCCTCCGCATCGGCGCGGGGTTCCCCGACACGCACATCGAGTTCGTCCGGGACCTCCCGCTCCGGCGCTTCTTCATGATCGCTCGGCATGTGGACGACGTCTCGGCGCTCGGGACGCTGCACGACCTGGAGTTCCTCCACCTGCACGCCGGGTTGAAGGTGCGGATCGACCTCGCGGCGTTCCCGCGGCTGCGCCGTCTCGCCGTCGCCTTCTGGAAGTACCTGGACGGCGGGGTCACGAACGCGGCGCCGCTCGACGACCTGTACGCGGGGCACTACTCGGCGGACGACCTGCAGCCGCTCTCCGCGATGACCTCGCTCCGCAAGCTCCGTCTCGACGACTGGCCGAGCCTCCGATCGTTGCACGGGGTGGAATCACTGATCGGGTTGGACGACCTGACCGTGGCTGTCGCACGACGACTCAGCGACGTCAGCGGAGTCCGCGGGCTCGCGGCGAACCTGCGGCGGTTGGACCTCGAGAGCAACCGGAAGATCCCGGACCTGGACCCCGTGGCCGGTCTGACGCGGCTCCGTCATCTCAATGCTGCGAACTGCGGCGACTTCCCGACCCTCGACCCACTCCGGGGATTGACCGCTCTCGAGACGCTGCACCTGTACGAGTCGACGCGGATCGTCGACGGCGACCTGCGCGTGCTGCTCGAACTGCCCGCGCTGCGGGACGTCCGGATCTCGAACCGCCGCCACTACGCGCCGACGGTCAGAGCGGTGCACGAGGCGCTCGACGCTCGGTGGTCTGCCTGACCCTGGCCCTGCCGGTCCTACGACAACCGGGCGACTCCCTGCGGTCGCCGCCGAGCACGACGCTGGATCCATGACAACGACACTCATCACCGGGGCCACCCGCGGCCTCGGCAAGGAAACCGCCCGACAGCTCGTCGAGGCGGGCCACACCGTCTGGATCGGGGCCCGTGACGCCGACCAGGGCGCCGCGGTCGCCGCCAAGATCGGCGCCCGCTCCGTCCAGCTCGACGTCCGCGACGACGATTCGGTCGACGCGGCCTTCGCCCACGTCGACGAGAACGGTGGACTCGACGTGCTGGTCAACAACGCCGGCATCGCCGTCTGGGGGCAGAGCGGGCCCGAGGCGCTCGCCGTCTTCGACACGAACGCCGTCGGCACGATCCGCGCGACCGAGGCCGCGCTGCCGCTCCTGCGTCGCTCCGCGAACCCGATCGTCGTGAACCTCTCGAGTGCGCTCGGCTCCTTCACCGCCACCCACGACCCGTCGAAGCCCGCGTTCACCGTGCCGGCCGTGGTCTACGGCGCGTCCAAGGCCGCCGTCTCGATGCTGACGGTGCAGTACGCACGCGTCGTGCCCGAGGTGCACTTCGTCGCGATCGAGCCCGGCTACACGGCCACCGAGTTCGGTGGCATGCCGAACCCGCACGGTCGCCCCGTCGAGGTCAGCGCCGCGTCGATCGCGGCCGCCGCGAGCGCGGGCCCGGAGGGCCCCACCGGCGTGTTCCTGGAGGACGGCCAGACGCTCGGGTGGTGACGAAAAGGCGGCCTGGAGGCGCGGTGCCAGTTGGCACCGCGCCTCCAGGCCGTCGTCCGCTCGCGTCTACAGCAGCTGCCGCGCGTTGGTGGACGCGAGGTCCAGCAGCTCGTCGCCGCGACCCGACAGCACCGTGCGGATGGCGTAGAGCGTGAAGCCCTTCGCCTGCTCGAGCGTGACCGCCGGGGGCATGGAGAGCTCCTGGCGGTTCGCGCGGACCGACACGAGCGCCGGGCCGTCGTGCGCGAGCGCGGCGGCCATCGCGTCCTCGAAGTCGTCGGACACGTCGACGTGGAACCCCTTGATGCCGATCGCCTCGGCGACGGCGGCGAAGTCCGGGTTCTGCAGCTCGGTGCCGTAGTTCACGAAGCCGGCGGCCTTCATCTCGAGCTCGACGAAGTTGAGCGACGAGTTGTCGAACGCGACGATCTTCACCGGCAGCTTGTTCTGGACGATCGTGATGAGCTCACCGAGGAGCATCGTCAGCCCGCCGTCGCCGGCCAGGGCGATCACCTGCCGGTCCGGGAACGCCGTCTGCGCGCCGATCGCCTGCGGGACGGCGTTCGCCATCGTGCCGTGCACGAACGAGCCGATCAGTCGGCGCTTGCCGTTCATCGTGAGGTAGCGCGAGGCCCAGACGACGGGGGAGCCGACGTCGGGGATGAAGACAGCGTCCTCGGCGGCGAGCCGGTCGAGCACCCGGGCGACGTACTGCGGGTGCAGCGGCTTCTTCTTCCCGGCGGGGACCGCCAGGTCGTCGAGCTTCTCGCGGGTCTTCCGGTAGTGCTTGAGCGAGTCCTCGAGGTGCTTCGTCGGGTGCGAGCCGGTCAGCAGTGGGATGAGCGCGAGGGCGGTGTCCTTGACGGTGCCGACCAGCCCGATGTCGACGGGGTGCCGGCGGCCGAGCTGTGAGCCGCGGATGTCGACCTGCACGTGCTTCGCCTTGGCGGGGAAGAACTGCTGGTACGGGAAGTCCGTGCCGAGCATCAGCACGACGTCGGCGTCCTCCATCGCGCGGTACCCGGAGGCGAAGCCGAGCAGCCCCGTCATGCCGACGTCGTACGGGTTGTCGTACTCGATGTACTCCTTGCCGCGCAGCGCGTGCACGATCGGGGCCTGCAGCCGCTCGGCCAGGGCGACGACCTCGTCGTGGGCGTCCGCGACGCCGGCTCCGGCCAGGATGGTGATCCGGTCGGCACCGTTCAGCAGGTCGGCGGTGCGCTGCAGCTCGGCCTCGCTCGGCACGATGCGCGGGGTGGCCCGCTCGATGCGGGTGGTGCGGTCGTCCTTCGCCTCGGCGAGCAGCACGTCGCCCGGGATCACGAGCACGGCGACGCCGCGCTTCTCGATCGCCTCGCGCATCGCGATCTCGAGCAGGCGGGGCATCTGGACGGGGTCGGCGACGTACTCGACGTAGACGGAGCACTCGCGGAACAGCTCCTGCGGGTGCGTCTCCTGGAAGTAACCGGAGCCGATCTCGGCCGTGGGGATGTGGGCGGCGATCGCCAGCACCGGCACCCGCGAACGGTTCGCGTCGTACAGGCCGTTGATCAGGTGCAGGTTGCCGGGCCCGCAGCTGCCGGCGCAGACGGTCAGGTCACCGGTCAGGGCGGCCTCGGCAGAGGCGGCGAACGCGGCCGCCTCCTCGTGCCGGACGTGCTCCCACCGCATCGTGCCGTCCTTGCGCAGGGCGTCGGTGAAGCCGTTCAGGGAGTCCCCGGGCAGGCCGTAGACCCGGTGGATGTCGTTGGCGCGGAGGGTGGCGACGATGTTCTCGGCAACGGTTGGCATGCGTCCTGTCTACTCCCGACCGCCGCGCTGAACGCTTTCGGAGTTTTGTGAGGCTCACTCGCCCTGGGATGCCGGGGTCGGACTGCGACGATGGCGGGATGACCGACGACGCGCCGCTCCTCCGTCCCCGCCGACGGGAGCCCGCCGCGTACGGGATCCTCGAGCGCTCGCCGTACCCGCTCGTCTCGGTGGCGATCGCCGTCATCGCGGTCGTCGTCATCACCATCGTCGGGTTCACCCTCGGCACCGTGGACCTCGGGCTGTCCAAAGCCCTCAACGCGCTGCACACCGGGTTCATCGGGGCGTTCAGCACGGCGGTCTACCACGTGATCAGTCCGGCACCGGCGATCGGGATCACGGTCGTCGTCGTCGCCGTGATCTGGTGGCGCACGCGCGACCTGCGACCGGCCCTGGCGTTCGGCGGCACCATCGCGATCACGTGGGTGCCGTCCGCGATCGTGAAGGAGATCGTGCACCGCGCCCGGCCCGACGTCGCCGTGCTGCCGCACCCGTTCCCCGTGCAGCCCGACCCCGGGTACCCGAGCGGGCACACGGTCTACATCACGGCGTTCGTCATCGCCCTGATCTGGCTGCTCCGCGAGACCCGGTGGCACCGGCTCGCCCTGATGCTCGGGGTCGTGGCCATCGTGATCGTGTTCTTCGCGGTGTCGATCGACGCGGTGCACTACCCGACCGACGCCGCTGCCTCGATCCTGTGGGCGCTCGCCGTGACGCCGGGGGTGCGGGTGGTGTGGGTCGACTGGCTCATGCCGCGGGTGCCGTTCCTGCGGCCCGGGCGGGGCTGAGGCCGGGCTGGTTGGGCGGGTCGGGGGCGGTCTGGTCGACGCGGAACGACACTGTCGATGTCGTACGACGTCGACAGTGTCGTTCCGCGTCAGCGCGCGGCGCCGTTCCGGGTCAGCGGAGCGTGCTGGTCCGGCCCCGCGCCGCGAGCAGTGCCACGACGGCCACCACGGCGGCGGCGAGCATCACGATCGCCAGCGGCGCCGCGGTGTCCGAGCCGCCGATGCTGACGAGCGGGGACACGAGCGCGGCGAGCCCGAACTGCAGCGCACCGAGCACGGCCGAGGCGCTGCCGGCGGCCGAGGGCACGGCACCGAGGGCGAGCGCCGTGGCGTTGCCGAGCACCAGACCGAGCGAGCCCACCGCGGTGAACAGCGGTACGGCGAGCCAGATGACCGGCGCCCCGGAGACGACGAGCAGCGCGAACGCCACGGTCGACGCGAGCACCAGCACGATGCCGAGCGACAGCACGCCCGTGACCGAACGGGTCGCGGTGAGCTTGGCGGACAGGATGCTGACGCCCATCAGCGCCAGGGCGTTCAGCCCGAAGGCCAGGCCGTAGCCGACCGTGCCGAAGCCGATCATGTCCTGGTACAGGAACGGTGACGCGGAGATGTAGGCCATCATCACGGCGAACGCGAAGCCGAACACGGCGGTGTAGCCGAGGAACGTGCGGGAGCGCAGGGCACGGAGCGCCGAGCCCGAGCCACGGCGTTCCGCACGCAGGGCGTCGCGGTGCTCCTTCAGGTGGGTCTCGCGGATCACGGCGAGGACCGCGATGAGCATGACGACCGACAGACCGAGCACGATCGAGAGCAGGCCGCGCCAGCCGATCGGACCGGTGAGCAGGCCGCCGAGCAGCGGTGCGACGACCGGGGCGACCCCGCCGACGATCATCATGAGCGAGAACGCACGGGCGGCGGACTTGCCGGTCGCCAGGTCGGAGATGACCGCACGGCTGATCACCATGCCGGCTGCACCGCCGAGGCCCTGCAGTAGGCGGGCCGCGATGAGCACGCCGATGTTCGGCGCGAGCACCGCCGCGATGCTGGCGAGCACGCACACCGCGGCACCGGCGATGAGCGGTGGCACGCGGCCGAACCGGTCGGACAGCGGACCGAACACGAGCTGGCCCGCGGTCACGCCCACCAGGAACGCGGTCAGGGTGAGCTGGACGGCGGTGGCGCTCGCCCCGAGCTCGGTGGTCATCTGCGGGAACGCCGGCAGGTACAGGTCGGTGGCGAAGGGGGCGACGGCACTGAGCAGGCCGAGCACCAGGAGCAGCGCGGTCGTGATGCCCTGCTGCTTGGTCGTGGGTGTCGCGATCGTCGCGCGGATGGTTCCGGTGTCCGTGGTCATTGTTATGAAAGCATAACTCATCGCCCGAGATCGGTACAGTACGGTCATGCACTCCGCCGTGTCCGACCACGTCCTCGCCGAGTTCGCGGACGTCCTGCTCCGGATCGCGCGCGACATCGACCCGCACGGCTCGGAGACCCTCGACATCGTGCCGCTGACCGGCACCGAGGCACTCGTGATGCGCTGGATCAACCGCAACCCCGGCACCTCGCCCAGTGCCACCGCCGAGGCCACGGCCCTGCAGCGCAGCAACCTCAGCGTCGCGCTCCGGTCGCTCGTGGCGAAGGGCATGGTCGAGCGGCGCCAGGACCCGGCGGACGCCCGGACCGTGCAGCTGCACTCGACCGCGCTGGCCCAGGAGAGCGTCGACCGGCTCTACCGGCACTGGTCGGGCAAGCTCCGCACGGCCCTCGGCGGCGACGAGCGGGGCGCGGTCGAGGCGCTGGAGCTGCTGCAGCGGATCGACGACGGACTTCGCGCGGGCTAGGCGACAGCGTCGGCGTCGTCAGCGGTGTCGGCATCGTCGGCCGCCTCGTCCTGGATCGGCAGCAGGCGACGCGCGCCGTGCCCCTCGTCGCCCAGGGCATCACCGGGGTTCACGACCGAACACGCTCCGAGCGAGACGCACCCGCAGCCGATGCACTGCGTCATCTCCTGTTGCAGCCGCTCGAGCTCGAGCTGGCGGGCCCGCAGTCGTGCGCGCCACCGTTCGTTCAACCGGTTCCAGTCGCGCAGCGAGGGCATGCGGTCGGCGGGCAGGGCCTCGAACTGCTCGGCGACCTCGCTGAGCGGGATGCCGAGGCGTTTGGCCACCTGGATGATCGCGATCCGCCGTTCGACGTGCCGCGGGTACATCCGTGTGCCGCCGTCAGTGCGCTCCGGGTGGATCAGGCCCTTGCGCTCGTAGAAGTGCAGGGCCGAGGCTGCGACGCCGGTGCGGCGGACGATCTCGCCGATGGGCAGCAGGTCGGTCGGCCGCGGCGCCGGGATCTCGACCATGGTGGAGATCCTACTGCTGGAACGACTCCCAGAGCAGGAACCCGGTGAACAGCACGAACGGCGTGCAGGCGACCACGTTGAGCCAGCGGTGCTCGACGATCACCGCGGCGAACTCCCGCAGGAACGCACTCGGGACGTAGTACGCCGCCGTGCGCGCGCCGACGACCTGGGCGGGCAGGTCGAGGCGACGGGCCAGGGTCGCCGCCCGCAGCACGTGGTAGTTGTTCGTGACCACGACCATCTGGCCGTCGCGGCCGGCGGCCGTCTGCACGTCCCGCGAGAACCGCAGGTTCTCGCGGGTGTTCCGCGACGCGGTCTCCGCCACGACGTCGTCCGCGTCGGCACCGTGCGCCACCAGGTACTCGGCCATCGCGGTGCCCTCGGGGCGGGGCTCGTCGTCGCCCTGTCCGCCGGACGGCACGAGGAGCGGTCGGCGTCCGGCGGCCCGTTCGGCCCGGTAGACGCCGAGCGCCCGGTCGAGCCGGCTCTGCAGCAGGGGCGGGACCTCGCCGTGCACGAGCCCGGAGCCGAGGACCACGATCGTGTCGGGGACGATGCCGTGCCGCGTCCGCCCGTAGACCAGGGAGTACAGGGCGAACGCGACCAGCGACAGCGCGAAGTACCCGCAGACGAACACCATCAGGACGGCGACGGCGATCTTCGTGCCGTCCCACAGCGTGAAGCCCTCACCGCTGCCCGAGACGAGCAGGGCGATGGCGATCGCCGGCAGCACGAACACCGCCACGCCGGCGGCGAGCGACAGCAGGTTGCCGACGCTGCGCCCCTCGGCCCGGAGCATCTGCAGACCGTTCGCGACCAGGGCGACGCCGAGCACCACCACGGCGAGCGGCACGAGCAGCAGCACCACGGCGACGAGCAGGCTGAACCCGGGGACCACCCTGGTCAGCACGCCCACGACCGTCGCGAGCCCGAACAGCACGGCCGCCGTCAGGAACACCCCGTTGCGGAGCATCCGCGGGTCCCGTCGCCGCCCCAGGACGTACAGCACCAGGAACAGCAGGGCGAAGACGGGAGCGGCGCCCAGCCCGAGCACCGTCAGCCGACCGCGCGACGGATCAGGTCGGCCACCCGTGCCTCGTCGGCCTCGGAGAACTCGGGGCTGATCGCCCACGACGTGGGCCAGAACGTGCCGTCGTCGAGCGCGGCCGAGTCCTGGAACCCGAGCGTCGCGTAGCGGGCCTTGAACTTCGCGGCGTCCTGGAAGAAGAACACGGCCTTGCCGTCCCGGGCGTAGGCGGGCATGCCGTACCAGAGCTTCGGCGCGAGCTCGGGGGCGACCTCGAGCGCGATGCGGTGGATGCGCTCCGCCAGCCCGCGGTCCGGCTGGGGCATCTCGGCGATCTTCGCCTCGACCGCAGCGGCGTCGGCCGCCGCCTTCTCGGCCTTGGTGCCCTTCGTGCCGCGAGCACGCTTGACCTCGGCGGCGTGCTCCTGCATCGCCGCGCGCTCCTCGTCGGTGAAGGTGGTCTCGGTCTTCGTCGTCCGTGCCATCGTCGTCTCCTCGTGGTCTCGTGCACCCATCATGGGTCCGCGAAGCGAAGCATGCGAGGCCCGGGCCCGAACGAGTGCCAGGCTCGTCCCATGACCTACATCGCCAGTGACGACCGCTACGACTCGATGACGTACCGCCGGACCGGCCGCTCGGGCCTCGACCTGCCGCTGCTCTCCCTGGGGTACTGGCACAACTTCGGGGACGACATGCCCTTCGAGAACCAGCGTGCCATCAGCCGCCGGGCGTTCGACCTCGGGATCACCCACCACGACCTCGCGAACAACTACGGCCCGCCGTACGGCGCCGCCGAGGTGAACTTCGGCCGCCTGATGCGCGAGGACTTCCGGCCCTACCGCGACGAGATGGTCGTCTCGACGAAGGCCGGCTGGGACATGTGGCCGGGGCCGTACGGGCAGGGCGGTGGCTCGCGCAAGTACGTGCTCGCCTCGCTCGACCAGTCGCTGCAGCGCACGGGCCTGGACTACGTCGACGTCTTCTACTCGCACCGCCTCGACGCCTCGACCCCGCTCGAGGAGACGATGGGCGCCCTGCACACCGCGGTCCAGCAGGGCAAGGCGCTGTACGTCGGCATCTCTTCGTACGACGCCGAGCGCAGCCGGCAGGCAGTCGAGATCCTCCGCGACCTCGGCACCCCGCTCCTCATCCACCAGCCCTCCTACTCGATGCTCAACCGCTGGATCGAGACCGAGGGGCTGCTCGACGCCGCCGGCGAGCTCGGCTTCGGCGTCATCGGCTTCACCGCGCTGGCGCAGGGGCTCCTGACCGGCAAGTACCTGAACGGTGTGCCCGAGGACTCCCGCGCGGCAGCGGGCAAGTCCCTCGACGCGTCGAGCATCACGCCCGAGGTCGTCGAGCACCTCCGCGCCCTGAACGACGTCGCGGCCGCCCGCGGACAGTCCCTCGCGCAGCTCGCCCTCGCCTGGGCACTCCGCGACGAGCGGGTGACCTCACTCGTCATCGGTGCGTCCCGGGTGTCGCAGCTCGAGGACAACGTCGCCGCGCTGTCGAACACGTCGTTCAGCGACGAGGAGCTCCGCGTCATCGACGAGCACTCGGTCGGCATCACCGATGTCGACCTGTGGGCGGGAGCCCGCGCGGGCGAGGTCTCCTGACCCGAGCCCCACGCCGCACCAGTCCCTCGGCTGGTCGCATCTCGTCGCTCGGCGGGTCCCGCCGGCCGGTCGCGACACGTCGCGGGTCGCCCGGCGACCGGTCACGACCTGTTGGCTGGCGGCGCCGCAGGCGACGGTCTGCGACCGCGCCGCGGACGGCGGGCGGGGTGTCGTGACCGGTGCGGGGCCCTGGGCGCGCGGCACGGCGGCCGGGAGGCGCGGGGCACCCCGCCACGCGCCTCCCGTCCGTCGTCCGGTCGCGTTGCGTCGCGTGGTCGGCCCGCGCCGACTGGTCACGACACGTCGCGGGTCGCCCGCCGACTGGTCACGAACCGTCGGCTGGCGGCGCCGCAGGCGACGGTCTGCGACCGCGCCGCGCACGGCCGGCGACGTGTCGTGACCGCCGGGACGGTGCCCGGAGCGAACTCCTCCGGGGCGCGGCGGCCGGTTGGTACCATCGACAGCGTTCGACAACACGCAGTGTGTATCTACCGGCCGCCGGCATCCCGGCGGACAACGGCGGCACCCGATGGGTCCGCCGCCACCGAACCGGGCGGGCCGAGAAGGCACAACCCCGATGCTCCAGACCCGCTCAACCGACGCCCCGCCCGCTCCGGACCGCTCACTCGTCTCCCTCGCCGGACGCTGGTACTTCCCCGTGGCGTTCATCGCCCGGCTCCCGTTCGCGATGATGGTGGTCGGCGTCCTGACCCTCGTCGTCGCCGCCCGTGACTCCGTCGCCCTCGGCGGCATCAACTCCGCCGCCGTCGGCATCGGCTCCGCGATCTTCGGCCCGATGGTCGGCGCCGCGGCGGACCGCTACGGCCAGCGGGCGGTGCTCGTCCCCGTCGGCCTGGTGAACGCGGCGCTGCTCGGGTTCTTCCCGTTCGTCGTCAGCGGCACCGCGCCCGACCTCGCCGTCCTCGCGGTCGCGTTCTGCATCGGCGCCTCGGCACCGCAGGTCGCCCCGATGTCCCGCACGCGGCTCGTCGCGATCATCCGGCAGCGGATGGCCCCGGCGCGGCGCGAGAAGACCCTCAGCGGCACCATGGCCTACGAGTCCGCCGCCGACGAGACCGTGTTCATCATCGGTCCGTTCCTGGTCGGCATCCTCGCCAGCGCGATCGCCCCGTGGGTGGCCGTCGCCGGCGCCTCGGTCCTGACGTTCGTGTTCGTGACGGCGTTCGCGCTGCACCCGACCGGCAAGCTCGTGGTCGGCCAGCACGCGGAGTCGACGCAGGCACCCGCACGGCAGCTCCTGCGTCCGCGGCTCGTCGTCGTGGTGGTCGGCATCCTCGGCATCGGCCTGTTCTTCGGCTCGACGCTCACCTCGCTGACGGCCTTCATGGAGACCCACGGCGAGGCCTCGCAGGCCGGCCTGCTCTACGGCCTGATGGGCATCGGGTCCGCCGGGCTGGCACTCGGGTCGGCGGCATTCCCCCGGGCCTTCGGCCTCGGGTGGCGCTGGCTCGTGTTCGGCGTCGTGCTCCTCGCCGGTGCGATCGCGTTCGCCAGCGCCGACTCCGTCGTCGCCGCGGGCATCGTCCTCGCGATCATGGGCATCGGGATCGGGCCGACCCTGGTCGCCCAGTACAGCCTCGGCTCGGACCGCTCACCGGTCGGCCGGTCCGCCACCACCATGACGATCCTCGGGTCGGCCGTCATCGTCGGCCAGTCGATCGCCTCCGCGATCACCGGGGACGTCGCCGAGCACCACGGCACCGCTGCAGCGATGCTGCTGCCGGCGGTCTCCGCCGCGATCGTCGTGGTCGCCGCGGTCGGCAACCTGCTGCTCCCGCGCCGGGTCGCGACCGCCTGACCGCGAACGTGACCACCTGACGGACGGGAGGCCCGTGGCGACGCCGCCACGGGCCTCCCGTCCGTCAGATCGGTGCGTCAGGACTCCGTGTCGTCGACGAGCAGGTCCTCGTGCCGGTAGTCGTCGGCGCGCAGGCCGGCGCGGGCGATCATGTGCGTCGACACCGGCACCAGGAACAGCTGGAACACCATGATCGGCAGCACGACCCAGAACGCCGTCCACGTCCACACCGCGACGACGATGGCAGCCAGCGCGAGTGCGAGCCCGAGCACCTGCGGCTTCGCCATGGCGTGCAGACGGACGAGCGGGTCCGGGAACCGGACGATGCCGACCCCGGCGCCGAGCGACAGCAGCGACCCGACGAGCAGCAGCCCGATGGCGATCCACGCCCGGATGCCGGCGTCGTCGACGAACGACTCGATGATCTCGATCACGACTGGTCCTCCTCGGCGCGCTCGGGGGTGGTGACGGTCAGTCCCTCGTCGGACGGGTCAGCCGAGGGCGTGACGGCCCGGGCAACGGCGACCGTGGCGAAGACGCTCGTCGCCGAGATCACCACGAGCACGGGGATGCCGGTCAGGTCCTGGCGGATGACCATCGCGGCGGCGATGACCACGAGCACGGTGGTCAGCACCATGTCGGAGCCGATCATGCGGTCGAGGATGGTCGGGCCGCGCACGATGCGGAACACCGCGAGGGCGAACGTCGCCCCGAGGAGCGCGAGCACGAGCGCGACGGCGATGCCCATCACGACGACGGCGGGGCTCATCGGGTCACCTCCGGCAGGGGCTCGGACAGCTCGGAGACGTCCTGCTTGGATCCCAGTGCGCGGATGACCATGGCCTCGATCCGGAGTGCGACGCGGCGTTCGTCCTCGACCTGCTCGTGGCGCTCGGTGTCGAGCACGTGGAGCAGCAGGCGACGGCGCCGCAGGTCCACGTCGGCGACGTACGAGCCGGGCACGAGCGAGATCGCGAGGGTGGCCAGGGTGAAGGTCATCTCGGAGGTCGAGTGCAGCTGCACGAGCGTGATCGAGCTCCGCCGCACACCGCGAGGACGGAACGCGACCCAGGCGACCCGGAAGGACGCCACGACGACGAGCCCGGACCACACCACCAGGAACCGCAGCACGTGCACGATCGAGAACCGTGCGGACAGGGGGACCGGCGGGAGCGGCAGCGCCTGGGTGACGATGAGCGCCACGACGATGCCGCACAGCAGCGTCAGCGGGGTCCACGACCCCCAGAGCAGCGCCCAGAGCACGGTGAGCCCCGCGACCAGGGGCACGTCGTAGCGCCACGCCAGCGCGATCCGGCGGGCGTTCGAGATGCGGCGGACGTCGGTCATCGCTCACCTCCGAGCACGGCCTGCACGTAGCGGTCGGGCGACTCCAGCGACTCCGCTGCGCGGGTCGCGTAGCCGTAGAGCGGGCCGGCGACGACCGTCAGGGCGACGGACCCGAGCACCGCGACGGTCGTCACGCCGACGAGCATGCGCGGCAGGCGCACCTTCTCGGGAGCCTCGCCGACCGCCTCGGTCGCGCCGGTGGTCGGACTGGAGGCGGTGGCCGCGTGCGGTGCGTCGGTGACCGTCACCGAGCCTCCCGGGTGGTACGCCTCGCCCGTCTCCTCGGAGACGGTGAGCGGCGCCGGTTCCGGGGAGCGCAGGTGGGCGTGCGGTTCGGCGCTGGTCGCGTGCGGAGCCGCGGCCTCGGCCGCCGGCTTCGGCCGCCAGAAGGCGGCGTCCCAGACCCGCATGAGCGCGTACAGGGTGAGCAGTGAGGTGACGACGCCGGCGCCGATGGTGACGTACGCCATCGGGGAACCGTCTTCGGCGGCGGCGCGGAACAGGCCGAGCTTGCCGATGAAGCCGGAGAACGGCGGGATCCCGCCCAGGTTGAACGCGGGGATCAGGTACAGGGCGGCCAGCAGCGGTGCGGCCTTCAGCAGTCCGCCGAGCGACCGGGTCGAGGTCGTCCCGCCGACACGTTCCATCAGGCCCGACACCAGGAACAGCGTGGTCTGCACGACGATGTGGTGCACCGTGTAGAACACCGCTGCCGCCGTCCCCGCGACGGTGCCGAGTCCGACGCCCATCACCATGAAGCCGATGTGGCTGATCAGCGTGAAGGACAGCAGCCGTTTCACGTCGGTCTGCGACACCGCGCCGAGCACCCCGACCACCATCGTCAGTGCGGCGACGACGAGCAGCACCTCGTTGAGTTGTGGTCGTGGGAAGATCACCGTCTCGAGCCGGATGATCGCGTAGATGCCGACCTTGGTCAGCAGGCCCGCGAACACCGCGGTGACCGGCGCCGGGGCCGTCGGGTACGAGTCCGGCAGCCAGAACGCCAGCGGGAACACGGCCGCCTTGATGCCGAACCCGATCAGCAGCATCGTGTGCAGGAGCAGCTGGACGTGCTCCGGCAGGTCGGCGACGCGCTCGCTGATCTGGGCGATGTTCACCGTGCCGGTGGCGCCGTAGACCAGCCCGATGGCGGCGAGGAAGATCGCCGACGCGATCAGGCTCGTGACGATGTACGTCGTGCCGGCCCGGACGCGCTGTTCGCTGCCGCCCAGCGTGATGAGCACGTAGCTCGCCACCAGCAGCATCTCGAACGCGACGTACAGGTTGAACAGGTCGCCCGCGATGAACGAGTCGAGCACACCGGCGGCGAGCACCAGGTACGTCGGGTAGAAGATCGTGACCGGGGCGTCCTCGTCGTCGGCGGCCAGGCCCTGCCCGATCGAGAAGAGCAGGACGAGCAGCAGGACGCTCGCGCTGACGGTGAGCAGCAGCGCGCTGAGCCGGTCGACGACGAGTGAGATGCCGTAGGGGGCGTCCCAGCCGCCGACCTGCACCACGATCGTGCCGTGCCGGTCGACCAGGACCATGAGCGTGGCGGCGACGGCCAGCGCCACGACGAGCACCACGACGGTGATCGCACGCTGGAGCTTCTGGTGCCGGAGGAGTCCGAGCGCGACCGCGGCACCGAGCAGCGGGACGAGGACGAGGAGCGGGACGAGCCAGGTCATCGGGTCGCCTCCTGTTCTGCGTCGGTGGTGGTCTCCGGGTCCTCGTCGGCCGCCTCGTCGCGGTCGCGGCCGATGGCGGCGTCGGCCTCGTCGACCTCGACCTCGTCGGCGCGGGACAGCTGCCACGACCGGTGGATCAGGGCCAGCAGGAACGCGCTCACGGCGAAGGTGATCACGATCGCGGTCAGGGCGAACGCCTGGGGGAGCGGGTCGGTGATGCCCTCGGCGCTCTTGCCGATCGGCGGATCGCCCGCGGCGCCGGACATCACCAGCAGCAGCAGGTTGAGCGAGTTGCCGAGCAGCAGGAAGCCGAGGAGCATCCGGGTCAGGGAGCGTTCGAGCAGCAGGTAGACGCCGCACGAGAACAGCACCGCCATGGCGATCACGAGGACGAGGGTGACGGTCACGTGGCGCTCCCTTCCGGGGTGGGGGCATCGAGGGCGTCGCTGACCGACCCCTCGGTGGTGTCGCGGGTCGGGGTCGAGGCGTCCTCGAGGCGCTGCCGGTCGACCTCGGCACCGAGGCTGCGGAGGACGTCGAGCACCAGGCCGACGACGACCAGGTAGACGCCGATGTCGAAGAACGTGGCGGTGACGAACTCGACGTGCCCGAGGATCGGGACGGTGGCCTCGAAGAACTCGGAGTACAGGGCTTCACGGCCGAAGAACAGCGGCACGATCGCAGTGATCGCTGCCGTCGCGACCCCCAGGCCGAGCAGACGACCGGCACGCACCGGAGCCGCTGCACCGAGTTCGGCCGGGCCGCCGGCCAGGTAGCGGGCCGCGAGCGCGATGCCGGCGACCAGGCCACCGGCGAACCCGCCACCGGCCGAGTTGTGCCCGGCGAACAGCAGGTACACCGACAGCACGATCAGGCCGTGGAACAGCAGGCGGACGACCACGTCGAGCAGTGCCGAACGGCCGGTCGGGATCGCGGCGCTCGTCGGCAGCCAGGCGCGGGGCTCGCCGTCGGTGCGCTCGCCGTTCGCGGTCAGGGTCTCCGGCAGGTCGCGCAGCCGGGGCAGGGTGTCCTCGCGCGAGTTCACGAAGATCAGGCTCGCGACGCCGGTGGCCGCGGCGACCACGACCGTGAGCTCACCGAGGGTGTCCCAGCCGCGCAGGTCGACGAGGGCGACGTTCACGACGTTCAGACCGTGCCCGAACGAGCTCGTCAGTGCGGGCAGGTCGGGCCAGAGGGGGCGGGCCGTGCGGGCCGAGGCAGCAACGACGACGACGATCGCCAGCGTCAGCCCCGCCAGCCCGGCGAAGAGCGCCCGCACGACCCGGAACCGCGACGGGTTGGTCGTGGCGATGCGCGGGGGCAGTCGTCGGAGCACCAGGACGAAGGCGATCAGGGTGACCGTCTCGACCACGAGCTGCGTCAGGGCGAGGTCGACGGCGCCGTGCAGGACGAACAGCACCGAGAGGCCGTAGCCGGTGACGCCGACCAGGACCGCGGCGGCGAACCGGGTCTTCGCCGTGAGCACCGCGATGCCCGCGATCGACATCACGATCATCACCGGGATCTGGCCCCACGAGTCGGCGAACCGGACGTGGAACTCCCACGGCCCGCCGAGCACCAGGTTGGCGAGCGCCCCGGCGACGAAGACCGACAGGATCACCGTCAGGTAGTAGGGGAGCGAGCCGCGCTGCAGGCTCGCGGTGAGTCCGGTCGCTCCGCGGTCGAGCAGTCGCATGCCGTGCCGGTACGTGCCCGCGGCGCTCGGGAACCCCGCGAGCCGGTGCTGGAGCGCTTCGACCGGACGGCGCAGGGCGAACAGTGCGAGGCCGCCGACCAGGGTGATCGCGGACAGGCCGAGTGCGGGTTCGAGGCCGTGCCAGAGCGCGAGGTGCGGGACTTCCTCGCCGGGGAGCGAGGCCACCGTCGCCGCGGGCTCGATGCCGTGCGCGACGACCGGGGTCAGCAGGCCGAGGGCCACGCCGGTCAGTGCCAGGATCGACGGCACCACACCCAGGCCGTGCAGGGCGTGCGGTTCCGTCTGGGCGACGCCGGGCTTGCGGGCGAACGCTCCCCAGAAGAAGCGGAGCGAGTACGCCACGGTGAGCACCGAGCCGAGCGTCACACCGACGAGGGCGAACCAGGCCCAGCCGGCGTCGGGGCCGTGCAGGGACTCGGTGAAGCCGGTCAGCACGGCTTCCTTGGCGACGAACCCGATCGTCGGCGGGATGCCGGCCATCGACACGAGCGCGAGGGCGGCCACGACGGCCAGCCACGGTGCCTTCCGGCCGAGCCCGCTGAGCCGACCGAGGTCACGCGTGCCGGTGACGTGGTCGATCGCGCCGACGACCAGGAAGAGCGTCGACTTGAAGGCGGCGTGGGCCACGAGGAGCGCGACCCCGCCGAGGGCGACCGCGGGGGCACCCCAGCCGGCGGCGAGCACGAGGAACCCGAGCTGGGCCACGGTGCCGTAGGCGAGCAGGAGCTTGAGGTCGGTCTGCCGCAGGGCCCGGTACCCGCCGACGAGCATCCCGGCGACGCCGAGCAGCGTGATCGTCTCGCGCCAGCCGTCGAGCAGCGCGAACGCGGGGGCGAGCCGGGCCACCAGGTAGATGCCGGCCTTCACCATCGCCGCGGCGTGCAGGTACGCGCTGACCGGGGTCGGTGCGGCCATCGCGGCGGGGAGCCAGAAGTGGAACGGCACGATCGCCGACTTCGTGAGCGCCCCGAGCAGCACGAGGACCACCGACACCGAGACGACCGTGCCGCTCGGGGGATCGGCGACGATCGCGGACAGCGAGGTCGTGCCGGCCGTGACCGAGAGCATCACGAGGCCCGCGAGCATCGCCAGACCACCCGCGGTGGTGACCACGAGCGCCTGCATGGCGGCGGCGCGACTAGCGCGCTTGGCGGCGTCGTGCCCGATGAGCAGGTAGGAGAAGACCGTCGTGGCCTCCCACAGGACGAACAGGACGATGACGTCGTCGGCGATCACGAGGCCGTACATCGAGCCGGCGAAGGCGGTCAGGACCCCGGCGAACCGACCGAGCCCGGGTTCGTCCCGCTCGAAGTACGAGGCGCAGTAGACCAGCACCAACGCGCCGACGATCGACACCACGAGGGCGAGCACCCACGACAGGGCGTCCATCCGCAGCGTGACGTCGAGGTCGAGCTGGGGGACCCACTGGTGCCGTTCGACGACGCTGCCGTGCAGGGCGGCGTCGGTCTGCGCGATCGTCAGCACCGCCGCCGCGGCGGGGGCGAGGGCCGCCACGTAGAAGACGCGGCGGCCGAGGACGGGGGTCAGGGCGGGGACGATCAGGGCGACGATCGCGAACGCGACGAGGACGAGGACCATCGGGCACCTCCTCGGGGTCGGGCTGCAGTCCGGCTCACTGGGCTTTCACAGCCTACGGAGGAGGCCATGTGGAGAACCTGTGCGGCCGGACAGCAGTCCGCTCAGGTCCGGCCGTGCGCGCGAGCGGGGATCTGGGTCGCGAGCTTGCCGCCGGAGACGTCGAGCAGGGTGCCGGTGATGTACCCGGAGGCATCGCTCGCCACGAAGACGAGCAGGTCGGCGACGTCGTCCGCGGTCTCCCACCGGCGGAGGGACAGCGTGTCGAGCAGGCGGTCCTGCGCCTCGGCCGGCATCGTCGCGAAGCCGTTCATCGCCGTCGGCACCATGCCCGGTGCGTAGGCGTTCACGGTGATCCCCCACGGGCCGAGCTCCGACGCCAGGACCCGGGTGAACGAGACGACGGCTGCCTTCGACGCCGCGTAGGCAGCGCTCCCGACGCTGGGCACGATCGCCGCGAACGATGCGGCGTTGATGATCCGACCGCGCCCGGCGGCCTGCATCACCGGAGCCACGGCCTGGCTCATCAGGAACGTGCCGCCGAGGTTGACGTCCATGCAGCGGCGCCAGGCGTCCCACTCCAGTTCGGCGACCGTGCCCGTGACGTTGATGCCGGCGTTGTTCACCAGCACGTCGATCGTGCCGTGCCGCCGGACGACCTCGTCCACGGCGTCGCGCACCGATCGCGGGTCGGCGACGTTGCACACGACGTGGTCGAGCGGGAAGTCCGGCTCGAAGGCCAGGTCGAGCGCGACGACGCGGCTCCCCTCGCTGATGAAGCGGTCGGCGAGCGTGCGGCCGATCCCGCGCGCTGCGCCGGTCACGACCACCACGCGGTCGGTCAGGTCGAGGTGCATCGTTGCTCCCGTCGTCGGTGCCTTGAATAGGCATACTATTCGAGCATGACGGATCAGCGTGTGCTCTGGGTCACGGGTGGGGGCAGCGGGATGGGGGCCGCGAGCGCCGAGGCGGCGTCGCGGGACGGCTGGACGGTGGTGCTCAGCGGGCGCCGTGCCGAGCGGCTCGAGCAGGTCGCACGCACCGTCCGCGGCGCCGGGGGAACCGCGGACGTCCTGCCCCTCGACGCGAACGACCCCGACGCCGTCGCAGCCGCGCGGGACACCGTGCTCGAGCGGCACGGGCGGCTCGACGGGCTCGTGCTGGCGGCCGGGCTCAACGCCCCGCGACGCCGGTGGGACGACCAGTCGCTCACCGACTTCCGCGCGATCGTGGACACGAACCTCACCGCCGTCGTCTCGCTGGTGGACGCCGCGCTGCCGGCACTCCGCGCGGCCGGCGGCGTGGTCGTCGTCGTGTCGTCGTACGCCGGGTGGTCCTTCCAGCCGGGGGCGGGTGTCGCGTACTCGGCGAGCAAGTCCGCGCTCGCGTCGGTCGTCCGGACGCTCAACCAGCAGGAGGCCGAGCACGGCGTGCGTGCCACCCACCTGTGCCCGGGTGACGTCGCGACGGACTTCCTCGACCAGCGGCCGGAGGTCCCCGACGCGGCCGCGCGGCAGCGCATGCTCCAACCGGAGGACATCGGGCGGACGGTCGCCTTCGTGCTCGGGTCGCCGGCGCACGTGCGCATCGACGAGCTCGTGCTGTCGCCGGTCTCGCAGCGGTGACGAGCACCTTCGAACGGGTCCTCGACCAGGTCGGTGCCGCCGTCGTCTCCGGCGCGGTCGCCGTGGGCAGCCGGCGGAGCATCGACGACCTGGTGGCCTTGACGGGTGCCAGTCGCAGCATCGTCCGCGAGGCCGTCCGCGTCCTCGTCGCGCTCGGCCTGCTCAGCGCGCGGCGCCGGGTCGGCGTGACCGTCCTCGGCGTGCGGGAGTGGGACGTCCTGGACCCGCGTGTGGTGCGGTGGCGTCTGCGGGGCCCCGACGGTGACCGCGTGGCGGTCGAGCTCCGCGAGCTGCGCGCGGCGGTCGAACCCGCCGCCGCTGCCGCTGCGGCGCGGCGAGCGGCGCTCGACGCGTGCGCGGACCGACGGGAGGCCCTCCGCACCACCGCGGACGAGCTCGCCGCCGCCGCGACCCGCGACGACCGCCTCGACTTCGTGACCGCGGACGTGCGGTTCCACGCGCTCGTGCTCGACCTGTCCGGCAACGCGCTGTACCGACGACTGCACCAGGTCGTGGGCCAGGTGCTGCGCGAACGCGGGAGCGTCCGCCCGGACCGGCACGACGTCGGCCTCCACCTGGCACTCGCCGACGCCGTCCTCGACGGCCGCCCGGACGACGCGGCCTCGACCATGCGGGCGATCGTCGACCGCACGTGAGCGGAGCGCGCCGGACCTGCGAGGATGGACCCCGGCGCGCCCCACCGGTGCCCGTGGAGGGTGAGTCGTGGACGCAGCACAGGACCTGGTCGTCCAGCTCGTCGGCACCCCGTGGGCGTTCTTCGTGGTCGGCCTCGTGCTCGCCGTGGGCAGCGTCGCGGTCTTCCTGCCCAGCCAGGCACTCGTCGTCGCGATCGGCACGCTCCTGGTGGGCGGTGACGGCGGTCTCCTGCCGGTCCTCTTCCTCGTCGTCGCGGCGTCGATCGGGATGGTCCTCGGCGACCTCGGGCTCTACCAGCTGGCGCGGTCGGTCGACCTCGGCTCGAGGTCGTGGTTCGCGCGTCCGAAGGTCCGCGCGGCCCGGGACGCCATCGACGGCCGCTACCGTGCCGCTCCCGGGCGCATCGCGGTGCTCGGACGCTTCATCCCGATGGGCCGGTTGACGACGAACCTGGTCGGCGCGGACAGCGGGCTCGACCTCCGGCGGTTCCTGCTCAGCTGTGTGCTCGCCGACGTCGTGTGGGCCGCGTACTGCGTCGGCATCGCCTCGGCCACCGGGCGCTGGAGCCGCGAGCAGCCCTTCCTCGTCACGACCCTCGCGGTCGTGGCGTCGATCCTGCTCGGCCTCGCGATCTCCGCGATCGAGAAGGCCGTCCGACGACGCACCGAGGCTGCGGCCGCGGCCTGACGAACGTAGGCTGAGCACCCCGTTCGAAGGAGAACCCGTGCTGCTCGACGACCTCGTACCGGACCCCGACGCGCTCGAGCGCATCGCCACCGGCAGCACCTGGGCCGAGGGGCCCTGCTGGATCCCGTCGACGCGCACGCTGCGGTGGTCCGACATCCCCGGCGACCGGATCCTGCAGTGGCACGCGGATTCGGGGGAGACCTCGGTGTACGCGGACGGTGTCGAGTTCACCAACGGCCGCACGCTCGACCGGGACGGCAGCGTCGTGCAGTGCTCGCACGGGCTGCGTCGGGTCGAGCGGGACCGCGACGGCGTCGTCACGCCGATCGTCGACGTGTGGGACGGGGGCCGGTTCAACTCCCCGAACGACGTGGTGGTCGCGCGGGACGGCGGCGTCTGGTTCACCGACCCCGCCTACGGCATCACCCAGCCGCGCGAGGGACACCCGGGCGTGCGTGAGTACGGCGACCACTGGGTGTTCCGGTGCGGCACGGCGGGCGAGGACCTGCGACCAGTGGCGACCGACCTGGACGAGCCGAACGGTCTGGCCTTCGACCCGGACGAGCGGGTGCTGTACATCGCGAGCTCGTCGGGCGACGAGCCGGTCATCCGCGCCTACGACCGCCGAGGCGACCTGCTGAAGAACGGCCGGGTGTTCGCGCGGCTCGAGCCCGGAGAGGGTGCGCCGGACGGCATCCGGGTCGACGTGCACGGCAACGTCTGGTCGTCCTCGCACTGCGGCGTCGTCGTGTTCGACCCGTCCGGCGAGCGGATCGGTGAGGTGGCGGTCCCCGAGGTGACGTCGAACCTGTGCTTCGGCGGCGACGACGGCACGACGCTGTTCCTGACGGCGACGACCTCGGTGTACCGGATCGCCACGACGACGCGGGACGCTGCCGTATCCTGACTCGGCCATGCAGTGCGACTACTTCGACCGCGGGGTGTGCCGGTCGTGCACGCTCATGGGCCAGCCCTACGCCGACCAGGTCCTCGACAAGGAACTCCGCACGCGCGAGCTCCTACAGGACGCGGTCGAGGCCGCCGGGGGCCCCGGAGCGGTCTCCTGGTCGCCCGCGATCACGAGCCCGGAGTCGGGGTACCGGAACAAGGCGAAGATGGTCGTGGGCGGGACCGTCCAGCACCCCACCGTCGGCATCCTCGACCACCGGCAGCGCGGGGTCGACCTGCGGCACTGCGGGATCTGCACGCCCGGCATCCGGCACGCGTTGCCCGTGCTGGCCGAGTTCGTCTCGACCGCCGGGCTGATCCCGTACGACGTCGCCGCGCGCCGGGGTGAGCTCAAGTACGTCCTGGTCACCGAGTCGCCCGACGGCGAGCTGATGATCCGGTTCGTGCTGCGTTCCGAGGGGCAGATCCCGCGGCTCCGCCAACACCTCGACGCCCTGCGTGCCGCACTGCCGAACGCGGTCGTGGTGACCGCCAACCTGCTGCCCGAGCACAAGGCCGTCACCGAGGGCGACCGCGAGATCGTGCTGACCGAGCAGGAGACCCTGCCGATGCGGCTCGGCGGGATCACGATGCACCTGCGGCCGCAGAGCTTCTTCCAGACGAACACCGGCGTCGCGACCGAGCTGTACGCGCAGGCGACGGCCTGGATCGACGAGCTCGACCCGGCGTCGATGTGGGACCTGTACTGCGGCGTCGGCGGGTTCGCGCTGCACGCTGCCCGTCCTGGCCGCGTGGTGACCGGCATCGAGACGAGCGCCGAGGCGATCCGCTCCGCCAAGCAGTCCGCTCGTGAGGCCGGCCTCGAGGGCCTCCGGTTCGCCGCCGACGACGCGACCGAGCACGCCCTCCGGGCCCGTCCGGACGCGGTGCCCGAGCTCGTCGTCGTGAACCCTCCGCGTCGCGGGATCGGGGAGCGGTTGTCGACCTGGCTCGAGGATTCGGACGTCCAGCACGTCGTCTACTCGAGCTGCAACCCGGTGACCCTGGCGAAGGACCTGGCACGCATGCCGTCGTTCCGGCTGCGTCGGGCCAGGGTGCTCGACATGTTCCCGCAGACCGGTCACCTCGAGGCCGTGACCCTGCTCACGCGCGCCTGATCCCGACCGCCGATCGGCATTGCCAGGGAATTGCCAAGGACACGTACCCGGGTACGCCTCGATCGCCATGGCCATGGGCATCGAGCCGTTCAGGTTCTGGGGCGGGGTACATAGCATGCACGGGTAGAACCGTTTGTCTCGGTTTGATAACGGTCAAGAGTTTCCTATCGTTGCCGACCGAGGTGCCGCCGGCCCGATGACCACTGCCCCCGGTGGCGCACCCCCACAACTGACCGCGATCGGTCGGGGTGGGCAGTGGATCCCGCAACAGATGCGGCTCGTGACCCCGGTGGAGCAATCACATGAAGAAGCTTTCCCGTACCCGCACCATCGTCGGTGGCCTGGCGTTCGCCGGCATCGCCGCGACCGGTGTCGGCCTCGCGGCAGCCCCCGCGAACGCAGCGTCCGGTTCGACCTGGGACCAGCTCGCGCAGTGCGAGTCCGGCGGCAACTGGGCCATCAACACCGGCAACGGCTACTACGGCGGCCTGCAGTTCAACCTCGGTACCTGGCAGGCGAACGGTGGCGCGGGCAACCCCGCCTCCGCCAGCCGCGAGGCCCAGATCGCCGTCGCCGAGCGTGTCCTCGCCTCGCAGGGCTGGGGTGCCTGGCCTGCCTGCTCCGCCCAGCTCGGGCTGAGCGGCACCAGCGGTGCAGCGCCCGCCGCGGCGGCTCCGGCCCCCGCACCGGCTCCGGCGCCCGCACAGCAGGCTGCCCCGCAGCCCGCCGCTCCGGCACCGGCTCCCGCCGAGCAGGCCGCCCCGCAGCCGGCCGCGCCGAGCACGACCGAGTCGACGCCCGCCCCGGCAGCGACGACGCCGAGCAAGCCCGCCCCGGTCAAGACGAGCGGCAAGACGTACACGATCGCCTCGGGCGACACGCTCGACACGATCGCGACGAAGCTCGGGATCGACGGCGGCTGGAAGCAGCTCTGGGCCGCGAACACGTCGACCATCGACGACGCGAACCTGATCTACGCCGGCCAGGAGCTCCAGCTCCCCGCCTGATCTCTCCGCAGACCGAACACGACGACGCCCCACGACCTCGAGTCGTGGGGCGTCGTCGTGCGTGCGGAGCCGGGCTACTGCGGGTTGTCCGCGAGCCAGCCGGCGACGTCGTCGGACCGGAGCGCCTGGGACAGGGACCCGATCGCGAGCTGGTTCAGCGTCACGATCGACTGTCCGTCCGGTGACGTCCCGGAGCCCGCCGTCGGCACCGTGAAGGTCACGAGGTCGTCGGCCCGGACCGCGCGGAGCGACCACCCGAGTTCCGCCATCCGAGCGAACGTGAACCCCGCGTCGACCGACAGGTGCTCACTGGTCGCGGCGACGAAGTCCTGGATGCGCCCGGGGTTGGTGACGGTGCCGCGGGACAGCAGCCCGTCCACGACGCCGCGCATGAACGCCTGCTGGTTGCGGACCCGGGTGTGGTCGGCGTCGGCGAACGCGTGACGCTCCCGCACGAAGGCGAGTGCGTCGGTGCCGTCGAGGCGGTTCGTCCCCGCCACGAAGTCGTGGTGGGTGGTCGAGAAGGCCTGCGGGGAGGACACGGTCACGCCGCCGAGGGCATCGGTCATGTCCTCGAACCCGGTGAAGTCGATCTCGGCGACGTGGTCGACCCGGACGTCCAGGAGCTGCTCGACGGTCTGCACGGTCAGGGGTACCCCGCCCCAGGCGTACGCGGCGTTCATCTTGGCGCGGCCGTGCCCGGGGACCTCGACCCAGGAGTCCCGCATGATCGACATCAGGTAGACGTGCTGTCGATCGGCGGGGACGTGCGCCAGCATCAGGGTGTCCGAACGCCCGCCGGACGTCGAAGGGCCACCATCGGGGTTGCCCTGCGCCCGGGAGTCGGAACCGATGAGCAGGACGTTCTCACCTGCCGTCGGCGTCGGTCGGGTGCCGCTCGGGAACGGGTTCGTGATGGTCTCGCGTCCGGCGTCGAAGCTCCGAGCGAGACCGCCGACGAACGCACTCGCGACGACGGCGACGACCAGGGCGACACCGATGAGCGAGCCGAGCGTCGTGATCAGCGCGACGAGGAACGGCCGACGACGCCGTCTGCTGCTGGCGGCGTGGTGGGCGTGTGCAACGGCCGCGCGGGCGGCTCGGCGTTCGGACATGCGGGCTCCTGTGGTCAGGTCGGCACGGACCGACCACGGGATCTTACCGCATGTGGTATTTCATGAACAGTGTTTCACTCGGACTGCGGTTTGGCGAGCAGTTCGCCCAGTGCCGTCCGGAGCGCCGGGTTCTCCGGCAGGACCTCGCGCTCGATGTGCCGTGCGGTCTCCCAGGCGGATCGGCCGGCAGGCGTCACGCTCACCACGCGGCGCCGACGATCGGCGGGGTGCGGGGTGCGCTCGACCAGGCCGTCTCGCTCCATCCGCTCGAGCGTGCGGGACATCGTCTGCGGCTGGACCCGGGCCGTGCGGGCGATGGTGTCCGCGCCGGTCGGACCCGTCCGGATGAGGATGTCGATCGCGACGACCGCGGCGTGCGAGAGTCCGATGGCGCGGAGTCGTTCGTCCCAGTCCCGCTCGACGGACCGTGCAGCCGCGGACAGCAGGCGCCCGAGGGGCCACTGCTCGCTCGTGTCCTGCATGTCGTGATTCTATGGTCGTCAGGAGCGCTCGACCGTCAAGTAATCAGCATGCTGACGATCGGTGTACGCTCACCGACGTGTCCCGCTTCCTCCGCATCGTCCTCCCCGCGCTCGTCATCGTGGTCTGGCTCGGCATCGCCTCGGTCGGCGGTCCCTTCTTCGGCAAGATCTCCGAGGTCTCGACCAACGACCAGACCTCGTTCCTGCCCGCCTCGGCCGACGCCACGAAGGTGCAGGAGCGGTCCTCCGAGTTCCGCGACGAGTCCGGAGCGCCCGCGATCATCGTCCTCGAGCGCGACGGCGGCCTGACGTCGACCGACCTCGCCGACGCGAAGGCACTCACCACGACGCTGTCCGACCGCGCCGACGTCGATGCCGTCAGCCCGGTGATCCCGAGCGAGGACGGCGACGCGGTCGAGATCGTCGCCACGCTCACGCAGGACGCCGAGACCGGGGACGCGGTCGAGGCCATCCGGGCCGACGTCGACGACGCACTGCCGTCCGGGGTGAGCGGCTACGTCACCGGCCCGGCCGGGTTCACCGCGGACCTGACCGAGGCCTTCGCCGGCATCGACGGGCTGCTGCTCGGGGTGGCGCTCGCAGCGGTGTTCGTGATCCTGATCATCGTCTACCGATCACCCCTGCTGCCCGTCCTCGTCCTCGGGACCGCCACCTTCGCCCTGTGCGCCTCGATCCTCGTGGTCTGGTGGCTCGCCAAGGCCGACATCGTGACGGTCAACGGGCAGGTGCAGGGCATCCTGTCGATCCTGGTGATCGGCGCGGCGACGGACTACGCGCTCCTGTACACCTCGCGCTTCCGTGAGGCCCTGCGTGACCACCGCACCGGCTGGGACGCGACGAAGGCCGCCCTGCGGGGGAGTCTCGAGCCGATCCTGGCCTCGGGCGGCACGGTGATCGTCGGGGTGCTCTGCCTGCTGCTCTCCGACCTCAACTCGAACAAGGCGCTCGGCCCCGTCGCGGCCATCGGCATCGCGTTCAGCCTGCTCGCCGCCCTGACGCTCCTGCCCGCGCTGCTGCTCGCGTTCCGCCGCGCGGCGTTCTGGCCGCTGCGTCCCGTATTCGGCAGCGCCCACCCCGTGCTCACCGGTCCGGACGCCCGCGGCATCTGGGCGCGCGTCGGCCGGCTCGTCGCCCGTCGGTCCCGGGTGGTGTGGATCGTCTGCACGGTCGGCCTGCTCGCGATGGGTGCCGGCCTGTTCGGACTCAAGGCGGACGGGGTGCCGCAGAGCGACCTGATCATCGGGTCGTCGCAGGCGCGCGACGGACAGGACGTGCTGGCCGACCACTTCCCGGGCGGCTCCGGCAGCCCCGCGCAGGTCATCGGCGCGGAGCGCGACCTCGACCAGCTCGTCGACGCGATCACCGCGGTGGACGGGGTCGACGGTGTCGTCGCTGCGGCGAAGGACAGCCCCGCGGGGACCGTCCCGGTGACCGGGGACGCCGCCGGCAGCGGCACGCCGACGGTCTCCCGCGGTGACGTCCTGCTCGAGGCGACGCTGTCCGATGCCGCCGACTCGGACGCCGCCGAGCAGACCGTCCGCGACCTCCGCACCGCCGTCGAACGGGTCGACCCGGGAGCGATCGTCGGTGGCGTCACCGCGACGGCGGTCGACACGAACGACACCGGCATCCGTGACCGCACGCTGATCATCCCCGTGGTGCTCGTCGTGATCCTGCTGATCCTGATGCTCCTGCTCCGCAGCATCGTCGCGCCGCTCGTGCTGATCGGCAGCGTGATCGTGTCCTTCGCGGCGGCCCTCGGTGTCGGAGCGCTCGTGTTCGACCACGTGTTCCACTTCCCGGGCGCGGACCCGAGCGTGCCGCTGTACTCGTTCGTGTTCCTGGTGGCACTCGGCGTCGACTACAACATCTTCCTCATGACGCGAGTGCGCGAGGAGGCGCTGCGGCACGGTCCACGCGAGGGCGTCCTGCGCGGACTCGGCGTGACCGGCGGGGTGATCACGTCGGCGGGCGTCGTGCTCGCCGCCACGTTCGCCGCCCTCGGCGTGATCCCGATCCTGTTCCTCGTGCAGATCGCGTTCGTCGTCGCGTTCGGCGTCCTGCTCGACACGATCGTGGTCCGTTCGCTGCTCGTGCCGGCGCTGGCCTACGACCTCGGGCACCGCGCCTGGTGGCCGTCGCGCCTCTCGCGCACGAACCCTGACATGTGACACGCTGGACCCATGCCAGTTCCCTCGACGCAGCCCGCTGCCGAGCGCAAGCTCCTCCGTGACACGGTGCAGGACAAGATCCGCGACGCCATCATGGACGGCACGCTCGAGCCCGGGGAACGGCTCAACGACGACGACCTGATCGCCTGGCTCGGTGTCTCGCGGACGCCGATCCGCGAAGCCCTCGCCGAGCTCGCCCGGGCCGGGTTGATCGAGATGGCGCCGAACCGCTACACCCGGGTCGCGGCGCCGACGAAGGGGGAACTCCTCGACGCGTACCGCACCCTCGGCGTGATCTACGGCGGCGTCGTGCGGCTCGCGGTGCCCCGGTTCACGGACGCGCAGCGCAAGAAGATCGTGAAGATGCTCGACGACGTGCACGCGCGGGTGAGCGCCGACGAGCAGGACCAGGTGGCGCGCGACGGAGCCGGCATCTACGCCATGTGGGCGGATGCGTGCGGCAACCCGTCGCTCGTGCAGCTCTGCAACTCGACGACGGACGGGTTGTCCTTCAAGCTCCGCGTGCCGGAGCTCGCCGAGCTCCTGCCGGCCGACGTGATCCTGCCCGAGCTGACGAAGCTCAAGGACGCCATCGTCGCGAAGGACCCCATCGCTGCCGAACTCGCCATGGAGGCGATCCACCTGCTCCCGTCGCGCGACTAGCGCGCCGAGCGCGACCAGGAGACGGACTGGAGGCCCGTGGCGACCCCGCCACGGGCCTCCAGTCCGTCACGGGGTGACGGCGAGTACGGGGTGACCTTCCAGGCGCATCCCATGTCCGTTCCCCGCGCGGCGGTTATGGTTTCCCGGTGAGCAACGAACCCGAGCAGACGACCGAGCCCGCACACCGCGGTGCCGCGACGCCGCGCCACGGGCGCCAGAAGCGTCGGGCGGGCGTCGTGTTCCCGGCCGTCGCGGGGGTGCTCACGATGGCCCTCCTGCTGGGCGTCGGGTACGCGGGGTACGCGTACAACCAGCTGTCCGACGGCGTCACGATCGTCAACGCGATCACCGGCAAGAAGGACACGAAGGACGACGTCGACGGCAAGGCGCAGAACATCCTGCTCGTCGGCGACGATCACCGGCCGGAGAACGCCACCCCCGAGCAGATGGCGGAACTCAGCACGACGTCGGACGGTGGTGCGACGAACACCGACACGATGATCGTGCTGCACATCAACGCCGACGGCAGCCAGGCGACGATGATCTCGTTCCCCCGTGACTCGTACGTCGACATCCCGGACGTCGGCAAGGGCAAGCTCAACAGCGCCTTCTACTACGGCACGCTCAACGGCGGTGGCGACACCGGCGGTGCGAAGATGCTCATCAAGACGATCGAGAACCTGAGCGGCCTGCAGATCGACCACTACGTCCGCGTCTCGCTGCTCGGCTTCTACCAGGTCGTCAAGGAACTCGGCCCCGTCGACGTCTGCCTCAACCAGGCCACCAGCGACCCGTACTCCGGCGTCGACCTGCCGGCGGGCAAGTCCTCGCTCAACGCGAAGGAGGCGCTGTCCTTCGTGCGACAGCGCCACGGCCTGCCGAACGGTGACCTGGACCGCAACGTCCGCCAGCAGTACTTCCTGTCGCAGGAGGCCCGGAAGGTCACGTCGGCGGGGACGCTGCTCAACCCGGTGAAGATGGGGAACATCCTCAAGGCCGTCGGCGGATCGATCCAGACCGACACCGACCTCATCGACCTGGCGTCGCAGATGCGCAACCTGCGGCCCGGCAACATCCAGTCCGCCACCATCCCGACGCTCGGCACGCCGACCATCTACGTGAACGGCTCCGCCCTGTCGATCGTCGAGGTCGACACCGTCGGCCTGCCCGCGTTCGTGCAGGGCCTGGTCGGCGAACCCGAGGCGTACACGAAGGCCGGCCGCGCACAGCCGGCGAACACCTCGGTCACCGTGCTGAACGGCAGCGGGGTCGAGGGTGCCGCGACGGCTGCGGGGCAGGTCCTGACCGCCCGCGGCTTCCAGGTCGCCCCGGCCGGCTCGTCCGCGACGACGAAGACCACCCAGGTGCAGTACCCCGCCGGTCAGGAGTCGCAGGCGAAGGCCATCGCATCCGTGGTGCCCGGTGCCGTCGCCGTCCGCACCAGTGCGGTCACCGGTGTCACGCTCGTGCTCGGCACCGACGGCAAGACCGCGAAGCCGGTCGCGACCGAGCCGAGCGCCGGCGCCTCGACGCCGTCGACCGGCGGTTCGAGCACCGGCACGAAGCCGACGAAGAAGCCCGCGAAGGAGCCGACGCCCAAGTCGACCGACGTGCACAACTACGGCACCGAGGGCACCTGCATCAACTGATGGGAACCCGCCGGGCAACCGATCGGTAGGTTCACGGTGTGACCAGCGCCGCACGCCCGATCGTCCTGATGACCTACAACATCAAGAACCCGGACCCCGCGCACGACTGGCCGGCCCGCCTGCCGGTCGTGCTCGACCTGATCCGCCGGCACGACCCCGACCTGCTGTGCGTGCAGGAGGCCTTCGCGCACCAGATGGACGACCTGCGTGCCGGTCTGCCGGACCACGCCGACGTCGGACAGGGGCGCGAGGGCGGTGACGCCGGCGAACACGCGGCCGTCTTCTACCGCCGCGAACGGTTCCGGCCGTCCGACGAGGGGTCGTTCTGGCTGTCGGACACCCCGGACGAGCCCGTCTCGAACACCTGGGGCAGCCTGTACCCACGGATCGCGAACCACGCCCGGTTCCTCGACGCCGAGGGGCCCGCGTTCACCCTGCTCACCACGCACCTGGACCACGAGCCCGGTGCGCACGGTGACGAGGTCCGGGGCCGGAGTGCCGCGCTCATCGCCGAACGACTGGCTGGTACCACCGGCCCGGTCGTGTTCGCGGGGGACTGCAACGAACCCGCGGGGAGCGGGACGGCCTCGCGGGTGTTCGCCGAGGCCGGGTTCGCCGACGCCTGGCTCGCCGCGGGGGACTCCGCCGACCGCACCGCCACGTTCAACGACTGGCAGCCGCCGGTCGACTCGGGCGAGCGGATCGACTGGGTGCTCACCCGCGACGTCAGCGCCGTGGACCGCATCGTCATCGACCACGACGGCCCCGAGACCTGGTTCGCCAGCGACCACTTCCCGGTGGTCGCGACACTGCGGGTCTGAGTCGCTTCAGCAGCTCCGCTGCGCGTGGACGGGCATCGGTGAACCGAGCACCGTGACGGTCGTCTCGTTCGTCAGGGCGGAGACGCCGTTGGTGCCGGCGTCGTCGGAGTGCTCGCTCGACTCGTCGTCGTCGTCGTCGTGCCGGTCGGCCCAGCCCTCGCGGAGCAGGAGCTGCCAGGCGCGCGAGTCGTCCGAGCCGTAGGACACCCGCTCCGAACCGGGAGCGTCGGCGATCTCGTCCGCGATGTCGTCGCCCACCCGGACACCGCCGGGGCCGGTCAGCTCGATCTGTCGGCCGAGCACGCTGCGGACCGAGTCGCGCAGCACCCGGATCTCGACGGCGTTGCCGGCCGCCGCGTCGGTCGTCAGCGCTGCGACGCGGATGGCGCCGCCCCAGGTGTAGGTGGTGCCGGCGGGGAAGCACGCCCCGCCGTCGCCCTCGGCCGTCTGCGTGCGGGACGGTGTGCCGAGCAGACGGTTCAGGACGCTCACGGTCAGCCCGGAGTCGCGCATCGAGGACTCCACCACGGTGTCGTCGCCGTCCCGGAGCACCAGGGCCTCGGCGTCGAGCTCGATCGAGTCCACCCGTCGGAGTTCCGCCTTCGTCACGTGCACCGGAGCGGCGTCGTGCGAGGTCTCGGCGGCCACGGCCACGTCTGCCCCGAGCCCGGTTGTGCCGTCGAACGCGAGCGCACCGGCCGAGAAGGCCAGCACGGCGGCGCCGAGCGCCAGCAGGGTCCGAGGAGTCACCGTTCGACGGTAGGGCCTCGATCGGAACAGAACGACAGGTGTTACCGAATCGGAGCCTGCCCGTCACCGGACCGTGACAAACGAGGATCACGCACCTGCGGCCCTGGACCGGACCGGCCGGCGGGCGCAGGCCGCTCCGCGCAACGGGGGACAGCCTCCTGGACGGCCCGCAGCGACCCCCTGCGTACCGTCGGCGGCATGACGGACCAGCAGAACGACCAGACCGGGCCTGACCAGTACGTGATGCAGGACCCCACGAAGATGTACGCCGACAAGAAGCCCGACGAGCAGTACCTCGAGGGCGCCGGCACCGACGCGGAGATGGCGCAGAACGTCCCCGCCGACCACGGTGAGGACACCTATCGCGGCTCGGGTCGTCTGACCGGCCGCAAGGCACTCGTCACCGGTGGCGACTCCGGCATCGGCGCCGCCGTGGCCATCGCCTACGCCCGCGAGGGTGCGGACGTCGCGATCTCGTACCTGCCCGAGGAGCAGGAGGACGCCGACCGCATCGTCGCGCTCATCGAGGCAGCCGGACGCAAGGCCGTCGCACTGCCGGGCGACATCACCTCGCTCCAGGTCTGCGAGCAGCTCGTCGCCGACGCGGTCGAGCAGCTCGGTGGCCTCGACATCCTGGTGAACAACGCCGGCAAGCAGCAGAACGTCGACGACATCACCAAGATCTCCGACGAGGAGTTCGACGAGACCTTCAAGACCAACGCGTACGCGACGTTCCGGATCACGAAGGCCGCCGTGCCGCACCTGCAGCCCGGCTCCACGATCATCAACACGACGTCGATCCAGGCGTACGCCCCGTCGCCGCACCTGGTGCACTACGCGGCCACGAAGGCGACCGTGAACAACATGGCGAAGGGCCTGGCCGCGCAGCTCGCGCCGAAGGGGATCCGCGTCAACGCGGTCGCTCCTGGCCCGATCTGGACGCCGCTGCAGCCGGCCGGCGGTCAGCCGCCGGAGGCGCTGCCGAGCGCGGGCGAGCAGACCTACCTGGGTCGCTGGGGCCAGCCGGCCGAGCTCGCGCCGGCCTACGTGTTCCTGGCGAGCGGTGAGTCGTCGTACGTCGTGGGCGAGACGCTGCACGTCGACGGTGGGATGCCGACGCCGTAGGGCGCTGTTCCTGACGGGGCTCTGACGGGAGGCGCGGTGCCGGTGGGTACCGCGCCTCCCGTCGTCCGTGTGGTCGGGTCCAGGGCGCCTGGTCGCGTCAACAGCTGACGGAGCGCGCCATCCGCTCGAGGAGCTCGCGCGCCGACATCGCGGCGGCCAGCTCGACCTCGACGGGGTTGATGCCGATCGCCTGCTCGAACGCGCGACGGCGGGCCTGGTCGGCGATCGGCACCTCGGGCCGCTGGGGCAGCACGGCGATGGCTCGAGCCGCCGCCTCGAACGCACCGGCGGGCCGTCCGAGCTGCTCCCACATGGCCCGGACGTCGTGCGCCACCTGGTCGGGGTCGCCGCCGAACTCGAAGCCGGTCGAGGCCATGGTCGCGAGTCCCTGGGCTGTGGGGTCGTTCGGGGTCATGCCCGCATGGTCGCACGGACGGCCGCGAACCGGCTCGACGTCGTGGTCTGTCCCCCCTTGTGCCCACACCCGTACCGGGGATTCTGGTGTCCCCCGTTCTGCGTTTGGATGGAGGTACCCCGGATCCGGGGTGACACGGACAGGACGTCCGGGGACGACGGAGGGCACGATGCTCGAACACACCAGCGCCGACACGCAGGCCGCGGCGGCCGCGGCGGCCACGCTGCACCTGCGGATCACGATCGTGGGTGCCACCGTCGACCTGCTCCGGGACGTCCCCTTCCACGAAGCCCGGCCCGTGCAGGTCGCCGAGCGGATGGGCATCAGCGTCGCCGAGCTGGAGCAGCACTTCCCGTCGTGGGACGGCCTGGTCCTCGCCGCGCTGGACCGCTGGAACGGTGCCCGGATGGACGAGGTCACGCACGAGGTCGGTGACGGCTCGACCGTGGACCTGCTCCGCGCCATCGTCGCCTCGAACGCCGAGGACCCGGCCCTGATGCGCCTGCTCGTCGCCTTGCTGTCCGTCGCGGGCAACCCGGCGCACCCGATGGCGACCTACCTGCGGTCGCGGTACCAGCTCTTCTTCGCGCAGATCAAGCGCGGCCTGGAGCACGACGTCGCGATCGGCCGTGCCCCGCACACGATGGACCCCCGCCGCGGCGCCGAGCAGCTCATCGCCCTGTACGAGGGGCTGCAGCTGCAGGCCCTGCTGCGCGCCGAGCTCGACCTGGTGGCGGCGTTCGACCGCGCGGTCGCCCGGCTCGAGCGCGGCTGGATGGAACGGTACGAGCCGCAGGCCGCCCGCCGTCTGGCGATGTGGGACGACGACGACTCGGGCAGCTGGGAGATCTGACCGGCGGTTCGTCCGCGGAGCGCGTTCCCCGCGCCGTCGTGCAGCGCCCCGCGGGTACTCCGGGAGTCGCAACCTGACGGAAGGAACCGACATGGCAGCACCGAACCCCATCCAGGTCCAGAAGTACCTGAGCGGCATCGACTACCCGGCGTCCAAGGACGACGTGGTCTCGACGGCCGAGCAGGAGGGCGCCCCGGACGACGTCCTCGAGGCGCTCCGCGCGATCCCGGACGGCGAGTACGACGCCCCGACCGCGGTGTCGAGCGCGGTGTCCGACGCCGGCTGAGCGCAGTACGCCCACTTGGTGAGCAGAAGAGGTCGGGTGCGTGCGTCGCACCCGACCTCTTCTGCTCACGAAGCGCCTTACGAAGCGCCGGCCGCGCAGCTCACGAAGCGCCGCCCGAGCGCGACCCGCGGGGTACCGAACCGTCGCCGGGGTCGTAGCCGGTGTCACGGATGACGCGCAGCGCCGTGGTGTCGTTGTGGACCGAGTGCACGACGACCCGACGCGTCCGGCGCAGCGCTCGACGGGCACCGGGCGTCGCGAAGAGTCCGCCGAGCACCAGGCCCGCACCGATCCCGAGTGCCACGGACACCGCCGCCACGAAGTCGAGCGCGGCGCTCGACGAGCCGGACATGAAGTTCAGCAGGGCGTTCGACACGGCGACACCGGGCAGCAGTGCCCCGCAGAACGCCGGTACCGCGATCGCCGCCACGGCCGTGCGCATCCGGACGGCCGCGTAGGTCGAGAGCACCCCGAGCAGCACCGCCGCCAGGAACGTCGCCCCGAGGAGCGGCAGCCCGGCCTGCCGGAGCGCCCACAGCGCGGCGCCGGCGGCGACCGAGAACACCACGGCGACCGGGATCACGCGGGCGCTGGCCTGCTGCACGAAGCAGTTCGCGCCCGCCGACACCACGGTCAGTGACAGCGACGCCCAGAGCGGCAGGGTCTGCGTCACGATGCCGGACGGGTCGACCTCGATCCGCAGCCAGTGCGTCATGGCGATCCCGGCCGGTACCCCGACCACGATCGCCGCGATGACCAGTCCGATGTAGAACGCCCGGGCCACGGCCATCGCTCGGAACCCGGAGATGGCGTCCTGCGCCCAGGTCACCAGGGACGGGTGCGGCAGCAGGAGCACCACGAGCGCCGCCACCATCGTCGCCGCACCGTTCGCGTTCAGCACGCCGGCCCAGATTGCCAGCGTGCCGATCGCCGACGCCACCGCGCCCTGCGCCCCGGACACGAAGAACTGCGGGTACCCCCGGTCGGTCAGCCAGCGCCCGGAGACGATGATCCCGAGCATCAACACGAACGCCCCGAGTCCCGCACGCCATCCGCCTCCGGCCTGCACGGCGATCGAGATGCCGAGGATCGACAGGCCGACGTCGGACAGCCACATCGGCCACCGCGGTGGGAGTCGCAGCACGGCGACCAGGGCGCTCACCGCCGAGGTCATGTCGCGGTCGTCGTGGATCAGGTCGTCGACGATCTGGTTCGCCCGCGCGAGCTTGTCGAGGTCGGAGCCGTCCGACCGCACGGTGCGGACCTTGACGAGCGGCGGGACGTCGGCCGGGGCGTACTGGATGGTCACCGAGCTGCCGGAGAAGTCGAGGTCGAGCGGCGCGAGGTTCCACTTCGTCGAGACCGCGACGACGGCCGTCTCGACGCTGCGGGTGTCGGCACCGGAGGCGAGCATGACCTCGGCCAGGTCGAGGCAGAAGTCGACGATCTGGGTCGCCGTGTACTGGTCGCGCCCCTTGGCGTCGGGCTCGACGTGCTCGTAGATCGTCCCGCGCAGGCGGGCCCGTGCGTCGCGCAGGTCGTGCTGCGCGAGGCTGCGGCGTCGTGGCCGGGGTGGGCGGCCCGGCTTGTGCGGGCCCGGGGGGTGCTGCTCGGCCATCACGCCATGGTGCCAGTCGACGGCAGCCGAGTCCGGACGTCCGCTGGACGCCTTCGGATCAGCCCCGGCGGCGCGTGCTCAGACGACCGAGGGTGAACGCCGCGACGACCGCGCCCACCAGCACGAGGACCGGTCCGGCGGTCAGCTGCCACGGTCGGCCATTGGCGACGAACGCGTAGTCGGACAGCGGGGCGAAGGCGACGAAGCCGAACGTGAACGTCGGAGCCGTCAGCACGAACACGATCCCGACGACGACGGCCAGCAGGCCGAGCCAGAGGGCGACGAGGGTCGGGGTGGCGAGGAAGCGGGGCACGGCACCCAGCGTAGGTGGACGACGGACGGGAGGCCCGGTGCCAGCTGGCACCGGGCCTCCCGTCCGTCACGTGGTGACGGTTCCTGCTTCGCGCGCCTACTGCGCTGCGTTCGCTACTGCTCGAAGGTCGCGTGCAGCGTGATCTCGACGCCGGTCAGCGCCTTGCTGACCGGGCAGGTCGCCTTGGCGTCCTCGGCGGCCTTGAGGAAGGCGGCCTCGTCGATGCCGGAGACCTCGCCGCTGACGGTCAGGACGATGCCGGTGAGGCGGAAGCCGCCGGCCGGGTCCGGGCCGAGCGAGACGTCGGCCTTGACGTCGAGGGCCTCGACCGTGCCGCCGGCCTCGCCGAGGACCGCGGAGAACTGCATGGCGTAGCAGGCCGAGTGTGCGGCGGCGATGAGCTCCTCGGGGCTCGTGGTGCCCCCGGCGTCCTCGGCGGTGCGCTTCGGGAACGAGACGTCGTACGTGCCGACCTTCGAGCTCGAGAGTTCGACCTGGCCGGAACCGTCCTCGAGGCCGCCGTTCCAGGCGGTGCGTGCGGTGCGAGTGGGCATGCCCGCTCCTTTCGTGTGGGGGAGCGGCCCCGAGCGGGACCGCCGCTCCTGAGTCAATCGGAGAACGAGCGTTCTCGCAACGGGCTCACGGCGAAGACGCAGGTCTGCCCTACGATCTGGCACATGGGGGACAGCGACAAGACAGGCTTCCGCGAGTCCGTACTCGAGCAGGGGCCGGCCGACGTGACGAACCCGGTGGTCGCCTGGCTCCGGTTCTGGACGCAGGGGTGGCGGTTCCACGGGCGGGCGAGTCGCTCGGAGTTCTGGTGGGTGATCGCCCTCGAGCTCGCGCTGGTCGGCGTCGCGCTCTGGGTCGTCGGCGCGCACGGGACCGGAGGGCGGTGGGAGATGTACGTCGACCCGTTCGGGGTCGTCCCGTCACCGCGGGTCTCGTTCCACCTGATCGACCGCGGGCAGGGGGCGTGGTTCGGCTGGGGCAGCGGTGGGCGGGACGTCTGGCCGGACGCGTGGGACCTGGCGATCCTCGTGCCGACGATCCTGACCATCGTGCCGCGGTGGTCGCTGCTCGTGCGGCGACTGCACGACCGGGACCACACCGGGCTGTGGATCCTGCTCCTCGTGTTCACCGGACCGCTCGGTGCGGTCGTGCTGGGTGTCATGGTGGCGCGGTCGTCGCGCCCTGGTGGGGCACGGTTCGACCGCGGACTGTTCGCGGGAGGGCGTGACCCCGAGGCAACTGGACGACACATGTCGTCCTCGACGACAGGTGTAGCGTGAAGGGCGATCAAAGGAGAACCCCATGCGCGCCGTCGTGTTCGAGCAGTACCAGACCTTCCCGTCCCTGACCGAGGTCCCGAAGCCCGCACCCGAGCCGGGTGAGGTCCTGCTCAAGGTCGCCGGCGCCGGTGCCTGCCACTCGGACGTCGCCGTCTACCGCGAGTTCCAGCAGGGGCAGCCGGGAGCCCAGGCCCCCGCCTTCGTGCTCGGCCACGAGAACTCCGGCTGGGTCGAGGCCGTCGGTGACGGGGTCACCGGCTTCGCCGAGGGCGACGCCTACCTGGTCTACGGGCCGGTCGGCTGTGGGCACTGCTCGTACTGCTCGAAGGGGCAGGACACCTACTGCGAGAACGCCGCGACGAACCCGTACATGGGGATCGGCCTCGGGCGCGACGGTGGCATGGCGGAGTACGTGAGCGTCCCGGCGCGGAACCTCGTGCCGCTCGGCGACGCCGACCCGGTCGCCGCCGCACCGCTGAGCGACGCCGCCCTCACGCCGTACCACGCGATCAAGAACTCCCTGCCGAACCTGGCTGGTGGCGGTCGCTTCGCGCTCGTCGTCGGGCTCGGTGGCCTCGGGCAGATCGCCGTGCAGATCCTCACGGCGCTCACCGGTGCCACGGTCATCGCGACCGACATGAAGCAGGACGCGATGGACCGCGCCGCAGCCCGGGGCGCGATCACCGTCCCCGGCGGCCCGGACCAGGCCGAGCGCATCCGCGAGATCACCGGCGGACGCGGAGTCGACGCTGCCTTCGACTTCGTCGGTGCCACCCCCACGATCAAGGTCGCGCAGGCCTCGATGGCGGTCGGCGGGCGGTTCACCGTCGTCGGGATCGCCGGCGGCACCACCGAGTGGAACTTCTTCGCGACGCCGTACGAGTCGACGATCACGAACACCTACTGGGGCACCATCGAGGACCTGCACGAGGTCGTCGCGATGTACCGCGCCGGGCAGATCGTCCCCGACGTCGAGCGCTACGCGCTGTCCGACGCGCTCGAGGCGTACCGGAAGCTCGAGGCCGGGGAGCTCTCGGGTCGCGCGGTGGTCGTCCCGACGCTCTGAACCGGGCGTGCCTGGCCGGATCGGGCGTACCTGGCGGAATCGGGCGTACCTGGCGGAATCGGGCGTACCTGGTCGGAAGTTCTGACCAGGTACGCCCGATTCCACTTGCCAGTGCGGGTGTTCTGGGAAGGAACGGCCGACGCTCTAGCGTCCCGCGGCGTAGCCCTGCGCGCCGCGGGGGTTCGCGGCAGCGCCGAGGACCCCGGTGTCCGGGTCGCGGGTGACGCACGACAGCCGGCCCAGGCTCCAGTCACCGCCGCGGGTCACGACGTGTCCGCGGGCCTCGAGCGCCGCGATGACCTCGTCGCCCAGGCGGTCCTCGACGACCAGTCCGGCGGGCTCCCACGTGCGCGGCCAGAACGACCCCGGGAACGACGTGGTGTGCAGCGCCGGTGCGTCGATGGCCTGCTGCGGGGAGTACCCGCCGACGATCCACCGCAGCAGGAACAGCAGCTGCCACTGGTCCTGCTGGTCACCGCCGGGGGAACCGAGCGCGGCGACCGGCTGCCCGTCGCGGAGCACCAGGGTCGGGGTCAGCGTGGTGCGGGGGCGCTCACCGGGGCGCAGGGTCGAGGCGGTGCCCGGTTCGAGCCACGTCATCTGCAGGCGGGTGCCGAGGCAGAACCCGAGCTCGGGGATCGTCGGCGACGACTGCAGCCACCCGCCGGAAGGCGTCGCGCTGACGATGTTGCCCCAGCGGTCCACGACGTCGATGTGGCACGTGTCGCCGCGGGTCTCGCCGTCGGGGGTCACGAACGGCTCGCCGCGGTCCTCGAGCGGAGCGGCGGGCGGGACCTCGGTGTCGGCTTCTGCCTCGCGGGCGACCTGCACGGTCGGCTCGCCCACCCCGACCGACCCGGCGGAGTCGTACGAGGTCCGGACCGGCGGCAGCGCGTGTTCGACCCCGGCGACCGTGCCGGGGCGGAGCTCGGCCGAAGCGCGCTCGCCGATCAGCGCACGGCGCTCGTCGGCGTAGGCGTCGGAGAGCAGGACGTCCATCGGGACCTCGCCGTCGCCGTAGAACGCCTCGCGGTCGGCGAGGGCGAGCTTCTGCGCCTCGACGATCGTGTGCGCGCCGAGCTCGGTCGACGGGTCGAGCAGGGCGTCGTCGAGCGGTTCGAGCAGCCGCAGTGTCTGGAGCAGCGCCGGACCCTGGCCCCACGGTCCGGTCTTGGCGATCGTGCAGCCGCGGAACTCGGCGGTCGTCGCGGGTTCGTACGACGCCCGGAACGCCGCCAGGTCGGAGGCCCGGATGACCCCGGCGTGGTCGGTGCCCGACGCGTGCCGGTGCGGTTCGCGGACGAACCGGTCGATCGCCTCGGCGACGGACCCCTCCGCCCACTCGGACCGGGCCGCATCGATGCGGCCGGTCCGGCTGCCGGCGCCGGCACCCGCCTCGACCAGCCGGTCGAGCACTGCGGCGAGTGCCTCGTTGCGCACCAGGTCCCCGGGGACCGGCACCGTGCCTCCCGGCAGCCACTGCGTGGCGGAGGTGGGCCAGTGCTGCTCGAACAGGCCGCGCACGGCGGTGATCGTCCGGACCACCGAAGGTGCGACCGGGTGTCCGTCGCGGGCGTACTCGATCGCGGGGGCGAGGACGTCGGCCAGCTCCCACGTGCCGTGGTCGCGGAGCAGGAGCAGCCAGGCGTCGACCGCGCCGGGGACGGTCGCGGCCAGCGCGCCGGAGCCGGGGACCAGGTCGAGGCCCTCGGCGCGGTAGTGCTCCGGGCTCGCGCCCTCGGGGGCGGGGCCCTGACCGACCAGCACCGTCGGCACGGGGTTGACTGCCGTCGCGAAGACCGCCGTCAGGTCGCCCCCGGGGCCGTTCAGGTGGGGCTCCACGACCTGCAGGACGAAGGCCCCGGCGACGGCGGCGTCGAAGGCGTTGCCGCCGCGCTCGAGCACCGACTGGGCGGTCGCCGTCGCGATCCAGTGCGTCGAGGCCGCCATCCCGAACGTGCCGCGCAGGTCCGGACGGGTGGTCTGCGCTGCGGGCGGGACGAAGGCGGGGTTCGGCGTCGACATGGTCCCATCCTGTCCCGCGGCGATCGGCTCCGTGCTGTACACCCCCCGTCCAAGGGGTTGTGCACCCCGCGCAGAAAAGCGAACATCGTTCGGCGACTCGTGCAGGGCGAGCGCCGAACGACCGCGCGCTCGCACGGTCGTTTCCAGGGCAGGGGATCCATGACCACCACTCCGTCGACCGTCGCACGTGCGCGCCGACTCCCACGCATCGCCGGCGCCGTGACGGCACTGGCCCTGGCGGCGGGGGCGCTCGTGGCGACAGCCGAACCGGCAGCGGCCTCTGCGGTCTGGGTCGGCTCGGCCCCGGCCGGCACCAAGATCCTGCCCGGGGACCAGGTCACGTCGCCGAACGGCCAGTTCAAGCTCATCATGCAGGGCGACGGCAACCTGGTGGAGTACGGCATCGGCAACCGCGTGCTGTGGGCGTCGAACACCGCCGGCAACTCCGGCGCGATCGCCGTGGTCGGCAAGAACCGTGCCCTCGACATCACCAAGAACGGCAAGCGTGTGGCCCGATGGGCCTCGGCCGGCACCGTGAACTCGACCGCACTGAAGGTGCGAGCCGACGGCACGATGGCGCTGCTCGCCGGCAAGACCGTGGTGGTGAGCTGGAACGGCTACCAGGACCGCGTCCCGTCGGGGAACACCATCCTGGGCGGCACCGTGCTGCGATCCGACACCTCGAACACGCGCATCCTCAACATGCGCACCGACGGCAACCTGGTGCAGAAGGTCAGCGGCCGCGTCGTCTGGCAGTCGCGCACCGGCGGGCACCCGGGCGCCTGGGCCGAGCTGCAGGCCAAGGGCAACTTCGTCATCTGGACCCGTGACGCCTCGCGCAAGAAGGTCGCGCTCTGGAGCTCGCGCACCAGCACCGCCGGGTCGGGCAACCTGCTCGTCCAGGTCGACGGCAACGTCGTGCTCTACGGCGCCAAGGACACCCGCGTCTGGTCGAGCCGACCGGTCACCGGCCTGGCCTGGCCGGTCAACGGCACGAAGATCACCGGCCGGTACGGCGACGACCGCGGCGCCGGGCACGTCCCGCGCTACCACCAGGGCACCGACGCCCCGGTGCCGGTCGGGACGGCCGTGTACGGCTCCGGGACCGGGACGGTCACCAAGACCATCGCGAACGACGCGGCCTACGGCAACTACATCGTCGTCACGTACGGCATGACGGCGGTGCTAGTCGCGCACCTCAGCAAGATCGAGGTGAAGCAGGGGCAGATCGTGAAGCTCGGCACCGAGATCGCGAAGTCCGGCAACACTGGGCAGTCGACGGGGCCGCACGTGCACGTCGAGACGCGGCGGAACGGCACCCTCGTCGACCCGCTGAAGAACATGCACTTCCGCTGAGGCGGGGGACGCGCGCGGGGCGGGGTTCGGCGG